>CAZRAA010000020.1:0-31662 GCA_964597975.1 uncultured Thermoleophilaceae bacterium | reverse complement strand
GAGCACTTCCATGGTAAGGAAGGGGTCTCCGGTTCAAGTCCGGAAGAGGGCTTAGATTTTATGCGGGTTTGAGGACCTTCGACTCGCTAGCTGGTTTTGGGGCGAACAAAACGCGAACGTTTTCGCGGGCCCCTTCTTCAATTCTGAGCCCCTTCTGTAGCGGGGCCTTTCCTTGATGTTCGTCTCCGACGACCGTCAGGTGACGCTCTCCGGAGAACTCCCGGCGGGCTTCCTGAATCAGCGCCTCGGCGCTCCGGCGATCGTCCTCGTCGAGATCCGCCATGACGTGGGCGTGGGTCGAGAGGGTCATCGTCGGGGCGTGCCCGAGCTGGGCAAAATCACGGCGCCAGACTCTCCGTCGGTCGCAATGCGTACATTTGTTCGGTGAGCAACCCCGCACCGCTCGGCTCAGAGCGAGATCTCATCAGCGCCGCACTCGCGCTCGGCGCGCGAGACGTGAAGGGTTGGTCCGAAGAGGAGTATGAGCTTCAGAAGGGCGCTGGCCCTTCGATCTCGAAGCGCCAACAGCGGCTACTCCAGCGTGCCATCGCAAACGGCGAGGATCCTTTGGGGGAAGCATTCTGTCTGCTGCGGTCGCCGGAGCGGCGACGGCCTGATGGCGCGACATACACGCCGGCAGAGATTGTTGACTCCATGATCGAGTGGTCCGCCAAGCAGCTGACGCCGGATCGCGTCGTAGACCCTGGCTCCGGCTCGGCGCGCTTCGCCGTCGCCGCAGGCCGAACTTTTCCGAAGGCGAAGCTCGTCGCCGTCGAGCTGGACCCGCTCGCGGCAATCCTCTCGCGAGCCAATCTGGCAGCAGCGGGATTCGCCGAACGTTCGCGGGTGGTGCTGTCTGACTATCGCGAGTATGAATTCAAGGACTTCCCCGGCAGAACGCTGTTCGTGGGCAACCCGCCATACGTTCGGCACCACGACCTCGCCGCTTCTTGGAAAGAGTGGCTAGTGCGCGAGGCGAACGGGCTCGGACATTCGGCGAGTCAACTTGCCGGGCTTCATGTCTACTTCATGCTTCAGACCGCCCTACGCGCTTCAAAGGACGACGTCGGCGTGTTCATTACGTCAGCGGAGTGGCTCGACGTGAACTATGGATCGCTAGTGCGCGGCTTGTTTCTGGAGCAACTCGGCGGCGAGGCGTTGCATGTGATCGAACCCACCGCCCAACCGTTTGAGGACGCACAGACGACAGCGGTCATTTCATGCTTCAAGGTAGGTGGGTCGCCGGCGTTGGTGCGTATGCGGCGCGTCAAGAAGATCGAAGATTTGAACGCGCTCGCCGGAGGGTCGCCTGTTCTTCGAGAGCGATTGGAGGAGGCGAAGCGCTGGACTGCGCTTACCCGTCCCCCCAAGCGAATGCCCGAAGGGTTTGTGCAGTTGGGTGAAATTGCTCGTGTCCACCGTGGAACGGTCACCGGTAGAAATGCGACATGGGTCGTTAGCTCTGAAGAGGCCCTGCCCTCGCGGGTTTTGTATCCCTCGATCACCCGGGCCCATGAGCTTTTTTCCGCGGAGAAGTT
Organism: uncultured Thermoleophilaceae bacterium; assembly: GCA_964597975.1. Taxonomy (GTDB): domain Bacteria; phylum Actinomycetota; class Thermoleophilia; order Solirubrobacterales; family JACPNS01; genus JACPNS01. The sequence goes on along the minus strand of CAZRAA010000020.1, from coordinate 30,124 downwards.
CTTGTCGAAAGCTAATCACCTGAAACGCGTCGTGGACATTCCCGTCGACCTCGATCAGCTCGTCGGCGAGGAGAAGAAGCAGGTTCAACGATTCCTTACGCGAGCCAAGCAGGATGGAGCGCACGAGACGTACGTTGCCAAGAATCGGAGGGCATGGTGGTCGGTCGGCCTTCGAAAGCCGGCTCCGATACTCGCGACGTACATGGCGCGCCGTCCTCCCGCGTTTGTTCGCAATACCGCAGAAGCTAGACACATCAATATCGCTCACGGGATCTACCCGCGCGAACCGATGCTTGAGTCCGAGTTGACCGCACTTGCTGAATCGCTCAGGGAGGTGGCGACCCTTGGAGATGGAAGGATGTACGCAGGAGGGCTCACGAAGTTCGAGCCCAAGGAGATGGAACGGTTGCCGGTTCCTTCTCCCGAACTGCTTGCATCAAGATGATTGAACCTCCTCATTGGAACGATCAACAACTCGCCGCCGACTCGCAGGCAGCCATCCGCCTCTTCATCGAGGCCCGTTCCAGCGAATCGGTCGACGGCTACTCGACCATCTTTGAGGAAAAACTCGGGGTCGTAGAAGAGTTATTCGAACAGACGAAGGATCTGGAGCTTCTTTCTGACCAGGCGGCAGAGGTGCTGTCGAAACCGAGTTTCCTTGAGGCGATTCGATACTTAGCCGGGCCGCCGATTTCATCGGACGACCTTATGGTCGTCGCAAACGTGAAGACTCTGAATCCGTCCAAGATCAAGCAGGACCCCGAACTCGCGAAGACTTTGGTTGAGACCGTCTTCCTCGGTCTCGATCGTGGCCGCTTTCCATGGCTAGGAGAAAATCGCGAGGCTGTAGAAGCGGAGCGCGCCGCCGCCGCGCTCGCGACGGCAGCCCTTCTCGCCACGCGAAGGGTCGAAACTAACCGACGAAGTTCGGCAAAATCTGAGCAGGAGAACCTTGTGATGGATTGTCTCGAGGATGCCGGGTTTCGCAAGGTGGCGACTCGTGAAATCAAGACGCTCAAGGATGCTCCGGAACCTGGCGAGTTCTGCGGCGAGTCGATGGTTGGGACTCGAAAAGCGGACATCGTCGTCGGACTTTGGGACGGTCGCTCTCTCTTGCTCGAGTGCAAGGTCTCGAATAGCGCGACCAACAGCGTCAAGCGCCTCAACAACGACGCGGAAGTGAAGGCTGGAGTCTGGACGAAACAGTTCGGCAACCAACAGGTGGTGCCTTCGGCGGTTCTTAGCGGGGTGTTCAAGACGAGAAACCTCGAACGGGCACAATCCAATGGCCTAACTCTCTGGTGGGCGCATGGACTTCATCTCTTGACCGACTGGATCGAATCGACGAGGGTCAGTTGATTATTCGCCCATAGTGGGACTACAGCGAGTCGGTTCGCGTGTCCTCGAGCTCCGCGAACTTCTGCTTCATAGTTGGGTTGCCTCGGGTGAGCTTCTTGATCGTGACGTTCTCGGCTTTGTCGTTCGCGAGCCGAAGATTGTTTCCTGACTTGAGCAGGAATTCTTTGGTTTTCTCGAGGTCCTTGATCGCGTCGTCGATGCCCTTGATCGCTTTGTCAAACTGGTCCGAAGCCAACTTGTAGTTGCGAGAAAACCCCGACTTGAAGCTCTCCAGTTGGGATTCGAAGTTGGTTATGTCGATGTTCTGACGACGCGTAAGCTCGAGTTCACTCTTGACTTCGATCGTCGACAGTGCGGCTGTTCTAAGTAGGTCGATTATGGCCAAGAAATACTGCGGACGAATGACGAACATCTTGGGGTGTATATGGGCGACGGAGGTAATGCCCGTGTAGACATCCGAGTCCTCTTCAAGCATCGATACCAACACCGCGTACTCGCAGTTTTTATCATTTCGGTCCTTGTCGAGCTTCGCGAGGAAGTCAACGTTGCGCTTCTTGGTGGCGGTCTGGTCGCCCTCGTTCTTCATCTCAAACATGATCGAGATGTACTCAATGCCCTCGTCGCTGAAATCGCGGAACACATAGTCGCCTTTTGTGCCGTCTGAGGCATCGTTGTCTTTGCCGAATTGCGCACGTGGGAATGCCAGTGAGCGATTGCGCTCGAACTCTGCTTCGCAGTGCTGCTCAAGGGTTTCACCGAGCAGCTTGACCGTCAGCCTGGCTTTCATGTCCTTGTAGCGCTCGATCTGTTCATCCTTGAGCGCCAACTCCTTCGAATGAGATTCGGCTAGCGAGGTGTTTTCGATCTGCTGTTTTTGCTTCTGAACGTCGAGTTCACTTCTTGCTTCGCTTAGTTCTTGCTTCAAGTCAGAAACTGCCTTGGTCACCGCCAGCTCCTTGGCGGTCTCAGCAGAATCAATCTTGGCTTTGAGGCCCTCGATCTCTTTCTCCTTTTCGGCCAGCGAGCGTTGTCCCCGTTCGGCCGCTTTCGTCTCGGCCAGCTCGATCTCAGTCTTCTTGGACCTTTCAAACTCGGCGAGGCGTTGGTGTAGTTCGCTTTCGAATTCGACCGATCTAACTTGATGAACAATGTCCGCGTATTGCGCCTCGTCGATAGTGAAGGTGGTGCCACAATTCGGGCATTTGATCTCAGTCATCGATAACTCCTCCTCTGAACCCGGCCTCTGATTCTCATGGTCAAACCTTCCGATAGCGGTAGACGCCCTTCACCTGATCGTTCAAAAAGCCGCCTACCGACCTCGCGCCCAGCAGTCCGGTGTAAATGTGCGGTGGAACCTCGAAGTACTGGTAGATGGAGCTGTCGCGGAACTGCACTTCAAGCGTTGACGACTTTTCGTCATAGCCCACGCTCGCGACGTTGCTCGAGACTACGGGGGTGCGGATCACTGGGACTCCTTGGCTTTGTTGGTTTGCGGGAGTTTGCGCTCTAAGACTCATCCCTAAACGCGATTGCGGGGCGCCTACGCGGGCGTGTCGTCGATCGGGTTCACAGCCCCTGCCGCTACGCCACAAAGGGCAGCGCAAAGCGCGTCAAGGCTCTTTGAAAAGCCGTTTTCCTTCAAGCATCTCTCGACGAGCGCTCCGACGAAGAGCGTGTTCTTTCCTAAGTCAGGAGTGTGCCCAAATTCCGCGGCTAACTCGTTTTTGATCTCTTCGAACCTGTTGCCGGGGAGCGTCTCCGACATTTCGTCCGCGAATGAAGCCCCAATGTTGGTCTTCCAGACTTGAAAATGATCGCCAAGTTGATTCTCGGTCGGGAAGCCGTCCTCAAGTTTGGCGCCGCATAGCTGCGCAAGCGCACCATTGTCGCGTCGGTGCTTCGGGGCGACGCCCGGGTTGTTGTGGTTCTCCAGGTCGCTGTCGCCGTCGAAAACCAAGAACGTTGGGATGCCGAGTTTGTCGGCGACGACGGCAGGAAGGATGATGTTGCCTTTTCCGATGCATGGAATGATCTCGAATTCAGACTCGATGAATGCATTTTCGCGTCCGGTCTCAACGATCCACGAGAGGATGTAAGCGACATCCTCTAGCCCCTCAACGAAAACTATGCGGGGGCAGAAGAACATCTCATTCAGCGCTGGGGTAAGGGCTTGGTGGAGTTTGGCTGCCGCCCCGGTAAGTTGCCGCGTAGTAAGTGTGGTGTCATCGCCGTGCACCTCCTTCACTCGCGAAAACACTGCCTCCGTCGTCGCGGCGCTCACCTTCGTTTCGGGTGACTCCGGGGGGCGGCGCACCAGCCGAACGTTCTCGAAGCTCTCACCGTGTACGAAGTACGGGCTATGCGTCGTCACGATGACCTGATCTCCCGACTCGGCTAGTGATTCCAGCACCGTCGACAGTCGTTTCGCTTGTGGGGGGTGCTGATATAGCTCGGGTTCTTCGATTCCCAAGACGAGCGAGGGCCCAATCGGTCCGTCCTCGTCGGGACTCTCCTCGCCATGCGAAAGCTCTTCTAAGACGGCCAGGAGGTAGGAGCGTTGGAGTCCATGACCTTGTCGCGAAAGTTCTCCCATGAATTGGAGGTCGCCAACTTGAACACTTGCCTGCGGGTCCGCCAATTTGACTGACTTGTCTCCATCGTCCTTCCAGCTCATACCGACTCTGGCGTCCGGCTTTGACCAAGTTTGGAGCCGACCTTGGATGCGGTCGGAGAGGTCGGACAGGTCGTCCTTGCTCGCTTCGAGAATCTCTCCGAATCTTTCTCGTGTCTCCCTCTTCAAGTCGCTGATCTGCTTGGTGAGGTCTGATCGGTTGGTGATAGCCCGGGCAACCAACGCGCGAAGCGCGGGCCCCTCGCTTTCGAGCGCTTCGGAACTCACGTCTTTCACGGCCGGCACGTAGACCCACTCGAGAAAGGGGCGCAGTTTTCCTGACGTAGACGCGCTTCCGTAAAAGTTGTCCTCGCTCGGGATGAGAGTGAGCTTCGCCGGATCTAGCGACTCTTCGTAGTCGCGGAGTGCATCCCGCATGGTGTTTTTGGTTTTGACGTCGGCTAGGCCCGGATGATCGGTGCGAAGCTCGGCGTATATCTTTTTCAGGTCGGCGGCGGACGCACCGTTTTTTTCTGCATCGAAGTAGCGGCCTAGCTCGGGAAGGCCGAGGCGCTGACCGAAGTGCTTGATTTCGCCGACCAGCTTCTGGTTGTCAAATGCCGCACGAGCAGTGACAACGAGCTGGTCGTTCCGCGCGTAGTGTGAAAGTTCCGTCGCGGCCGGTCCGAGGTCGGAGAATGTGAGCGTGATCCGGACCTCCTCGCTTGTGTCGCCCAAGTGGAAGTCCTCACGTACCAGTTTGGAGCAGTCGCTTCCGCCGTCGGTCCTGTACCCGAAGAACGCGTTAAGCGCTGCAAGGACGGTGGACTTCCCGGATCCGTTTGCACCAACAAGCGCAGTAAAGGGCTCGAATTCAATTGTCTCGTCTTTGATCGAGCGAAAGTTCTCGATCCGTGCAGAGGCGATTCGCACGCACTACCTCTAACCGAAGGGGCTAACTCGTAGAGGCGACAATACTGATTTTCCGCGCGTATGGTCTGGAGCAGATTCGCCTTGAACTTCCGGCCGGAAGACCGCGCACCCGCCGACGAGGTGCGAACGGCTCGAGCAAAGTTGCCGAGATCGGGGTCCCTTTGTTCAGATGGCGAAGGGCCCCCTCTACCCAACGTAGAAGGGTCCCCGCTCGCGAACAAAAAACTCACCCGAGCCCGGCCAACCCAGTCACATCGAGACAATCGTGACAAGAAAAACCGCATAGGTAAGCCCTCCTCCAGACCCGATGAGACTCCTTTTGACACCCAGGCAAAATGGTAAGAAGGGGTTCTACTCCCCCAAAAGCGCCCGTGTCCCGACAGTTATCGGCGCGTCATCACCAATAAGCCTCGCGCGCACATCAAGGCATCGCTCAAGCAGCTCTCGCCTCCGCGTCTCGAGCTTCGCGGGCTCTCGTGCGCCGTGCTCGATCCTGAGCCGAATCAGCTCGGCCTCACATGCGTCGATCTCCGCCACTAGAGGGTGGTCGGTGGTCTCGAACGCTGCCTTACGGAGTTCTCTGGCCTTGTCGAATGAGCTCTGAGCGCGCTTGAATCCCGCAGATGGCGCATTGACGCCGGAGACCGCTCGTGAGCAGTGGATGTGCCCTTCGACCTCGTCGCATGATGCCAAGTGCTGGTGAGACGCCGAAAGCTTCCTTGTTCGGAACTCGCGAACGTTGTTGACCAGGCACTGCGCCCATTCCAGTTTTGACGCGTCTCGCTCCAGGCGAGCCAAGTGGGCCTCGGCCAAGGCGGTCACCAGCATGCACCAAGCGTGGTCGAGCGAAGTTGGATCGGGGACAGTGCCTTCTCTCCAGCTGTCGACTGCCTGTTCGCCGAGCTCTGCCTCGAGTAGATACTCCTCGCACGCCTTGTTAAGGGTGTTTCGCGCGGACGCCAGCAATTTTGTGCGTTCGGTGTCCGGGAGCTGAGGGTGAACAGCTGTTGCCTTCCCTATCTGCGCGTTCGCGATCAGGACTCTTGCTGCCCGAGCGTGGTCGTACGTCTCTGAAAACGAGTCGGCGATTAGGACCCGCCCGGCCTCGCACTCCTCCATCGCTTCGTCCCATTCGCCGAACTGAATGAGCAGCCTGCCGATGCTGTCGTGATGAGCGTGAAACTCATAGTGACCTGCACGCCGGTGAAGTGCACGTATTCGTCTCGCAAAGCGCTGGGCCCTCATACTTTCCTTGAGTCGCCCCAGTTCGCGCAGAATCAGTCCGTAAGCCCGAACGCATCGAGCGGATACCCCACCAAGTTCTGACCGGAGATACTCATCCTCAACAGCTTCCCATTCCTCCACTGGCGGAATCGACAGCAGTTCGAAAATCTCAGTGCTGACCTCTAGCGCGGACTCAAGGTGCGCCGCGCCGCCGGCAATGCGGTGAGCGTCCACTAGAAGTTCGAGAGATTTCGCAGCTTCTGGCGACGTTACCTTGCCTACGCGATGCTGCTCCCGCGCCATTTCAGCGGCCTTCTGGGCTGCCGTCATCATCTCTTCCGGGGCGTCCGTGACGCGCATGATTCGAGCGACCGCGTCGTACACGTGAATTCGATAAATCGGATCACAGTTCTCGAGCCTCTCAATCTCATCGCGGGCCTCAAGCAAGATTCGTAGCCCGTCACCCTTCTGTCCGCGCCGCCTGAGAAGGGTGCCGTATCGGGCTTTACGGCGCACGACTCGCGCTCGGTCGTTGGCGTCCCATTCGCCGAGCGCTGGGTCGGCCATCATTCTTTCGTCCCGCAAAGTGGCGTTGCGGTGCGAGCGGTCCGCAGTCTCCCACTCCGCTGACCCGGCCAGGTAGAGCGCGTGGCGACTCTCAAGCTCGGACACAACGGTCTTGTTCACATGCAACCTGTCCGCCCAGTTGATCACGTCGATCACGTGCGGGCTCAGGAAGACGGTTCGTGCGTGCGCGGCGCCGTCGGAGGGGTTCTTGGGCATTGCGAGAAGCAGCAGGCTCGCGGCCTGGAAAACGCGAAGCGATTTTTGATCATCGCTAAGGCGCGAATGAATAGCGGCGCCAGTGACCTCTTGGATATACGCGTTCGGCCCCCGCCCAGCTAGGACCCCGCGGGCGCGAAGTGCCTTGAGTGCGTGTCGGGTGTCAGCGTCCGAGGCCAACGCCGGCTCGCCAATGCGATTCAGGCCGTTGATCACTTCGCGCGGTATCTCGCGGTCATCAAGGAAGCTAAGGATCTCGGCGACGGGACGCGCTGCGGTAGGGGTTGTGCGGCGAGCGCCTTCCAGGTCTCCCGCAGCGCGTGCCAACTGCGTCTCGACGGTCTCATCGACCCCGGCGTCAACGACCTGGTCGATCAGTCGCTCCATCTCAGGTCGTGATGCTTCGTCAGCAAACTTGAGTCCGTACGCCTTGATTGCCTCGCGAAGTGACTGCGCGATGAGGATCGTAATCCCGATGGGCACATCATCGCGAGCTGCGATGCGCTCTACGTGTTCGTCCGTGGCATCGGGAGCGCAGTCGCGAATGACCCGCGTTATGTCGGGCACATCAAGGTTTCCAAGTTCGATCGGTCGTCCGTCGAATCCGTCCCAATCTCGGTCGGTGGACGTGATCAACGTGTCACCGCCGATCGGTTCATGGGCGAACAGTTCCGCGACTGCGTCGCGATCCGCGTTGTCAATCACCAACAACCAGGGGCGTCTGACCTGCTCCAGGCTCCGCACGATGAGACGTCGTCGTTCGTCGTCAGATACGCGATCGGTCACCTCACCTGTAGTCAGGTTGAGCGCATTTGCCAGATCGTCACGCAGCGTGGTGGCTTGATGTCCAGAGACCCAGATCCGTGTCCCGTAATGATCGCCTTGGTTGCGGAAGTACTCGTTTGCGAATGCCGATTTGCCGACTGATGGATCTCCGACCACCACGCGGCGAAAACCGGCAACGGTCCCATCCGTGGGGATCAGCAGGTCCAGCTCCTTTTCGCGACCGCGGAATTGATGGCTGACGAATGTGGGGAAGGTCGATCCGAATCGCGGGCCTTCGAGCGCGGGGCGGGCGGTCGAGGGAATTTCGAGTCCACTCGCGAGCTCGTGCGATGCGAGCAACTCGTTGTACCGCTCGACAAGCGCGTCGCTCGGAGCCCCACGAAACCCGTCGACTGCCGGCCGCAGGATCTCGGCAATTCGCTTTGGACTAAGTCCTTTGCTCATCAGCTCCAGCGACTCGACCAGCGCGCTCATTGCGCGGTCGCTCTCGGGCAATCGCTCGCACCAGCGCGAAGCGAATGCGATCGCCTCGCCGGAGTATTCGTCGCCCTCGCCCAGATTGAGCCACTGTTCGAGCATCACCTCGTCGAGCAGCTCGAATATGCGAGGCCGCGCCACCTCGGTCAGCCAAAACCATTTTCGGGACGCACTGAGCAGCGTTTGAGGGTCGAGATTCTCCCAGCGCTCGTTCTCGGAAGCTGGCCGCGGGGCAGGCGACTGCAACCAGTCAAGGCAGTCTACCAGGTCGGATCTAATCGGCGCGCCCGCTCGTATTCGCAGTTCAGGTGCGTCGAGATCGAAATACTCCTCGGCATCGAGGCGAGAACGTCTCAATGCCGACCTGAGTTCACTCTTCGCCTGATCAACCTTTCGGGCTGCTCGTGCGCCTGCGTCGTTCTTGTCCGTCGGGATGGATTTCGCGACCCGATTATGCGAGTGCGGCGCGGCTTGGCGTTCGCCCGCGGCATCGCCGTCAGGCAGTCGAGTCTCAGCCAGATCCCATGACATCACCGCAAGCAATCGAAAGCCGACTGCCTTGAGATTGATTTCCCGAGGTATCCCGCCGCTATCAACGTGGTTGACGCTTCCGGGCCCGAAGAGCTTCACGTCGAGCACGGAGGGAGGCTACAGGGTGTTCACTTTGTGTTCACTTCGTATTCCCGAATGAGTTACGAACAAACGCAGCTAATGAACGGGCGGGGCAGATCATGTATGCATGGACACCGCCGAAATTCACACCATTCGCGCCACGCGCCACGCTGTCATTCGTTGGTCCGAACGCGTCCGCGGCCTCGACCCGACCTACTGCGAGGTTGTCGAATCGCAGATGCTGGCCTGCCTCTCGGCCGCCGAGATCACAACTGAGCCCCCTACGTGGTGTTTGGCCACTCGACCCGGATGCATCTACCTGATCGCTGGCTCGATCGTCGCCCCGGCCTACATCTCCGGTGGCGTCATTCACGTGATGACCGTGATCACGCCCGACTGCCTGGGTTCGCCTTCCGCCGAACGCCGTCGCGCCGTTCGTCGCCGCCGGGCCGCAGAGCGTGCCGAGCGTGAGCGCCGCGGCCACCGCGGACCAACCGCAAAACAGCTTCTCCGCGAGCTCCGCACCGGCCGAATCGAGGCCGTCATGTAACCCCCGGGCCGCGGCCGCGGCGATCAGCGGCATCTGATTGCACCGCTCGGATTAGCAAGGTTCTCAACTCAAGGGGGATGCGCCATGCGCACCAAGCTCAACAACCCAACCAACCACAACAACACCAACGACATAATTGACGGTGTCACCATCGCCGACGATTCGCTCGTCGGCGGAGGTGAGGCGGCGTCGCGGGAGATGATGTCGGTTCTCGCTACCGTCATTGGAACGCTGTTCGGCGTCGTTCGCGTGCCGTTCGTCCGCGCGATCGGACCAGATTCCGCTCCGGCTCAGTTCCTGCGGAAGATCGCCGCCACCCGCGCCGAAGACATCAAGGTCGCGCACCACGGAGACGTGATGCCTAGGCGGGTGACGATTGCCCGAGAGAACGACGACTCGGCGGAGCACACCCGCGCCGCCGAGCTCTGCCGCCGCCGCGCGGACCTGATCGAGCTCAACGACGTCTCGAGTGCCGAGGAGGACCTAGACCTCGAGAAGCGCAAGCGTCTGGTGCTTGAAGAGAAGTACGAGGCGCTCCCTGCGCACGCAAAGGGACTGATCGTCACCTGGCTGGCATTCGCGCTAGCCGTGGTGATTGCCCTGGCAGACAGTGCGTTTGTCTACGCAGTCCTGGATCACCAAGGCATCCCGGTGCCAGTTCACTACGCGACGACGATTCTCGTGCCCGGCGTGATCTTCGGTGTCAACATCGCCATCGGGATGGGCGGCTGGTGGGTCGGCAACAACATCGGGCCGCAAGCGCGCTTGAAGTTCGCGATCGGCCTACTTGTCGCCGCAGTGCTCTCTGCCGCCGTGGCATATGGCTTGCTCGCATTCGCACGCAACGCGGCCATCCAGCAGTTCAACAGCGACCTCGCCGGCTGGGCGAACGGGGACGGCAGCACGTTTCGCCTTGCCGTTAGCCAATGGTGGTTCCTCGGTCTCCAGATTGCTGGATCGATGGCCGCGGCGGTGTTCGCGGCGTGCCACGTAGCAGCGAACGAGGGCCGCGATTTGCGTAAACGCCTTATCGCGATCGATGTTGTGATCTCCCGACTCGGGCTTCTGCTCGAGGATCTGCGCAGCTCAGTTGGGGAACTCCGCGAGCGGGCCGACGAGCACGATCTGCTTGCGATTCGCGTACACGGCGACGCCCGTGCCGCCGAAGTTGAGATCGCTGAACTAGAGCAGGCGCTCCCGGCCAAGGTCGGAGCTGAGGTCGAGCACGGCGAGGCCATGGTCTCGAAGTTCGAGTCGGTCTACCAGTACACCGACCAGCTCTACGCGAACGGCGGCGTCGTACGCATGGCGCTGCCTTCGGTGCGCCGATTCGGACGCCACGTCACCCCGCCCCCCTCCGACGCCGAGGGATCTCCGGCAGCGGCATCGTCGGCCTGGGACCCGGACAAGGACGCCCACAACCCGCTGCGCCCCAACGGGCAGGAGGACAACCACGCAGATCCAACTGACAACCACGACTCGGCCAACGCGGATGACTCCGCCGACAGCCCGGAGGCCTAGACCATGAAGACCCTGTTCACACCAACCCGCGCGATCGCTCTGATCTTGGCCGTCGCGGCGAGCTTCATGCTCGCCGCATGCGGGTCCGGCGGCGATGGCGGCGGCCACCGCGAGCCGGAAGGAGGTGCGATTGCGTCTGAAGTTCCAAGCGCTGAGGCCGACCTCGATGTTCTGCTCGGCGACTGCAGCTCCTTTCGCGACCGCGGCTACCTCGCATCGTTCCTCGACTCGATGGTCGAGGTCGCCAAGAGCTCCGCTGCTCTGCGCCGCAACCTCAGCTATGCCTGCTTTGACGGCGCACCGATGCGCACGCTGCGCTTTGACACAGTCAACTTCTTTGATGCCCCGGAGGCGATCAGGGACGACGACTACGTGGTGGCCCGGGCAATGGAAGCTAAGGCGCTGGGCACACGCAAGCGGTTTGCGAAGATGATTCGACAGCCGCAAGAGGTGCCGGGCTCGAATCCCTTGGCTGCGCTGGAAATGGCCGCTCAGACGCAGGTGAAGCGCGTCTTCATGTTCAGTGATGGACTGATCGACTCGCGCGACCTCCCGCGGCTCAAGACGATGAGCGATTCGGAGATCGAGAAGACCGCGTCTGACTGGGGCAAGTTGATGAGCAGTCTGAGGGGCGCAACGATCTACATCGTGGGCGCCGGCCGCGGTGTCTCATCGGTCGAACTCGTGGAGGCGTCGCGCAGGCTGTTCGAGTTGATCCTTGAGAAGGCGGGTGCCGACCTGGTCTGGTGCGACTCTCTGCCCGACCTCTCCTCGACCGGTGGCAATCGTGCGTAGCGCGGTTGGCCGTGGCTCGGTCTCCGGGCGCTCCGCGCGCCTGGGGGCAGACCTGCCAGCAAAGCTCACGCCGGTCGACCTCGGCTGGAAGATCCCGCTCGCGTCGATCGACGGCGAGCGCGGAGCGCTGGCCAGTGGCGGCGTCAACTGGAACCGCGGACGCACGCCCGACCTTGGCGGGCCAGCCGATTCGCGTAGGCGTGCGTTGATGTTTGGCCTGCTTTCGCTTGCGCTCCTCGCGGGGCTGCTGGCTCTGCTCCTGCTCCTGTTGCCCGAAGAGCGCGAGAAGAAGGCGGCTGCCGGTCGCCACGACGATGGCGCCACGGGACTGCCCTACCCGGTACCGGGCAATGTTCCGCTCAGGCCAGCTGTGACGACGGTGGTCGTTTCAGGCCTGCCGAACGGCGCGGGCCAGCACCAGCGGGTCGCGCTCCGACGCGAGCTGAAAACGATCCAGGAGCAGATCGCCGGCCACCACGGTCGTGACGACGCTGTTGCTTTCGGGCGCGTCACCAGAACGGGCGTGTTGCTCCCTCCGCCTGCGCCAGCGGCCGACCTCTCGCAGACGGTCTGGCCGCCCGCCGACGGCTCGAGGACGCTCGCCGCAGCGATCAAGCACGCCGGAATCAATGCCAGTAGACCTGGGCGTCGCCTTATCGTGGTCATTGCACCGCGCGGCGCTGAGAACGATCGTCGCGCCCTACACCTGGGCGCGAGCGATCGATTCGTCCGAATCGACCCGGCAGATGGCGAGCACACGCGCAACGGTGTCGCACGCAAGTTGATGGCGGCGTTCTACGCGATGCGCGGTCAAGAGACGCGGATGGGGGAGGCGCAATGAGCGCATTCAAGGAGAAGGTCGCGATCGGCCTCGGGTGCACCGGACTTGCGATTGGAGTACTCACCTACCTTGGTCCACCGTCGCAGACCGACGAGCAACGCGAACGGGACAGCATCACCCAGCAGCAGTCCGACTTCTCGGAAGCTGACGCCAAGAACAAGCAGCGCTACCGCGATGAGATCCTCGACCACATCGATTCTGAGAACTCACGGCGGCTCGTGCCAATCGAACCGCGCCCGCCGGAACTGCCACGACTGAGGCTTCCATGAGCTGGCTCCTCGGCACGCCTCGGCCGGGCGATCTCGTCACGGTCACCGAGCGGATCTCAACAGGACTGTTCAGGGGCGCGGGTATAGCGCCGGGTACGAGTGCCGTGGTCATCTCGTGCGACAACGGGCTCTTCTCGCAACGCGTGAACCTTCGTGCCGACAATGGCATCGGTACGATCGATGTCACGGCGAAGGTGAACCAGGTGCGAATTGCGCGTCGCGGCTACGGCCTCGAGCGCTTCGAGCGTCGCACCGGCCGTCTCACCGCGATGCGACTCGGCGTTGCCGCGGCACTGGTAGGTCCGCTGGCGATCTACTGCATCCGATTCATCGTGTTCGAGCACGGAACCGTGCCAGAACTGATTTCAGACTTGACGATCGGCGCCGTCGATCAGACCTTCGAACTCGCTGCTTATGCGCTCGAACAGCCGGCGCGCGCATCGCTCTTCATCGGCTCGGGCTGGCTGCTCTGGCGCTTCGCTTTTCGCAGATAGCGCAACGGGTGTACGGACGAGCCTCAACGGCTCAAGCAAATCGGCCAAGCGCCCGCCCCAATCTCCACCATCCACAATCTGGCCCACGGACATCTCGCCCGCCAAATCGCCCCCACCCTCGATTTACACTCCAGTCCAATGCGCCCCCAAAGAATCATCCCCACCTGCCTCCTAGTCCTAGCCGCAACCCTCGCCCTAGCCTCCCCAGCAAACGCCACCTTCGGAGCAGAACAAATGTGGGGCGTAAGCAACGGTGCCGGCGGCCTAGGCCTCGGCGCCGGCCAGCTAACAACCCCGCAGGTCGCAACGATCGCACCAAACGGCGAGATCTACGTCGCCGAATACGAGGACTGCTCGATCCGCGTCTACAGCGCGGGTGGTCAGGCGCTTCGCCAGTGGGGCGGAACCTGCGCCGCCAATTCAGGAGAGACAGACCTCTACAAGCCGTACTCGCTCGCAGTCGACGACCGCGGGCGCGCCTGGGTCGGCGAGCTCGGCAACGGCCGGATCTCGGTCTACGACGAGAATGGCCGGCTGCTCAAGCGCATCGGTTACAACACCGGCTCATTCGACAGCTTCTTTGCGCAGGTCACTTCGATGGATGTGCGCTCCACCGCCGGAGGCGTCGAGCTCTACGTCGCCGACGCCTACAAGCACCGTGTTTCCAAGTTCGTCGTCGACGATCCAGTCGCCCCGGCCTCGATCGATCCCCAGTTCGCCTGGACCGCGGGCACGGACGTCGATTCCGTCGCCATTCCTACGGGCTTTGAGGTCTGCACGACCTTGGCCGACTGCAAGGACGGCGTGGCCGATGCCGCATCCGACTCGATGGCCAACGTCTCGGACATCGACCTCACTGCCGACGGCGCAACGCTCGTGGCGGCCGCCAACTACCGCTACGCGGTCAATCTGAACGCGTCCACCGGCGCGCACCAGGCCAGCGTCGATATCGGCGCGTCTAATGCCCGCCAGGTCGCGCCGACCGCGGGTGGTGATTTCTGGGTCGGTCGATATGGCCAGTACTCGCGGCTTTATGGCTACGACTCGAACGGCGCCGAGACAGGCACATTTATCGGCGCGGTATCGGCCTCGGCGATGGCGGGCAATTTCTCCCTGCCGCTCGACGTCACCACCGACGCCAGTTCAAACATCCTCGTGACCGACCCTGACATGCACCGGGTGTCGCTCTTCAACTCCGCCGGCACCTTTGTCCGCTCGTTTGGCAAGTCCGACGGGATCGGCTGGCAGCGGGGCAGCGACGACTCCGAGTTCGCGCTGCCACGGGACATCACGATCACCCCGTCAGGCGGATTCTGGGTTGCCGACTCCGGCAACAACCAGGTCAAGGGCTTCACAAACGCCGGTGCCGCCTACTCCACCAACGACGCGGCGACGTACGGCACTCAGGGCGGTCAGTTCAACTACCCCTCGGGAGTTGCCGCCAGCGCTGACGGCTTCTACCTCTACGTTGCCGACACCATCAACCGGCGCGTGCAGCGCCTGGATGTCTCAGGGGTCGGTGCGCCGGGATTCCAGCGCATGCGCGGCAAGGACGTCGACAGCACGGGCGGGACGGGCACGGAAATCTGCCAGGTCACCGCCAGCTGCAAGGCTGGCGTCGCTGGCACCGGCGCGGGCGAGTTCTCCTATCCGCTGGACGTGGAGGTTTCGCCCTTCAACGGCGAGGTCGCGGTCGTGGACGGCAGCCCCGGCAACCAGATCCAGTTCTTCGATGCGTCGCTCTCGTACCTGCGCACGGTGACCGGCGGCACGACGGCCTTCAGCAACCCCGTGAGCATCGCCTTCGAACCGGCCGACGGGCGCTTCTGGGTCGTCGATCAGTTCAACGGACGGATCGGGCGCTTTGAGCCCAACGGAACCCTGATCGGCTGGCTGCAGGTTCACGGCACGCCGACCGGCGTCGAGGTGATCGGCAGCGAGCTGCACGTCGCCCAGGCGGGCCTGCATCGCGTGGCCGTTTACGACCTCTCCACGACTCTGCTTGGCAGCTGGCCGCCGCCGGGCGGATACGTCAAGCCTGAGCCGACCCGCACGTACGGCGCGCTCGGCTCCAACCCTGGACAGCTCTACAAGCCCGAGCGCCTGGCGGCCTTTGGCTCAGACATCTACGTCGCAGACACCGGCAACAGCCGGATCGTGCGCTTCGGCGACGACGCCGCGGCGGCAGACAATCTGATCTCGATCGCGTCGCCGATGGACGGGGCGACGGTCTGGAACCGCAACACGGAGGTCGTCGATTACTCGGCGACCGACGCCGATGGCAACACCCTGACCTGCACGCCGGGCAGCGGATCGGCTGTTCCGCTAAACGCAGCCGGAGCCACCACCACGATCACCGTTACTTGCGACGATCCGCTGAGCGCTACGCCGATCACCAACTCGGTGACGATCACGCGGCAGGAAGACCTCGACCCGCCGGTGATCTCCGATCTGCTTCCGGTCAGCGGCACGGTCACGACTACCACCCAGGCCGTGGTCAGCTATTCGGTCTCTGACGCCGACAGCTTTCCGGATTGCTCGCCGGCTAGCGGCAGCACTGTCGCTTTGGCCCCGGGCCTCAACACGCTCACCGTCACCTGCACCGACTTCCTTGGCAACACTGGCACCGCATCGACGCTCGTGACCTTCGACGCACCGTCTCCACCGGGGGGCGGGACCACGCCCGATCCCGTCGCCACGATCAAGCTGGCAAAGCTCAGCAAGTTCAAGGGGAAGGTCAGCGCGAAGGTGACGTGCGACCGCGCCTGCCCGCTGGTGTTCACGGTCACTGCCAAGGTCGGAAAGAAGAAGTACAAGGCGCGGGTCTCCAAGAAGCTCGACGCCGCTGGTTCGGCGACTCTGACGGCGAAGTTCAATCGGAGTGCGACGAAGGCGATCCTGTCTTCGCGCAAGAAGCCGAAGCTGACTTGGACTCTTAGCTACGGCGCGAAGGCTGGGCTTTCGGGTTCGGTCAAGAAGTCGAAGTAGGGGTGGCGGCGGTAGCTCCGAGCTTGCGCGTGAGTGCTCGGCATTGCTCACAACTAGCAAACTCGGCGAGCGCGACAGCCGGATGTTCACGACGCTGGCCGGGGCTCGGATCGAGCGGGAGCGGCTTGCGCTCGCCATATGACTTTGACAACGGGCTTTGGAGCGAGCCAGCAATTTGTGACGAGATCTGCACACTGGAAATCCTGCGCTCTCGAGCACACATTTATCGGCCCCAAGTACGCTGGCCCCCATGAACACCAGCGCCCAAGCACATGACCAAATCCTCGTAACCGGCGGCAGCG
This sequence comes from uncultured Thermoleophilaceae bacterium, assembly GCA_964597975.1. Classification (GTDB taxonomy): domain Bacteria; phylum Actinomycetota; class Thermoleophilia; order Solirubrobacterales; family JACPNS01; genus JACPNS01. The sequence continues at coordinate 13,579 of CAZRAA010000020.1, read as the reverse complement.
GCTACCTGGCCGGGTTCGTAATCGCCGAAGCGCTTGCAGCCGGCTTCGCCGTGCGCACCACCCTCCGCTCCCCGAGCCGCGAGGCGCAGGTCCGCGACACCGTCGGCAAGCTCACGCCCAGCACCGAAAACCTCTCGTTTGCAACCGCCGACCTCACCTCGGACGAGGGCTGGAGCGAGGCCGCCGCCGGCTGCAAGTACGTCCTGCACGTCGCTTCGCCCTTCCCGCCCAAGCAGCCCAAGGACCCCGATGAACTGATCGTCCCGGCGCGCGAGGGGACGCTGCGTGTGCTGCGCGCCGCCCGCGAAGCAGGTGCCGAGCGTGTGGTTGTGACCTCCTCGGTCGCGGCGATCGACGGCAAGCCCGGCGAGGAGCCCGGGCGCGTCCTCACCGAAGAGGACTGGACCGACGGGGACAGCAAGCTCAATTCGCCCTACGCGCGCTCAAAGACGATTGCCGAGGCCGCCGCGTGGGATTTCGCGGAGGAGAATGGCGGGCGCGATTGGCTTGCGACCGTCAACCCCGGAGCGATCCTCGGTCCGGTGCTCGGCGCCGACCGCTCCTTCTCTCTCCAGCTTGTCGAGCGCATGCTTGCCGGCGAGCCGGCGATCCCCAAGCTCGGCTACAGCGTCGTTGACGTGCGCGACATCGCGAAGCTCGAGCTGCTTGCGATGACCACCCCCGAAGCCGGCGGCAACCGCTTCATTGGCGTCTCGGAGTTCACGTGGATGTCCGAGATCGCAAAGACGCTGCGCGAAGAGCTCGGCAAGGACGCCTCAAAGGTCCCAACCAGGGAGGCGCCGAACTTCCTGATCCGCCTGCTCGGTCTCTTCGACGGCAGCGTCAAGTCGATCGTCCCGCAGCTTGGCGTCAAGCAGGAGTACTCCAACCGGCACGCGCGTGACCTGCTCGGCTGGAATCCGCGGCCGGTGGCTGAATCGGTCGTTGATTGCGGGCGCAGCATTGTTGCTGAGGGCGCTTAACTCAGCTGAGCCGCTATCCGCACTCAGCAATCCCCACCGCCCTACTCAACATAAAAAGTCCGCCGCGGAGGCCGCCCCTCAACATTCCCAGCCGCATCCGCAGCGAACACATCCAGCGTGTGCTTGCCCGCCGACAGCGCAGGCGTGGTGAACGGCGAGGCACACACGTTGAACGCGCCGAGGTCGATGCTGCAGCGCAGTGTGCTTCCGGGCTCGCTCGCAGTGAATCCGAACGTCGCCGCGTTTCCAGCGATCACCGATCCGTTAGCGGGCCCGCTGGTGAACGAGGTGCTCGGCGCACTCGTGTCAGCGCCATCCTCCAGCGCGATCGATTCGAGGTACACGCGACCAGCAGTGTTTGCGACGTTTTGGGTGTAGGTGATCGTGGCGGTGGCTCCGCTGGATGCAGCGCGCAGAGTGATCGGGACCATCACATTGGCTGCGGGCGAAGTGGCCGTCACGACCGCAGTGTCGGTCAGCGTTGGCGCTGACCCGTCGCTCAGTGAGACCGTCAACTTGCCAGTTGTGTTCAACGCCCCGAGATAGAGCTTCACAATCCGCGAGGTCGTGGACGGTGCTGCGATCACAACAGAGAATCCCGAAGTGATCGCGTTTGATCCGGCCTGGATCCCGGTCGTCGTCGGCGAACCGGAGGGATCACCGGCCCCGTTCCAGGTTGTCTGAGGGATGCCGGTGGAAACCCGCGTGGTGGTGACGGAACCGAGCCGCGTGGCATTGGCGATGACGCTCGCCGTTGTCCCGCTTCTTCGCGTCGGGTTGAGAAGATTGCTCTCTGTTGTCGATGTGCCGGTACCCCAATGGGCCCAGCCGGCAGGACCGGCTGCGGTCAGGTTGATCGGCGTGCCTACCGGCAGCGCGGTCTTCGCGCCGGCGCTGAGCATCGCAACCGGCGGAGCAATCCAGAAGTTCCTGCTTGCTGGCTGCGGGTCGACGTTCCCGGCAGAGTCGATTGCCCTGACTCGGAAGCTGTGCGACCCGCGCGCGAGCGATCCACTCGTGTACGAACCTGAAGAGCACACACTCCAGTTGCCGCTGTCGAGTTTGCACTGGAACGAGCCGCTGGTCGGCTCCGTCGAGCTGAAGCTGAACGACGTGGTGGAACTAGAGACGACGCCGTCTTCAGCGACTCCGCTGGTGATCGTCGTGTCGGGCGGCGAGCTGTCGGCGCTGTCCACTAGCGCGATCGACTCGAGGTAGACCCGGCCCGAGCTCGAAGCGACGTTCTGCGTGTACTGGATCGTCACCGTCGCGCCGGGACTCGTTGCCCTGAACGTGAGCGGCACCATTACCGTCGCCGCCGTGCTGCCCGCGGTCACGACCGCAGTGTCGGTCACCGAGGTCGCAGAACCGTCGCTGATCGTCGCGACGAGCTTGCCGGTGGTGCTCAGTGCACCGAGGTAGAGCTTTGCCGTCCGCGCGACGTTCATCGGCGCCGCCATCGTGACCGAGAATCCCGAGGTCACAGAGTTCGCGCCCACGCGAATAGCTGTCGTGGTCGGGGAGCCCGTCGGATCACCGACCCCGTTCCACGTGCTCTGCGGAATCCCGGAGGTGACCCTGGTCGTCGCGACCGTTCCGAGCCGTGTTGCATCGCCGATCATCGCGCTGGTGGTACCGCTCTTGCGCGTCGGCACCAGGAGCTGCGCCTCTGTGGCGGCGGCGGTGCCGGTGCCCCAGTGCGCCCAGCCGGCCGGGCCGGCGGCCGAGAGACTGATCGGCGTCGCGTTGGGCTGCGCCACCTTGGTGCCGGGATAGAGCAGGCCCGGCGCGCTGACCGTGAACGTTCTTGACTCGGCCGTGGTGTCTTGATTGCCGGCGGTGTCCGTCGCGCGCACCGCGAACTGGTGCGAGCCGGCGCTCAGATTCGCCAGCGTTGTCGACCCGACGCCGCCGCTGCCGCAGCTGGTGAACGCGCCGCCGTCGATCTGGCACTCAAAGCCTGTGGTTTCCGATGCGGGAACCCCGCGGAAAGCGAACGTAGGCGTCTGATCGTCCGTCGTCGAGGACTGGGCCGGCCCGCTGTCGATCCTCGTGTCCGGCGCGGTTGCATCGACCGTGAAATCGCGGCTGGCGGTGCGCGTGTTGCCCGCTGCGTCGCGCACTGTCACCGTGAAGCTGTGGGTTCCGTCGGCGACACTCGTGAATGCACGTGGCGAGGCGCATGGGCTTACGAGCGCGCCGGAGTCGATCCTGCATGTCGTCTCGACCGAATCAGCACCGGCGCTGAAGGCCAGCGACACCGAGCGAGTTCCGCCAACAGCGGCAGCGTTCAGGAGCTGACCCTGCGCTGGCGCATCGATTGTCAGGCTGGGGGCCTGCGTGTCGACGATGAAGTCGATGTCTTGGTCCGTGGGCAGTCCCGCGCCGCTGATCGCTCGGATTGTCAGGCGGTGCGGACCGTCGCTGAGGGCGGTAGGCCAGACAAACCCGCTCGCGCAGGTGAGGAGGCCGCCCCAGTCGTTGTCCATGATGCATAGGCGTTGACTGATTCCGCTCGTCGCAGTCGCGTTGAACTCGATCAGCGGATTGGCCTGATTGATAGTCCCGGTCGGAGACGTGATCGTCACCTGCGGGCGCGTCGTGTCGATAATGAAGCTCCGCGTGACGGAAGCCGAGTTGCCATTCGCGTCTGTCGCGGTGATCACGGCCGTGTGCGTGCCGTCGGCCAGGTATCCGACCGGCGTCCACTGCGAGCAGATCTCTGGCGTTCCGCCGTTGAGCGCGCAGCGCACGGTGTAGGGAGCGACTCCGCTGCTGATCGACCAGCCGAACGTCGCGCTCGCCGTGTATCCGCCTTCGCTTGGGTACGTCAGAGTCAGTTCCGGCACAGGAGCCTCGATCACAATCGTGCTAGTCGCGGGCGAGGGGTCGACGTTCTGCGCCTCATCGGTCGCGCGCACCGAGAACGTGTAGGTGCCATTGGAGAGGGTTGCCGAGGTGTGCGACGCGCCGGGTCCCGAGCACGAAGAGAACGCTGCGGCGCCGGGGGCGGACCCGGCTTCGAGCTTGCACTCAAACGTTGACGGTGACTCGGAGGACCCGAAGCCCCAGGTCAGCGATGACTCGGTGGTTGGGCTTGAAGGCTCGGAAGTGATTGACGTCTCCGGCGGCGTTGTGTCCGGATAGATCAGGATCTCGCAGTTGGGGACATCGTCGGCGAGGTCCACGTACGCAGTGTCGAGCTGGTCTCCGCAGTCGACCGAGTCCACTTCGCCGTCGACCGCAAACACTGTGTCTTGGTGGGTGTCGGCGGAGATCGTGTCCTGACCGGGGCCGCCGGTGATCGTGTCGTTGCCGTTCCCGGTCACGAGAGCGTCGTTTCCGGCGCCGCCGTCGACCACGTCATCGCCGTTGTAGAGCCAGGCGAGGTCGTTTCCGGAGCCGAGTGTGACGTCGTCGGCTTCGAGTGCGCCAAAGACCTCCGTCGGAGTCGACACCGTCGACTCGAATGTGTTGCCGCCGTCGGACCCGAACGAGCTCGGATCAAGGCCTACGCCAATTTGAGCGCGCGGGTTGCAGACGGCCGAGTGCGCAGTCGAGCTAGCGCAGTTGATTGCGTCAATCTCTTGCGCCCCATCCGAGACGGTTACGAGGCCATCCGGTCCCGGAGCGACTGCAATTTCGTTCTCCAGACCTGGGGCGGCGCTGATCGTCAAACGGTTTTCCTGCGCCCTCGAGTTGACGGTCGTCTGTGGTCGCTCATCGACGTGCTCGCACGTCTCTGGCACGTGATCGAACGAGCGGGTGTCGATTACGGCGAAGTCCTCGCCCGCTGCGCACTCGAGCGTGTCGGCCACACCGTTGCGGGCAAAGAACGTGTCATCGCCGTCGCCGCCGTCCATCAGGTGACCCGCGCTGATGCCCGAGAGTTCATCTGCCCCCTCGCCGCCAAAGAGCTCAGTGCCGGCAGTCGAGGTCGCGAACAAGCGGTCGTCGCCGGCGCCGCCGTACACGTTCATCTGGAGGCTCGAATCCTGAATCAGGTTGTCCTCGCCGTCACCTCCGAGAAGTTCCCCTGTGTCGGCTGCTGCGCGAGGGCAGAGTGCAGCCCGATTACCGTCGGCCACACAGCCAGCGCCCGGGCTGACTTTCTGATTGCCCCCGTCGATGCGGTAGTTGTCGCTACCTGGCACGTCGCGGACGACCAATTGGTTGTCTTGCCCGGGCCCGGCCGCCACGGTGAGCACCCGATCGGATATCTCCACTGTGGTCGCCGTCCGCTTCTCCACCTGCTCGCACAGAAAGGGGTCGATCTGATCGGTTTCGTCGCCACGTACGCTGTCCTGTCCGGCGCCGCACATCACTGAGTCGACGTCGGGAGTGTCGTAGTTCACGTATTGGGTGAAGATCTGATCGTCGCCGTCATCGCCGCTCGCAACGTCGTTCCCCTCGCCCGGCGTGATCGTGTCATTCCCTGCTGCTCCGAACAGCGACTGGCTGCCGACGGCACCCGTGAGGATGTCGTCACCCGGACCTCCGCTGACCCATGCCCCGGAAACCGGGGCAGAAATCTCGTCGGCTCCGGACCCTCCGATCACGATCTCGATGTCTGAATCGCGGTCGCCCTCGCCGACCTCACCGTCATTGAGCTGATTGTCGAGCTCCACGAACACCGGATTCAAGCGTTGGGCGTACACCACGGTGTCCGAGCCGTCGCCTCCGATCAGAATTTCGGGAGCGACAACTGTGCCTTGGTCGAATGCGTCATTGCCGCCGCCGCCGAAGAGCACGTTGGCGCCGCCGTTGCCCGTGAAGTGGTCGTTTCCTGCCTCGCCGTAGAAACTGTCCTGATCATCGCCGCCGACGAACTGGTCGTCTCCGTCGCCGCCGTTGACCGATCCGCCCAACGGCGCCGAAGTCACGTAGGAGTCATCGCGATCGCCCATCACGCCCGAAGCTCGCGATGCGAAGGGGCAATAGGCCTCCGTGAGCGACACCTGGCTGCAAACCGATCCGCTCGCGTCCACCCCTGCGGTCGAGTCAACCACTGACAGGCCGGTGCCCGAGGGGGAGACAGCGATCGTGTTCACCGACTCGGAGCGCGCTTCGAACAAAAGGTCCTGCCAGCCCGCCGACAGCAGCGTACGACCGGAGAGCGCCCGGAACTCGCAATCGAACTCGTTGGCCTCGTCAAACTCGTCGCCCGCCACAGAGTCAGCACCCGCGCCGCATTCGACGTTGTCCGCTGCGAGGTCGCGCGTGCTGGCGTGATCGTCGCCGTCATCGCCGGAAAGATCATCGCTCCCGAGATTTCTGGTCAGGATGTCGTTGCCGCTGCCGCCCGAGAGGTGATCGTCTCCTGCGCCGCCCGAGACGGTGTCGTCGCCGTCGCCGGCCGCAACGACGGCTCCAAGTGGTGAGTCGATCTGAAGCTGATCGCCGCCATCTCCGAGCGAGATGTCGAGCGACATCACGCCCGCGGACGAGCACACAACGGCGGTTCCTCCGCCGTCTTCGCAGCCGAGTCCCGCGGATACCGGGAGCGAATCTTCCGCAACGATGATGACCCCGTCAGACTGAACGACGCTGAGTCTGTTCTGCGTCGACGGGGCTGCGTTCACAAGCAGAATGCCGAACGCGGTGGACACTGCCGTCGCCGCGTTCGGGTCAACGAAATCGCAATCCGCAAAGTCACCATCGAACTGATCGGCCAGCACAGAGTCGACGCCTTCGCCGCACGTGACCACGTCGGCGTCGGCATCGCGCGAGTTGATTTGATCGTCCCCGTCTTCGCCATGAAATGTGTCCTGACCGCCGCCACCTTGGAGCGTGTCGTTCCCTGCCCCGCCGCTGATGACCTCATCGCAGGCGGCTCCTGTGATTTGATCGGCGCCCGCGCCGCCATCGATCGCGTGTGGGTTCGCGCCGCAAACATTGCCCAGCACGTCATTACCTGAGCCGCCAACCAGGCGCGAGATTCGTGTGGTTGCGGTCGCGATCAGCCGGTCCTGCTCGCTTCCGACGCCGCCGATGATGCCGCTCTCGCGCAGAGTCGCGGTGACTGTCGCGGAGCGATCGGAGTAGTCGATCGAGTTCTCGCCCGCCCGCGGGTTGATCAGGTCGTCGCCCGCACCGCTGAGCATGACGTCAGCTGAATCGCTGCCGATCAGCACGTCATTGCCGTCGCCACCACGAATCGTCGCTGGGACATCGTCGTAGATCTGGACACCGTCGTCGCGGTCGCCGAGGTCGATGTCAAGCGCGTCCACGTCCGATATCGGGCATGTAACGCGCGCCGACGAACTAGTGGTTGCGCAGCCGGCACCGGCGGCGAGCGGTCCGCCGTTGTCAACCACGACGTAATTGCCGCCCACGATCGAGACGCCGACGTCGTTGGACTGATTCGCGCCGGCGGCGAAGGTCAGCTTGCGGTCGCTGACGCTGACGATCGAGGTAGCCCCCGGCGAGCCGGCCTCGTAGCGAATCGACGTCGCGCTCGGGTCTGCCGAGAGCGTGGTTATCGAGATATCTGCGCTCGGGTCATAGAAGGTACGCCCCGGTCGCAGGAACGCGTGCTTTGAGCGCGCGGATCCCAGGTAGTCCTGGCTTGCCCCCCATGTTGAGGTGTCGCCAAACTGTCCGGTTGAAAACTCATTCGATTGCGAGTTCGGAGTGGGCCTGATCACGCTCGCCTGCTCAAGCGGCGTTCCGAGGACGCCCGAATCAACGTTTACCCAACGGATCACCGGGCCGGTAGAAACGGGCTCGACGCCGAAGTCGGTATCGAACGGCCCGCTCGCTTCGCGCCGGAAGTCGAGGAAGTAGTACTGCGAGCCCGCGCGCGGAATTCGCAGAAGTTGCGTGTTTCCTGGTCCGAGCGTGTCGTTGATCGGCTTGATTGTGTAGTCGCCGAAGTCTGAACTGACCGTCACATTTGTCGCGGGGATCAGCCCAAGGCGAGCGCGCAGGAGGCCACTGAAGAGGTGAGTCTTTGTCCCCATGACATCGAGATCGTCGCCGTAGTCGGAGGATCTACAGGTTCCGTTGGCGTCGGTCGCCACCACCTGCGCGCCGGCGTTGCATCGCCAGAGATTCGCGTGACCGTTGCCGGTCATCGTGTGCCCGAACTCATGGATGTATTGAAATGTCGTGGAGGACGGCTTGGCGAAGAATCTGCTCTTCTCGAAGCTGCCTGCAACCGGACAGGCTGACGCATCCGGAGTTGCCAGCAGCACGACGTTGTCGTACTCGGCGACGTTCACCCCCGGGTACGCAGCCTGGATCTTCGCCTTGGCTTCTGCCTCGATCGCGTCTTGGTCGCAGGTGCCGGCACTTGCGTTTAGCTCTTGCCACGGGAATACGTCGCCTTCCGGGTCTAGCTGCCCCGTCAGCCAAATCGTGTCGTTGGAAACCTGGCGCCAGAAGGCATCCACAGAGTCGGCACCGGTGAACATCCGCTGGCGAGCAGTGTCCAGTGCGGCCGAGCTCGCGTAGCGGTCACCGTTGAAATTGACCGGGATCACGGCGACTTTCTGCGCTCCGGGCGCGGGGTAGTCAGCCGCGGCGATCGGGGCAAACCCTGCCGCGCAGATCAAAGCGAGAACGGACAGCGAAGTGGCAAGTACGACCTTGCGATGCGCAGGCACAGCGGTTCCCCCCGGAGCTAAATGATGAGTTCTCGCCTCGGCGCTGGTTGCCGAGCACGTGACGCCTGGGCGAACCGAACTCGCGACGAAAGCAATCTGTAGACCATACCGACTAAGAGAAAAGTCGGTAGTGCACGTGCGGCTAGTACTCGCCCTTGATCACAAAGTAAGACCCACGAATAGTCCCGGCAAGCTTCGACTTCTGCCGCGCAAACTTGAAGTCTGAGGCGAGCTCTTCGGGAATCTCCATCCCATCCGAGAGCTTGAAGCCGATCGCCCGCTTCCCGCCGTCTTCGATCGTGTACAGCGCGTTGATCGAGAGTCCGCTCTCGTAAAACACATAGGCCCAGCGCACGCCGTCGACCTCGAACTCGGTGGCCTCAAGCGGGGGCGACGCGATCTCGATGCCCCGCTCGTCCTTGAGGATCTTGTGGACCCAGCCAACCGTCTCCTTCGCCTCGCTCGCCGGTTCGACCACGAACTTGTGGTCGAACTTGTTCTTGAAATAGCGGGCTTCGTTGGCGCGCAGGCCGGCGAGGGCGTCGGCCACCGGGGAACTCTCTAGTCCGACGGTTGAAACGTTCTGGAAATCGACGACGTAGCTCATTTGTCAAATCCTAGGCGCGTCGCGCGGCGTCGCCGGTTCGCGGTCAAGACTCAAGGTTCACAAGCGCTTCTGACGAAAGAGCTTTCAACACAGCGCCAAGTACACGTTGAGTGCTCCGAAAGGATCGACCGCCATGTTCAGCCCGCTCAGCCGCACGCACGCCATTCCGCGCACCGCAATAGTCCTCGCGACATGCGCGATTCTGGCGGCGATGCTCTTCAGCGCCAGCAGCGCAAGCGCATCCCCTGGCTCCCTACGCATCATGGCGATCGACAGCTATGCCGGCAAAGACAGCGGAGAGAATCTGATCGCCGACATCGCCGCGCAAGCTGGCGTCGAGACTGTCTCGCAGATCAGCTCGTTGAGCGTCGATGACGGCGGCGCCGGCACTACGCCGACGGCCGAGGACCTTGCCGGCTATGACGCCGTAATTGCCCTCAACGACTATCACTGGGCCGATACGGTTGCCCTCGGGAATCTCCTCGCGGCCTTCGTCGATCAGGGTGGTGTGGTGATCGCGCCCAACTGGAACTTTTGGGATACCAGCGATCCGGGCTATTCGCTTGACGGAAGCTGGTTGAGCGGTGGCTACTCGCCATTCCTGCAGACCCAGACGGGATCGGAAGCCACGACCACGCTTGGCGATCATGACCCGACCCACCCATTCTTTTCCGGCGTAGGTGCGCTCCAGAACGAGTACGTCTACAACAGCACGGTCGATCCGGCCTCGATCCAGCTCGCCAGCTGGGCGAACGGACAGCCCGCGGTCGCGATCAAGGGACGCGTCGTCGGCTTCAATGGCTGGCTTGGGGACCGGGTTTCCAACACCGGCAATTACGGCAGCTTCCTTGTCAAGGCGATCGCCGCGCTCGTGCCGCAAACCGCTTCGGTCGCGCTCGAGGGCAACGGCAGCGGAAAGGTCACCAGCAGCCCCGCCGGGATCGACTGCGGCTCGCAGTGCAGTACGCGGTTTGCCGCAGGATCGGAAGTCACGTACACGGCTACGGCGGCCAAGGGCAGCGTGTTCACCGGCTGGCAGTCGGGATGCCACGGGAACGGCAAGTGTCTCTTCAAGGTCGCCTACCCCTCGGCGACTTCGTCCGAGTGGACGACTCCGGGCATCACGGCACGATTCTCCTCGACCAAGCTCAAGTTCGGAAAGCTGAAAAGGGGCACTTTGAGCGTGAAGGTGCCAGGTGCGGGCAAGCTCGCCGTCAGCGCCAGCGGCGTCGCGCGTGCCAGCGCCAAGGCCAAAGCCGCCGGCACCGTCAAGCTGAAGATCAAGGCAACCGGTGCGCTCAAGCGCAAGCTCGCCTCCAAGGGCAGCGTGCGCGTGAAGCTGAAGCTGGTCTACACGCCGAGTGGCGCGTCGAAGGGCGCGAAGAGTTCGAAGACCGTGACGCTCACGAACTAGGCGCAAGACGCGCGATGGCGATATCCCCCATCGCGCGTCATTAAGCACTCGAAGTTCACAAACCGAGCGACGAGCCGTCCCGCCTAGGGCCGGCAGTCACCCGCCACACGGTCACGCGAATCCGCGCGCACGCGGTCTCGCCCACTGCCGCACTTGAGCTTGTCCCTGCCGCTGCCACCGCGGACCGAGTCCTTGCCCTTGCCGCCAGAGACAGTGTCATTGCCGCTGCCGCCGTTGACGACGTCATTGCCGCTCTCGCCGTACACGCGATCCTTGCCGGACTCGCCGTAGAGCTTGTCGTTGCCCTTGCCGCCGTAGATCCGATCGTTGCCCTTGCCGCCCTTGACGTTGTCCTTGCCGCCCTTGGCGCTGATCTTGTCGCGGCCACCCCCGCCGGAGATGCGGTCATTGCGGTTTGTGCCGACGATCGTCTCGTTCTTGCTCGTGCCGACGTACCGCAGCCCGGTGCGCACCGACTCGGAGAAGCACTTGACACTCGCCGAAGTTCCCTTCGGACACTTCACCTGCTTGCAGGCAAAGGCAGAGAAGACCGTGCGCAGTTCGACTTCGGACTCAGAAGCCTCGTCCGATCCATCCGATTCGAAGTTGCTGTCGCCGTAAGAATTCGCGACTGTCCAGTTGCACGAGCGCGGGGAATACGCCGCCATCGGCCTGAAGGAGCCCGCGCCGCTGAGGAGCGAGTCGGGCTTGAAGTCCGTCAGCTGAGTCTTCTCGCCTGCCGGCGCCGCATTTCCATCGAGGCGCTGCGCCCAGACTTCCCACTGTCCATCCGGGTTGGTCGCCGTTCCTTCGTCGGCGTGCCATGTCACGAGGTACTCGTTGGTGTTCGGGTTGTGCGCAATGCTCGGTCGTGACGGGCGGAAGCTCGTGTCGCCGTCGACGCCGACGTGAGTCAGGCGAAAGTCGTCCGTTCCGATCTCGGCGCCGTCGCCGTTCAGTCGCTGCAGGAAGATCTCGCGTTCGTCATCGACCTGGCCCGCCGTATCGTCATCGCCAGACCAGCCGACCAGCCATTCGCTCTGGTTGGCGTTCCACTCAACGACTGGCGGATCCGCCCTGAAGGTGCTCGATCCGTCCGGCCCCATGCTCGAGATTCGAAAATCGGCGCCGATCTCGGCGCCGCTGACACCGAGCAGCTGCCCGTAGACCTCCTGGTCCGACGCGATCGGCGCGGAGTTTCCGTGCCAGACCACCAGGTAGCGCTGCAGTGAGGGCGAGTAGGCGACGTAGGTCGCGTCGTCGGCGCTGACGGTCATCTGCGAGATCTGGATATCGGTGCCGATCTCCGCGGCGGTCGCTCCGGAAAGCCGCTGGCCCCAGATTTGCTGACTACCGGTGGTGCCTTTCCAGACGACCAAATACTCATTGGCCTCGGGAGAGAACACCGGGTTCACCGTTTCGATGTCGGAGTAGCCGGTGCCGATCTGAACGTCGGTGCCCTGAGGCACCCCGGCGCTGCTGACTCGCTTGACCCAGACATCCGTGTCGGTGTGGTCGTTCCACGCGACCAGATACTCATCGGCGGTCGGGTTGTAGGCGACGGCTGGTGGGTTGTTGTCATCGACCCAGGAGTTGTGTGCACCGGTTTCGCTGATCTGGAATGGCGCGCCCAGCGGGCTACGGTCGATCGGATTGACAAGCCTGCCGAAGACGGCCGCGTTTTGCTGGGTTGCATCGAGGTCCTGAAGCCAAACGATCAGCATCGCGTTGCTCTTGGTGCTTGTAGCGACCGCTGGATACGTGCCGCGCCATTTGAGGTCACCGTCAGGGCCGGAGTTGGAAACGCGCAGCGGCGCACTGAAGGGCTCGGCCGCCGAGGCACCGGCCGGGAAGGCGGCGATGACGGCGATTGCGGCAAGGGCGATGAATGCTTTTCGAACAACGTTCACGTGAGGCTCCGATTGGTCAATTGGGCTAACGGGCGTAAGGCGCTTTTTAGCAGGAACGGCTGTCGTCAGTGTGGCTGATCGGCACTACGAGTAGTTCGGCGCCGATCAGCCGAACGGCGTGTACTGATTCGCCTTGCAGCTGCCGTATCGCGTGTACTTGGTGTCGAACCGGATCCGCCGCGCGTCACGGCTGTGTAGCGCAGTGACCTTTCGGCGGGTGAACAGGTTGATGCCGTTTGCGCAGGTCTCGACTCTGTAGAGGCGGATCTTTACGGCAACGCGAAAGCGCGTGTATTGGTCCACGTAGTCGAGCTTTGCCGTGCCCTTGGCTTCGGAAGCGCGCCACGAGTTCCAGCGAACGTTGTCGTAGTAGCCGTGGGCGCCCTGGCCGAGCTTCTTGGGCTTCTGCGCCAGGACTCCCTTTCGGAAGTTGTAGACGTACGGCAAGACCGAGATCGGCTTGCAGAGTCCGAGGTCGGCGCTGACTGACGTATGTATGTCCTTCATCGGGCAGCTGTCTCCGCTTCCCTGTCGGGCGATGTACCAACCGCTCAGTGCGAGGCGAAGGATCACGTACCCGTTGCCCATCTGGCACCCGGCTGCGTTGGTGCTGTGCGCTTCTGCCCAAGTCGGATCGACTGTCGAGATCACGATCTCCGCGCATTCCGGTGTGAGACCCAATTGCGGGGCGATGCTCAGGCGTTCGCCGTCGGTCGGAGGCCGCGACCCGCTGGCGGGGCTGGCCAGCAGCAGAAGCGCGCTGGTGGCAGCCAGCATTACGAGCAGTGGTCGTAGGAACGGCGGTCTTTCAACTGACTGCATTGCAGCGGTTCCTCTCTAGCGTTGTCCGCGGCGCTCGTGCCGGCCACCACACTCGAGTAGTTCGGATGTGCAGCTTTGGCTGAGGTTGCGAAGCTCGCCGCGACGAATGGCGCGAGCAGCACTGGGATGATTCACTGTGATGGTTCGTGTGGTCCGTTCCAAGGGAGCCATTATGGGTCCCGATGTCCGAGTCGCCAGCTCCGGACCGCCGGTTGCCGACGAGTGCTCAGATGCTA
>CAZRAA010000019.1:0-32610 GCA_964597975.1 uncultured Thermoleophilaceae bacterium | reverse complement strand
ATGGACATCGTGCGTGAGCGGCTTGAGCGCGAGTACGACCTTGAGCTGCTCGCGACCCCGCCGAACGTGCGCTACGAGGTCACGCTCACCAATGGTGAGGTGCAGAAGGTCAACTCACCGGTCGAGATGCCCGAGCGCGTGACGATCGAAGAGATTCGCGAGCCGTACATCCGAGCCACGATCCTCACGCCGCGCGACCATGTGGGCGCCGTGATGGAGCTCTGCCAGGAGCGGCGCGGCACGCACGTCGACATGCACTACATCAGCGAGTCGCGCGTGCAGCTGACCTACGACCTTCCGCTGGCCGAGATCGTGCTCGACTTCTTCGATCAGCTCAAGTCGCGCAGCAAGGGGTACGCCTCGTTCGATTATGAGATCAGCGGTTTGCGTGCCAGCGATCTCGTGCGACTCGACATTCTGCTCGCAGGTGACCCGGTCGACGCATTGAGCATGATCGTGCACAAGGACAAGGCATACCCGGCCGGACGCCTGATCACCGAGCGCCTGAAAGACCGCATCCCGCGCCAGCAGTTCGACGTGCCGATCCAGGCCGCGATCGGCGCCAGCATCGTCGCCCGCGAGACCGTGAAGGCAGTGCGCAAGGACGTCACCGCCAAGTGTTACGGCGGCGACATCTCGCGAAAGCGCAAGCTGCTCGAGAACCAGAAAAAGGGCAAGAAGCGCATGAAGCAGGTCGGACGGGTGGAAGTGCCGCAGGAGGCCTTTCTCGCGGTGCTTCAGCTGGATGGCGACTCGGCCAAGAACTAGCCGCGCTTCGCTCCGTCGCGGCGACCTGTAGTTTGCGGGCGTAACTACTACATGCAGCCGCAATCCACGAAACGGAGTACCAATGGCTGAAACTCTCCCAATTCAGGGAGGCCCCGAGACGGCGAAGATCCGCAACGTCATCGGCGTGCCCGCCCTGATCATCATCACTCTCGGTATCTACGGGCTTTTCTGGTGGTACTACATCAACCGCGAGATGGCCGACCTTGGGCGCAAGAACGGGCGCGAGGACCTCGGTACAAACCCGACGCTCTCCGTGCTAGCGCTCTTCCCGGGAGCGCTCTTGATTGTCCCGGCGATCTGGACGACGATCACCACCTACCAGCGTGCCAAGCGTGCCCAGCAGCTCGTCGGGGTCGCCGAACACGAGCAGGCAAATCCCTGGATCTACGGCATCTTCTACGTCGTGATCTCGATCGTTGCGTACGGCTATCTGCAGAGTCAGCTGAACAAGGTTTGGCGCATCACCGGTGGTCAAGCACAGGGCGCGCCGCAAGCGGCTCCGGCTGCGGCCGCCGCGCCGGCTCCAGCGGTGCCTGAACCGCCGGCTCCGCCCGCACCGCCGGCGCCCCCGGCCTGACCCGAGGCACTTGACGATTTCGGTCGTTCGGGGGTGGTTCGACTCCCCGCCGAACGACCGTTCGTTACGTTGCCCGCGCAGGCGGGCGAGTCAGCCTCAGCAACAGGAGCGATCAAGTGGCAATCAAGACTGACGCGGTGGGCAAGACCTATCCGCCGGTCGAATACGTGATCGGCACGGAGAAGATCCGCGAGTACACCGCCGTCACGTTCGACGACAGCCCCCTTTCAAACGACGAAGACGCCGCCAAGGCCGCCGGGTACTCCGGACTCGTCGCACCGCCGATGTTCGCCGTCGTTTTCGCCGGCAAAGCAGCGGTTCCCGCGATGTTCGACCCCGAAGTCGGCATGAACTTCGCGATGATGGTCCATGGCGCGCAGGACTTCACCTTCCACAAGCCGGTTGTGGCCGGTGACCGAATCACCACTACTGCCTCCGTCAAGTCGATCGAAGAGAACGGCGGCAAGGGTTTCTACGTCTACACCACAGAGTCGGTCAACCAGAACGGTGAGACCGTCGTCACCGCCGACTACACCTGCATCGTGAGGGGAGTCTGACAATGGGATTCAACGAAGGCGACAGCATTCAGGAAGTCAAGGTCACCCCGGACAAGTACCTCCCGCACCGCTACGCGGGCGCTTCGGGCGACTTCAACCCGATCCACATCGACAAGGAGTTCGCCACGGCCGTCGGCCTGCCGAACACCATCCTGCATGGCCTCTGGTCGATGTCGCAGGTGCAGCGCGCCGCGATCCAGGCGGCCGGTGGCGACCCGACAAAGCTGAAGGCGCTCTCGGGTCAGTTCCGTGGCATGGGTCAGCCTGAAAAGGAGATCACAGTCACCGGCACCGTCAAGACGGTGGAGGAGAGCGGCGAGACGATCATCGAGCTCGAGGCCGAGCAGGACGGCTCGCGGATCATCCGCAACGCGACGGCGATCATCGAGCCGTAAGCAAGGCGCTTCGCGAAGTTCCGCAAAAGGCCCGTCGCCACGAGGAGTGGGGCGGGCCTTTTTGCGTAATCTGCGCTCGGCAATCGAACCCTAAGGGGGACCAGTGGGGACAGTGACTCGGGAAGATGTGCGATTTGACAGCCACGGCGACGAGTGCGGAGCCTGGTTCTACCGCCCTGAAGGCGACGGGCCGTTTCCAGTCGTCGTGCTCTGCCACGGACTCGGCGCGGTGCGCGAGATGCGCCTGGACGCCAACGCGCGCGCGTTCGCCGAAGCCGGGATCGCCGCCCTCAATTTCACCTACCGCAACTTTGGCGACTCGGGCGGCGAGCCGCGGCAAGTACTTGACATCGCGCGCCAACGCGACGACATCGCCGCCGCGATCGACTACGCGCGTTCGCGCCCCGAGGTCGACCCAGATCGCGTCGCACTCTTTGGCAGCTCGTTCGGCGGCGGCCACGTGATCGCCGTCGCTGCGGATCGCGACGACATCGCCGCGGTCGTGGCACAGTGTCCGTTCACCGACGGCATGGCGTCCGGTGGCACGCTCGGCGCAGTCAGCACCGTGAAGGTCGGTGCCTACGCGGCTGCCGACGGTGTCGCGCGCGCGTTCGGCCGCGGTCCGGTGTACGCGATGCTCGCGGGGACACGCGGTGACGCCGCGATGATGACCGCGCATGATGTCGTCGAGGGGTACATGGCCCTGATGCCCGAGGGGTTCGACAGCGACAACCGGGTCGCTGCGCGCATCGGGATCGACATCCTGTTTGCCAGGCCGGGCAAACGGATGAAGGATCTTCAGTGCCCCACGCTGATCTGTGCCTGCGAGACCGACACCGTTGCGCCTTACAAGGCCACTGCCAGGTACGCCAAGGCGGCGCCGAACGTGACGCTCAAGAGCTACCCGTTCGGTCATTTCGACATCTACATCGGCGAACCGTTCGAGCAGGCGAGCGCAGACCAGGTCGCCTTCCTCAAAGAGCACCTCGCGGCCTGAGTGAGCACCGCTCGCGCGGGCGAAAAGTATCCTCAGCGGGATGCTCACAGATCGCCAGGAACAGATTCTGCGAATCGTCGTCGAGGCGTTCACCGAAAGCGGTGCGCCGGTCGGTTCGCGCCAAGTCGCTGAGCGCGAGGAGGTCGCCTGGGCACCTTCGACGGTGCGCAACGAGTTTGCCGTGCTTGTCAGTCACGGCCTGCTCGAGCAGCCTCACACCTCCGCCGGTCGCCGCCCGACCGAGGCCGGCTATCGCTACTTCGTAGACGGGCTGCTCGCAGTCGAGCAGCGGCCCGAGCCGCCGAAGATCGAGTTGACCTTCGAGCGCGCTGAGGTCGCAGACGCGATCCGGCGCACGACGGAACAGCTCGCGGAGGTGAACGATTTGATGGCGCTCGTCAGCGCGCCGCCGCTGGCCAGCGAGGAGATCCTGCGCGTCGAGCTGATCGCGCTCACCCCGCGGCGAGTGATGGTCGTCGTGATCACGACCAACGGCAACGTCACCAAGCGCCAGTTCGAGTTCACCGACGAGCTCGATCCGGGCCTCGCCCGCTGGGCGACTGGCTACCTCAACGAGCGGCTTGGTGGAATCGCACTGGGCGCGCGGATGATCCGTAGCCGGCTGGTGGCCGAAGACCTCTCGCCGCTCGAGCGCGACTTCATCGAGGCGATTGCGCCGGCGTTTCTCGACCAGCCGGCGGGCGACGATGTGCTGTTTGTCGGCGGGCGCGGAAATCTGCTGCGCGGACCCCACGGCGATGAGATCCCCGGGATCGACCGGCTGATGTCGGCGATCGACGGGACCGGTGAGATGGCGCGGCTGCTGCGTGCGCGGCTCGGTGAGCGTGGCGTGTACTTGAGCATCGGACACGAGAACGAGGCAAGCGAACTCGTCGGGACCAGCGTCGTCGGGGCCAACTACGGCACGCACACTCGTCAGCTCGGCAGCGTCAACGTGATTGGGCCGGTGCGCATGGACTACCCGCGGGCGATCGCCTCGGTGCGGTTCGCCGCCGCGCGGCTTTCTGACTTCGTCGCGGACGTCTACGCCTAGGCGATGTCGACCACCCGCGACTACTACGACGTCCTCGGCGTCTCGCGTGACGCCGACGCCGCAGAGATCAAGAAGGCTTTTCGCGTGCTTGCCCGCACGCATCACCCGGACGTCAACGATTCGCCCGAAGCCGAGGCGGAATTCAAGGAGATCGCGGCCGCCTACGAGGTGCTCTCCGACGAGAATCGCCGCGCCACCTACGACCGGTTCGGCCATGAGGGGCTGCGCAACTCCGGAGGCGAACCCGACTTCTCCGGCTTCGCTGATTTCTCCTCGATCTTCCAGGCGTTCTTCGATCAGGCCGGCGGCGGAGGATTCTTCGGCGGTGGTGGCGGCGCGGCCACTGGGCGG
Source organism: uncultured Thermoleophilaceae bacterium (assembly GCA_964597975.1). Taxonomy (GTDB): domain Bacteria; phylum Actinomycetota; class Thermoleophilia; order Solirubrobacterales; family JACPNS01; genus JACPNS01. Next base: position 27,890 of record CAZRAA010000019.1, on the reverse strand, counting down.
GGGCCACGCCAAGGCGGTGACCTTGCGGTCGAGACGCAGATAGAGCTTGCCGAGGTCCTGACCGGCAAGGATGTCGAGCTCGAGTACGAGGTGATCGAGACCTGCCAGCGCTGCGAGGGCACGCGCGCTGAACCGGGCAGCGAAGTGAAGACCTGCGACAAGTGCGATGGCAGCGGGCAGCTGCGGATGGTCACCCGCACGATGCTCGGGCAGCTTGCTCGCGCGGTCGTCTGCGACAACTGCGAGGGCCTCGGGGAAATCGTTGAAAAGCCGTGCGCCGAGTGCAGCGGTAAGGGGCGTGTGCGGGTCGACCGCGACATCACGGTGACGATTCCGGCTGGGATCGAGGATGGGCAACAGGTTCGCGTTTCGGGTCGTGGACACGCTGGCGCAGGCAACGGCCCGCCTGGCGACCTCTACGTGCAGGTCAGCGTGGTCGCCGACGAGCGCTTTCATCGCGAAGGCCGCGACCTCTACACGGTCGTGGACCTCCCGGCACACGCCGCGATGCTCGGCCGGGAGGTCGATATCGACACAATCGACGGCAGCGAGTCGATCAAGCTCGACTCCGGCGTGACCCACGGCGATGACATCAAGATCAAGGGCCAGGGACTGCCGGGCATTCGCAACAACTCGCGCGGCGATCTGCATGCCGTGATCAATCTGACTGTCCCGCACAATCTCAGCGCTGAGCAGCAGGATCTGCTGGAGCAGTTCGACTCCACGCTGACCGACAAGAACTTCAAACCGGTCGGACGCGAGAACATCATGTCGCGCCTGCGGCGGGCGCTGCGCTGAGCTGGTCCCGGCCGTGATCCGCCTCGCCATCCGTTGCCGTGCCGAGCATGCCGACCTCGCGCTCGCGCAGTTGATCGAACTCGCGCCAACAGGTATCGAAGAGGTGCGCGACGGCGAGATCGTCGAGTTCGCGGTGTACGGGCCGCCGGGAGAGATCCCTTCGCTGCCGGATCTGAAGATCGCCGTCGGGGACGACCTGGTTGAGGTGCGCACAAGCGAAGTGGCTGACGACTGGCAGGAGCGCTGGCGAGATTTCCACCATGCGTTGAAGGTCGAGCCCGCTTCAGGAGGTTCCGGGCGCAGCTTCTTCCTGCGTCCGAGCTGGGAAGAGGTCGAGGCTCCCGATGGATCGGTCGAGGTCGTGCTCGACCCGGGTCAGGCCTTTGGCACTGGCTCGCATCCGACTACTCGGCTCTGCGTTGCGCATCTGCTGGATCTTCAGCCTGGCGGCGAGTTCGTGGATATCGGCTGCGGATCCGGGGTGCTGGCGATCGCTGCCGGAAAGCTTGGATGGGAGCCGCTTCGCGGGTACGACTTTGATCCGCTGGCTGTGACCGCGACAGCGGAAAACGCCGCGGCCAACGGCGTCGCGATGCACGTCGAGCAGCTCGACGTGCGGGAGGAGGCCGGCGGCATCCCGCAGCTCGCCCCGACAGTCTTCGCCAACATCATGCGCCCGCAGTTGCTCGACGTGGCACGCCAGATCCCGGACGAACATCCGATCCGGGAGCTCGTGCTGAGCGGGCTGCTCGACGAGGAGGCCGACGAGATAGCGAGCGCCTACGCCCCCCACGGCCTGACCGAAACCTCACGAATAAGCGAAGGCGGCTGGACCGCCCTAAGACTCAGTTACACCAATTGAGTACGTCAAAGATGCATCTTTGACGTACGGCTGACGTGTTGCCAGGATTCTGGATGGGCGGTGACGAACTGTTCGAAGCTTTCGGCTGGGCGACCGGTTAGTTGCTCCACTGAGTCCGTGAGTACGTCGAACTCGCCTTCTGCGATTGCGGTGTAGGTGGTGACCCATGCCTCGACCTGCCAGTCAGGCGCGCCGAAGTGGGCGCGCGAGGCGTAGGCGTCGGATTCGGATTCCTGCTGGTATTCGAAGAGCTTCCCGGTGAGCGCAGCCAACCTGTTGGCGACGTGGCGCATCGAAACTCGCTCGGGTCCGGAAATGTTGAAGGTCTCGCCGTCCTTGGATTCATCGGTCAGCAGCGCGACTGCGACGTCGGCAACGTCGCTGCGGGTGACCGGTGCAAACCGACCATCGCCAGCCGGGCCGCGGATTATTCCTTCGGAGTCGGCAAACAGCGGCAACACGTCGGAGTAGAGGTTTTGGCGCTGGATGGCGTAGCCCATGCCCGACTGCTTGATCGCTTCCTCGGTCGCAAAGTGATCGCGTGCCAGCGTGAAGGTCGCATTTGGCGCGGCGCCGCAGAACGATGTGTAGACGAGTCGCGAGACACCCGCGGCCGTCGCCGCGTCGATCGCGCTGTAGTGCTGCTCGAGCCGGTTCTCTGATTCGCGGCCGCTGACGAGAAAGAGCGTGTCAACGCCTCTGAGCGCCTCGGTCATCTCGTCGGTGGCGCTGTAATCGGATGCGGTTGCGACATCGACGCCGGCGATCTTCGGCGCCTTCGCCGCGTCGCGCACGATCAGCCTCAGTTCAGCGCCCTGGTCCGCGAGCCGCTCGGCCACGAGTCCGCCGACAAAACCCGTCGCTCCCGTTATCCCAATCACCGGTTGTCCCATCCGCGCATCCTGCCACACCAGCCCGCAAGACCCTTCAAATAGACTTCGGATCGATGATCGCTGTGACGATTGAAGACGGGGTTGTGGTTCCGCGTGAGAACCCTGATCCCGCGCCTGGAGCGGGTGAGCTGCTGGTGCGCGTGCGCGCCGCCGGGCTCAACGGCGCCGACATCCTGCAGCGCAAGGGTGCCTATCCACCGCCGCCCGGCTATCCGGCCGACATCCCGGGTCTCGAGTTTGCCGGTGTAGTCGAAGCCGTCGGCGAAGGCGTCACGCGGTTCTCAGTCGGCGATCGAGTGATGACGATCACCGGCGGCGGCGGTCAGGCTGAGCTGGCGCTCGTCCACGAGGCTGTCGCGATGCCGGTGCCGGAGTCCGTCGACTGGCCTGCTGCAGGGGGATTTGCCGAAACTTTTCTCACGGCGCACGACGCGATTTTCGGCCAGTGCGGCCTGCGACCGGGCGAGCACCTGCTGATCAACGGAGCCGCCGGCGGCGTTGGAACGGCCGCGATACAACTCGCCAAGCTGACCGGCGCGCGCGTCACCGCGAGCGTCCGGGACACCGGCCTGCACGAAGCAGTCGCGGCGCTGGGCGCGGACGCGGTGATCGAACCGGGCACAGAGACAGACAGCGGGCCATACGACGTGGTGCTCGAGCTGGTCGGCGCACCGAATATCGATACTTCGATCAAGGCGCTCGCCACCGGCGGCCGGATCGTGGTGATCGGTGTCGGCGCCGGATTCAAGGCCGAGGTCAACCTGCTTGCGATCATGGGCAAGCGAGCGACGCTCCGCGGGTCGACGCTCCGCGCCCGGCCGCTGGAAGAGAAGGCGTTTGTCAGCCGCGCGGTCGAGCGCGAAGTGCTCCCGGCGCTGGCATCTGGGGAAATCACCGTGCCGATTGCGGGCACGTTTCCGATCGCCGACGTCGCAGGCGCGTACGAGCGATTCACGGCGGGCGGGAAGTTCGGCAAGATCGTGCTGACGGCCTGATCGCGCCGCCCGCGAGCGCCATTACCCTCAGTCCTATGGCAATTGTCGATCAGCTCCAAGAAGACGTCAAGACCGCGATGAAGGCGAAGGAGACCGAGAAGGTCCAGGCGCTGCGCCTGATCGTCGCCGATCTCCAGCGCGCCGCCAAGGACGGCAACGACGACGAACTTGCGATTCTGCGCACGGCACGCAAGAAGCGGCTCGAGTCGGCCAAGGCCTTCCGCGAGGGAGGCCGCGAGGAGTCGGCGGTGCAGGAAGAGACCGAAGCCGCGCTGATCGACCAGTACCTGCCGGCCCAGATGAGCGACGAGAAGCTCGCTGAAATCGTCAAAGAGACCGTCGAGCAGACCGGCGCGTCGGGCATGGCCGACATGGGCAAGGTGATGGGCGCTGTGATGGGCAAAGTGAAGGGCGAGGCTGACGGTGGCCGTGTCCAGGCGCTGGTGAAAGAGGCGCTGAACTCTTGACGCGTACGACGATCGAGCTGGAGAACGACGTCGCGGCCGAGCTCGCCGGCACCCAGGACGCGGTGCTCAAGACACTTGAAGACCATCTCGACTGCCGAGTGCACCTGCGCGGCAACGTGCTGACTCTCGAAGGCGACGAAATCGACATCGAGGCCGCGCGCGGCGTCGTCGATGAACTCGCCGGCCTGATCGAGCACGGCCACGAGATCGCACCGGGGACGATCGACGTCGTGGCAAGCGCGCTGGACCAGCAAAAAAACGCGGCCCAAGTGCTCGAAGACGTGGTCTGGCGCCATCGCGACAAGAAGGTCACGCCGAAGACCGTCAACCAGAAGAACTACGTCGACGCGATTCGCGCCAAGACGCTCGTCTTCGGCGTCGGCCCGGCCGGCACCGGCAAGACCTATCTAGCGATCGCTCTCGCGGCGCAGGCACTTTCGACACGCCGGGTCAACCGCATCATTCTCACGCGGCCTGCCGTCGAGGCCGGCGAGCGTCTCGGTTTCCTGCCCGGCGACCTGATGGCAAAGGTCGATCCCTACATGCGCCCGCTCTTTGACGCGCTATACGACATGCTCGAGCCCGAGCGCGTCAACGACTTCCTCGACAATGGACAGATTGAGGTTGCGCCGCTCGCATTCCTCCGCGGCCGGACGCTGAACGACTCCTTCGTGATACTCGACGAGGCCCAGAACACCACCCCCGAGCAGATGAAGATGTTCCTCACCCGGCTTGGCTTCGGGTCGCAGATCGTCGTTACCGGCGACGTCACGCAGATTGACCTCCCGCGCGGCGAGCGCAGCGGTCTGATTGAAGTCGGTGAGATCCTCAGTGAGATAGACGATGTCGCGTTTGTGCGCTTCGATGAAGGCGACGTGGTTCGCCACAAGCTCGTGCAGCACATCGTCTCGGCCTACGCCGAGCACGCCGAAGTCCTTGAGCAGCAGCGCAAGTCGCGCAAGAAACCGCGCCGTCAGGGCACCGGCGAAAACGACGTATGACCGGCTTCGGCGCAGCCGCGCTGGAGATTGAGCTGCTGGTCGAGGACGGCGTCGATCCGGGCGTGCAGGCCGAGCGAATCACCGGCGCCGCGCGGGCCACACTCGCCCGGCTCGGGGTTGCGGACGCACACCTGGCGATCGAAATCGTCGGCGAGCGACGGATCCACGAACTCAACCGCGAGCACCGCGGCAAGGACAAGCCGACCGATGTGCTCAGCTTCCCGATCGATGGCGAGGGCATCGCCGCAGGCGGGCCGCCGATCGATCCCGGTCCACTCGAGCTCGGCGATGTCGTGATCTGCCCAGAGCACACCGAGGACTTGCCCGAGGCCGTTGTGCACGGAGTTCTCCACCTCTGCGGATATGACCACGAGGTCGACGCGGGCGAGATGCTCGAACTCCAGGATTCGATCGTCGCGGAGATGGCCGGATGAGCGGACTTTTTGATCCGGGCGTCAACCAATCGCTCTCGGGCATGGGAACGCGATCGGGCATGATCGCGCTGGCCGGGCGCCCCAACGCAGGCAAGTCGACGCTGGTCAACGGCATCGTCGGCGAAAAGGTGGCGATCGTCTCAGACAAGCCGCAGACGACGCGCCGTGAGGTCCGCGGGGTGCTCACGCGGCGCGACTCCCAACTGATTCTCGTGGACCTTCCGGGTAGCCAGCGCCCGCGCGACGCGATGACCGAACGCATGCAGCAGGGCGTGATTCGTGCGGTGGAAGATTGCGACGGCGCGCTCTTCGTGCTCAACGGCGAGCAGCGCTCCGGCGGGGGAGACCACTACCTCGCCGAATTGCTCGGGCGCGCGAAGGTTCCCGTGATCACGGCGGTGAACAAGATCGACCTCCTCAGCAAACAGCGCACGGCCGAGGCGCTGATGGCGGCGGCTGAGTTCGCCCCGGGTGAAATCTTCCCGGTCTCGGCGCGCACCGGCGAGGGCGTCCCCGAGCTCACGGCGGCGCTGATCGAGATGCTGCCGGAGAGTCCGTTTCTGTTTCCCCCGGAAGAGGCCACCGATCAGCCGATCGAAATCCGCATCTCAGAGCTGATCCGCGAGCAGGCACTGTTGCGCACGCACGACGAATTGCCGCACGCGATCGAAGTGCGAGTCGACGAAATCGAACGCGTCGAACCGGCTGACGATTCCGGGACGATCACTTATGTCACGGCCCATCTCTGGGTCGAGACTGACTCGCAGAAGGGCATCGTGATCGGAAAGGGCGGCAAGATGATCAAGGCGATCGGACAGGCCGCACGGCCCGCGCTTGAGGAGTTGCTTGAGTCACACGTGCATCTGGAGTTGAAGGTCAGCGTGCGCAAGGGCTGGCGGCGTGACGATTCGCTGCTCGATCGATTGGGGATCGGCTGATGGCCGACCACGAACTCCTGTTCAAGCCTGCGCTGGAGCTCGCTGAGGACGTGCGCGCGGGAAGCATCTCTGCGCGAGAGCTGACTGAGCTTGCGCTCACGCAGATCGAACGCCTGGATCCCGGCATCAACGCATTCACGATGACCGACCCCGAGCGCGCGCTGGCTGCGGCCGACGCGATCAAACCCGGCGACCCGCGCCCGTTCGCCGGCGTGCCGACCGCGATCAAGGACATCGGTTCGCTGCTTGCCGGATACCCGTACACCTGCGGCTCCGCGATCTTCGGCGATTTCGTCGCGCCGTTCGATTCGAATGTGACGGCTCGGATCAAGGATGCCGGCTTCGTGATCACGGGCAAGACGAATCTCCCCGAGTGCGGCATTCTTCCCGTGAGCGAGTCTGTGCGCTACGGCCCGGCCCGCAATCCGTACGACACCGATCGAACGCCTGGCGGATCGTCCGGCGGCGCAGCTGCTGCCGTGGCCGCCGGAATGCTGCCGATCGCGCACGGCTCAGACGGCGCCGGGTCGCTGCGAATTCCGGCCGCGTGCTGCGGGCTGGTCGGCCTGAAGGCCTCGCGCAACCGAATCTCACCGGCGCCGGTGCTCGCCGAGTCGCCGATGGTCACCGAGGGTTTCATCGCCCGCACGGTCGCCGATGCCGCGGCGACGTTGGATGTCCTGGCCGGCTACGTGGTCGGGGACGCGAACTGGGCTCCGCCACCGGACGAGAGCTTCCTCGCCGCCAGTCGGCGCGAGCCCTCACCGCTGCGGATCGCCGTTTCGGTCAAGCCGAGCGTCGACGTGCCGGTGGCCGAGGAGCACCTTGAAGCGGTGGCGATGACCGCGAAGCTGCTGGAGGAATTGGGCCACGAGGTCGTCGAATTCGATCCGCCGCACAATCCATCGCTGCTCGAATTCTTCATGGATGTGTGGGCGATCGGAATCGCATCGCTGGTTCGCTCCGGCGCGCAGCTTTCTGGGCGTGAGGTCAGCGAAGATGCCGTCGAGCCGCTCACTTGGGCCTTCTGGGAGCGTGCGCAGAAGATCAAGGCACTCGACCTTGCCCTGGTCGACAACACGCTCAAGGGTTTTGCTCGCCAGACGATCGCGGCGCTGGATCCCTACGACGCGCTGTTGACGCCGACACTCAACCTGCGGCCCGTCGAAATAGGTTGGATCGATTCGACCCATGGGATGCCGGCGTTCGACCGTGCTGTCCAGTTCACCTCTTTTACGGCGGGCGCCAACCTTGCCGGACTGCCGGCCGTCTCCCTGCCGACCGAGCGGCTCGAAGCCGACGGGCTGCCGGGTTCGTTCCAGCTGATTGGACGCCCTGCCGGAGAGGCCCAGTTGCTCTCGCTCGCCGCGCAGGTCGAGCGTGCGCGGCCGTTTTCTCAGCTTCGGCCCACCCTGGACTGATGTTCGACCCACGGGACCGTGGGTACCCGGGGGTAGATTCGTCATCGCCCCGACAGATCGTGGAGGGCGCAAGCACGCTCTAGGCGCCGACAGCGCCGCGACTGAGCATTAGGCAGATAGAGGCAGATGAGGACGGCCGAACCCCCCGTTGACGGGTTCGCGGGGTTGACAGCAACAGAGATTCTGGGCGCCGCCGGCGGTCGCGCGGCAAGCCTGCGGCTGGTCGAGCCGCTCGCGCATGGCCTCACCTGGATTGGCACGTTTGTTGGGATCGTCGCTGGCTCCTTTGTGCTCACAGATCTCGTTCCCAGCGGTTTCGAACAGCAACTTGTCCTGTTGGCGCTCTTTGCGCTCGCAGCAGGGATCTTGTCGGTGCTGTCCGCGCGGTTCGCGCCCGAGCACGTGCGCTACTCGCTCTTTCGCCTCAGCTCGATCGCCGCGCTCGCGCTCTTCGCGACGGTCTACGTGCTCGGCCGTGAGGCCATTCCCGTCATCCTCGTCATCTCGATCGGCTTCCCGCTGCAGGTCAGCCATTTCTTGACCCGTCGCGACCTACTGGGCTTCATGTCGATCTGGACGGTGATCGCCACGGCAGCCGTTGTGTTTGGGGTGACCGGCCCGCTCACGGTGGAGCAGGTGGTCCCGATCTACTTGGCGGTCGTCCCGCTGACATGGATCGTCTGTGAGATTTGCTTTCAGCTCAGCGAGGCGCGCTTTGCGGCGATCGACGACGCGGGCCTCAAAGCGCTACGCGATTCGCAGACCGGGCTTGCCAACCGTCGCGGACTTACGGAGGTGGGGTCGGCGATGCTCGAGACCGGTCGCGTCGCGGGCCTCGTGATGATCGATCTCGACGACTTCAAGTCAGCCAACACGCTCTACGGCCACGCCGGCGGAGATCGTGTGATCGCCGAGGTCAGCCGTGAGCTGCTTGAGCGTTGCGGCGATCAGGACCTCGCGGTGCGGCTTGGCGGCGACGAGTTCGTCGTGGTGATTTCGCGTATCCGCGGAAAATCGCTGGCCGACGAGCAGCGCGCCTACGAGCACGCTGTCGCATCGCTCTCCAACCGCCTCGCGATGCCGGGGTTCGAGCTCAGCGCGTCGACCGGCGCAGCACGCATTGGGGTCGATGGCGGATCGATCGACGAGTTGTTGATCGCCGCTGAGGCCGGATTGACGGAGGCGAAGGCCGACAAGCCGGTGCGCATCGTCCCCAAGGCGGTTCGCATGCCGCACGAACTGCGCTCGCCGGAGGTGCCGGCGGAAGACCTGCGCGCCGCCCTGCGGCCCGAAATGCCCGTGCCCGAGTTTGGCGTCATGCGGCGATCGACCGGGGTACTTGCCGCGGCACTCGTACTGCTCGCGAGTCTCCCGTTCCTGGGATCTTCGATCGCGGAGTGCGCGGCGATCGCTGCGATCTCGGCAGCGATGCTCGCTGGAGTCGCAATCAACCGTCGGACCGCATTTGCGCTCGACGATTCGCTCGTCACGCTCGGGGGCTACGCCGCGTATCCGCTGATCGCGTTGATCGCCCTCTTCACAGGCGGCGCCGATGGGCCCGCGTTGCCTCTGCTCTTCGGTCTGATCGCCTACGACGCCCGCGACAATTCGCTCGGCCAGATGGCAGCCAAGCTCTGCCTTGCGGAGCTGGTGGCGTTTTCGCCGCTGCTCTACGCAGCCGGCCAGACGGCGTTCGAGTGGCAGACCACACTCGGAGTCATCGCCGCCGTGACAGTGATGCTTCCGATCGTTGTCGGGCTGCTGATGCGCTTCCGCACGCAGATCGAGGCGGCGAGGCAGCGGGCCAGCGAACTCGCACGCCGCGACCAGCTCACTGGTGTGCTCAACCGTCGAGCGTTTGAGGAGGCCGCGGCCGCCGCAATTGCCTCCGGGGAGCGTTGCGCGATCGTGATGATCGACCTCGACAACTTCAAGGCGGTCAATACCCAGGATGGCTACGCCGGCGGCGACGCCGTGCTGGCGGCGATCGGTCGCCAGCTCACGGACGCCACGCGCGATTTTGACGTCGTCGGACGGGTGGGCGGCGACGAATTCGCAGCGCTGCTGCGAGAGGTGGGGTCAATCGATCTAGGCGAGGCAGCGGGCCGGTTCATGTCGGCGGTCGACTTCGCCGTTCGTGGCCGTGGTTCGGCCGCGGCGCGCAGCGTGAGCGCGAGCTGCGGGATTGCCGTCCACCCGGATCACGGTCACGACTTCGCGACGCTGATGCTGGCCGCCGACTCGGCGCTGATGAGTGTCAAGCACAGCGGCAAGTCGGCTGCACTGATGCAGCCGACCGCCGGGCGGAATTCCTGACGCTCAGTCGTTCTCGTGGGTCTCGAGCACGGCGTCGCCCCGCTCGCCTGTGCGGACGCGGATCGCCTCTTCGACCGGGATGATGAAGATCTTGCCGTCGCCGACCTCACCGGTCTTGGCGTGCTCGAGGATTGTGTTCACCACAAGGTCGACCTCCGCGTCGCTCACGACACATTCAATCTTCAGCTTCGGGCGCAGGTGGATAACCAGCTCGGCGCCGCGGTAGTGCTCAGTGACTCCACCCTGGCGGCCGGATCCCTTGACATCTGAGACCGAAAGGCTCGGGACGCCCTTCTCCAGCAGCTCCCGACGGATTGCGTCGAAGGCCTCGTGGCGGATAAATGCTTCGATCTTCTTCATTGCGTCTCCAGTTCTCGTCAGATGATTGCTGCTTGCGTTCGCTCAGCCGCCGTACCCGGTTCGCCCGGAGCCGCCGACCGTGGCCAAGCCGGCGTCGGCCAGTTCGGTCGGCGGGATGAAGACTTCGGGATATCCGTACATGCCGTGGTCGGTGATGTCGAGTCCTTCATCTTCTTCGCGGGGCTCCACCCGGAGTCCTACGGTCGCCCTGATCAATAGGAAGGCGAGGTAGCTGGCAACGAACACAAATGCGGCGACAATCGCTACCCCGGCGAGCTGCACGCCGAGCTGCTTGAAGCTGCCGCTGTAGACCAATCCACCGACGAACTCGCCGCCGGTCTGGACGCCGACGCCCGCCGCCTCGGCGAACTTCGGCACCGCGAAGATGCCCGCCGCGAGTGTGCCCCAGATTCCGACCATGCCGTGCGCCGTGATCGCGCCGATCGGGTCATCGAGTTTGTCGTCGATCCAGTTGAGTCCGAGCACGACGATCGCGCCGCCGATCAGGCCGGTCGGCACCGCTGCCCATGGAGAGATGTAGCCCGACGGCGCGGTGATCGCGACCGCGCCGGCGATTGCGCCGTTGCCGATCATCGCAATGTTGAAGTCCTTCTCGCCGATGTAGTTGACGATCGTCGCACCAAGCACGCCGCAGGCGACCGAAATGTTTGTGACGACCGCGACCTCGGCAAAGTGAACGCCCAGCGCCTGGAAGGTCGATCCCGCGTTGAAGCCGAACCAACCGAACCAGAGGATCAGGATGCCCAGGCCGAACATCGGCATCGAGTGGCCGGGCATCGGGCGGCTGACGCCGTCGCGGTACTTGCCGCGGCGCGGACCGAGCAACAGCACGCCGGCCAATCCGGCGGCGGCTCCGGTCACGTGGACGGCGGTTGAACCCGCGAAATCCTCCATTCCCCACTGCTGCAGGAAGCCTCCGCCGTACACCCAGTGGGCGGCCACGGGGTAGATCACGCCGCACATGATCAGGCCGAAGACCAGGTAGACCGAAAACTTGACGCGCTCGACAAGCGGCCCCAGCGCGATCATCAGCACGACGGCCGCAAAGCCGTACTGGAACAGGAACTTGGCATAGATCGACGCGTCCGACCCCGACATCGCCGGGAACGCCGTCAGCGGATCGCTGAAGCCGGAGAGAAAGAAACCGTGCGTGCCGAAGAACGAGCCGTCACCGCCGAAACCGATCGCAAAACCGGTGGCCCAGAACGCGACGGTGGCGACCGCCGCCCCGAACACGACCTTTGCGACGATCGAGCCGGCGTTCTTGGCTCGCACCAAGCCGACTTCCAGGGTCGCAAAGCCGGCGAGCATGAAGATCACCAGGAAGGCGCAGATCAGCACCCAGAGGGTGTCGATCGCGGCGTTACTTGCAGTGTCGCTCTCCGCGGCGAGTGCGCCGGCGGGCGAGAGCAATAGCGCGGACAGAGCTACGGGCAGCGCCGCCGCGGCACGGAGTCGGAGCTTGAGCATGGATCCCCCAAGGATTGAGTTGGCCGAGTGAGTGGGTGAACGGCGCGTCGAGTGTACGACGCCGAGTTCGAAAAACGGGTACGCGGCGGTAGGCTCAAGCGATGAGCTTGCTGAATACCTCGCTCGTGAACGGCCTCACTCCAGATCGGCGCGCGCCGAATCTGCTTGTCGGACGCGACGTCGAGATCGATCGCACGGCACGGATCGGCGCCAATGTCGTGATCTATGACGGAGTCCGGATCGGGCCGGATACGACGATCAAGCACAACTGCGTGATCGGCGAGCGCACCTCGTTGGCGGTGGACTCCAAGTCCCTGCCGCAGGGTTCCGCGCCGACGACCATCGCGGCCGGTGCGACGATCTGTAACGGCGTCGTGGTGTTCGCGGGCGCGAGAATCGGGCCGGATGTAATCATCGGAGATCAGGCCTACGTGCGCGAGGACGTTGAACTTGCTGAAGATGTTGTGATCGGCCGAGCCTGCAACGTTGGCGCGCGCTCCTCCGTCGGAGCTCGAGCGAAGGTGCAAGGAAGTTCTTTCGTGCTGCCCGGGATGATCATCGAGGAGGACGTGTTCGTCGGCGCGATGGTTTGCGGCGCGACCGACCACTCGATGGGTCAGGTGGAGGAACTCGCTCGTCAGATCGTGACGCTCCGACGCGGAAGCCGGATCGGTTCCTGCGCAGTGCTGCTTCCCGGGGTCGAGGTCGGCGAAGAAGCTCTCGTCGGCGCCGGCGCGGTCGTTCGCGAATCCGTCGCACCGCGCGCCAAGGTCGCCGGCGTCCCCGCGCGCGTGATCGGCGTCGTTGACGATGTCTGACTGCATCGTCTGATCAAGCGCGTGACTGTGGCTCAGCCATGAGCACCGTCGAGTTCAACGCCGCGGCCACCGGTTCTCCCTGGGCTCCGCTGAGGAATCGCATGTTCCGAATCCTCTGGGCCGCCCAGATGGGGTCGAACATCGGCGTCTGGATGCAGGTGGTCGGCGCCCAGTGGTTTCTCGTCGAAACTGCGCACAGCTCTGCGTTGGTCGCCTGGGTGCAGACGGCGACGCTGATCCCCGTGCTGTTTTTGGCGCTGCCGGCCGGCGCGCTTGCCGATTCTTACAACCGGCGATCGATCTTGCTCGGATCGACGATCGCTTCCACCGTGCTGGCGGCCGCACTCGCTGTGCTCGCCTATACCGAGCAGTTGAGCTCGTGGTCGCTGCTGGCAATGCTGTTCCTGCTCGGAGCTGCCAACGCGTTCACGCTGCCGGCCTGGCAGTCGATCCAGCCCGAGCTGGTTTCGCGAAACGAGCTGCCGGCGGCCTCGTCGCTGAACGGAGTGACGGTGAATGTCGCTCGGGCGGTCGGGCCCGCGCTCGCCGGCTTCCTCGTCGCTGCCAGCGGCCCGGCACTGGTGTTTGCGCTCAACGCCGCTTCCTTCACGCTCGTGATCGCTGCGCTGTTGGCCTGGCAGCGACCGCCGCAGAAGCAGCTCTTGCGCGAGCGGATGATCCCGGCTCTCGGTGCCGGGGTTCGCTACACGCGGTTCGGCCGGATCGTGCGCCGAATTCTGTTGCGAGTCGCATTGTTCGCGATCCCAGGTTCGGCGCTCTGGGCGTTGCTTCCGAGTGTCGCCGCCGATCGGCTTGGGCTTGGTTCATCGGGGTACGGGATTCTGCTGGCGGCGCTAGGCGTGGGCGCCCTCGTGGCGGTCGTGGTGCTGCCGAAGATCCGCGCGCGGGTGTCGGACAACGTCGTGCTTGCCGCCAGCTCGGTGGCTTTCGCTGCGGCGACCGTCGGTGCAGCGGAGCTTCCTGTCGGCGGAGTCGTTGCGCTGCTGCTGGTCGGCGGCTTTGCCTGGCTCTCGTCGCTGGCGATGCTCAACGCGCTGATGCAATTGAGTCTTGCCCAGTGGGTGCGCGGACGTGGGCTGGCGATCTACTCGCTGGTGTTCCTCGGCGCGCAGGGCGCCGGGGCGTTTGTTTGGGGCCTCGCCTCCAGTTGGCTGGGCCCGGAGGCATCGTTGCTGATTGCGGCAGCGATGCTGATCGTGACCGGCCTCAGCGTGATCTGGTGGGGGCTCCAACCAAGGACCGCGAAGCTCGACTTCAGCATGGTGACGATGGAGTACGGCGATCCCGACAGGGTGTTTGAGCCGGCTCAGGCGAATCTGCCGGTACACATCGCGGTTCAGTACCTCGTCCCGGAGGCCAACGAGAATGATTTCGTGGAGGCGATGAACAGGGTCGAGCGGGCCCGCAGGCGCACAGGCGCGTACGAGTGGCACCTCAACCGCCGGGCAGGCAGCGAGAAGGCAGACACCTTCGTCGAGGAATTCTCGGTCGCCTCATGGGACGAGTACAAAGCTCAGGTGACGGCACGTTGGACAGCGGCCGACAGCGGCGTGCTGGCCGAGGCACTTGATTTGATCGAGGGAGAGCCGCTCGTGCGGCACTACTACCGAGTGATCTGATGCCGCCGCAAGACGAGGAACCCAAGTCCAACCTTGAACCGTGGGTCCTGCCGTGGGCGATCGGCTCGGTCGCCGTGATCGTGATCGGAGTCCTCGCGACCTATGCGAACACGACCGTAGGCGCGGCGATCGTCCTCGTCGGGTTGATTGGCGCGGTGCGAGTTGCAGCCGGCGCGGCGCGAAACGCCAAATGACCCGGCACCGCCACCGGGGACCTCACCACAACCCCAGGCACTCCAGTCCTTGCCTGCTCCCTCCGGGAGCAGGCAAGGAGTGATTGGCACCTAGAATCACGCAGATGGCCGAGCTCAAGTTTGACGCTGACGGGCTGATCGCCTGCGTGGTTCAGGACGCCGACTCCGGCGCGGTGCTGACGCTCGCCTACATGAACGAGGAATCGCTCCAGAAGACGAAGGAGACGGGGGAGACCTGGTTCTACAGCCGCTCGCGCGGCGAGCTCTGGCACAAGGGGGAGACCTCCGGCAACATCCAGAAGGTGCGCGAACTGCGCTATGACTGCGATGGCGACGCGATCCTCGCGCTGGTTGACCCGGCCGGACCGGCCTGCCACACCGGCGAGACGACGTGCTTCTACCGCGGGATCGACGGCGAGCCGCAGCTCCAGCGCTTCGAAGCGCCCGGCGAGCTGCAGGCAACCCTCGCCGCCCGACGCGCCGAGATGCCAGAGGGCTCCTACACCACACAGCTGCTCTCCGACCCGCCCTTCATCGCCGAAAAAGTGCTCGAGGAGGCCGAAGAAGTCACCCGAGCAGCGCGCGAAGAGACAGACGACCGGGTCGCCAACGAGGCGGCCGACGTGATCTACCACCTCGCCGTGCTGATGACGCAGCGCGGGCTCTCACTGCAGGACGCGTTCGAAATACTCAACGAGCGCGCACGCTGATGGCCCAGCCGAGCCTTGAGAAGGTCCGCGCCCTGGCCGCAGCCGGGGCAACGGTGATCCCGCTGACCGAGTCCTTCATCGAGGACGTCGAGACGCCGGTCTCGGCGTTTCTGAAGCTGCGCGGCGACGGTCCGGCATTCCTGCTCGAATCGGCAGAGCAGGGCAACCGTTTTGGCCGCTGGTCGTTCATCGGTCTGCGCCCGCGCGCGCTGATCACGCTCAAGGACGGTCAGATGGAGATCGACGGCGAAGCGATTGAGTTCGACGATCCCTACCGCGCCGTCGCGGCGGATCTTGCCAAGTACGTCCCCGCGGATCTTCCCGAGCTGGAGCTGCCGCCTTTCACCGGCGGAGCATTGGGACTGTTCGGCTACGACCTGGTGCGCTACGTCGAGCCGGTACTCGGCGAATCGAATCCCGATCCTGTCGGATTGCCGGACATGGCCCTGACGATCACCGGCGCGCTCGTCGCGTTTGACCATTTCAAGCACCGGCTCACGGTGATCGCCAACATCTTTCTCGATGGCGACGGCGAAGCGATCGAGGACGCCTACGCCAAGGCGGAGCAGACCCTCGCCGAGATCCGCGAGCGCCTGCGCGGGCCGGTGCCACAACCCGAGCGCAGCGGCACGACAGAAATGCCAGATTTCAGCTCAAACATCGGCGACGACGGATACGCGGCAGCCGTGGAGAGCGTTCGCGAGTACGTCCGCGCCGGCGACGCCTACCAAGTCGTCCCGAGCCAGCGCTGGAGCGGCGAATGCCCGGTCGACCCCTTCAGCATCTATCGCGGCATTCGCGCGATCAACCCGTCGCCGTACATGTACTTCCTCGAGTTTGAGGATTTCCACATCGCCGGCGCGTCACCCGAACCGCTAGTGAAGGTGACCGGCCGCAAGGCCGAGTACCGCCCGATCGCCGGCACCCGACCGCGCGCCGAGGACCCCGCCGCAGACGCCGAGCTCGCAAAGGATCTGCTGGCCGACGAAAAAGAGATCGCCGAGCACGTGATGCTCGTCGACCTCGGGCGCAATGACCTGGGGCAGGTCTGCGAGTTCGGTTCGGTCAAGGTCGAAGACCTGATGCGGATCGAAACCTTCAGCCACGTCCTGCACATCGTCAGCCAGATCGGCGGCACGCTCCGCGAGGGCGAGTCGGCGATTGAATTGCTCAGGAGCTGCCTGCCGGCCGGGACGCTCTCTGGCGCGCCGAAGGTGCGCGCGATGGAGATCATCGACGAGCTCGAGCCGCACAAGCGTGGCGCCTACGGCGGGGCTGTGGGATACATCGACTTCGGCGGCAACCTCGACACATGCATCGTGATCCGCACGGTCGTGATCAAGGATGGAATCGCCCACGTGCAAGCCGGCGGCGGAATCGTCGCCGACTCGGACGCCCAGACAGAAGTCGCCGAGACCCACGCCAAATCGCGCGCTGTCTTCAACGCGATCGAGCTGGCCGCCGCCCAGGAGGAGTGGGAATGAAGGTCCTCATCGTCGACAACTACGACTCATTCACGTACAACCTCGTCCAGTATCTCGGCGAGCTCGGTGCCGAGGTCGAAGTCGTGCGAAACGATGCGCAGACCGTCGAGCAACTGCTCACGCGCGCTCCGGACCGAGTCGTCGTGTCACCCGGGCCCTGCACCCCCAACGAGGCGGGCGTCTCGCTCGAAGCGATCAAGACCTTCGCCGAGTCCGGCACTCCGGTACTCGGTGTTTGCCTCGGCCACCAGGCGCTCGGTCAAGTTTTCGGCGGCCAGGTAGTCCGCGGCACGCCGACGCACGGAAAGACGGCGCTCGTCGAACACGACGGCAAGACGATCTACGCGGGCGTTGAGTCGCCGATCGAGGTCGCCCGCTATCACTCGCTCGTGGTCGAGCGCGAGAGCCTGCCGGAGGTGCTTGAGATCAGCGCAACCACGCAAGCTCCGGAGGGCGAGATCATCATGGGCTTGCGACACAAAGAGCTTCCGGCCGAGGGCGTGCAGTTCCACCCCGAGTCGATCCTCACCGGCAGTGGTCTGTCACTGCTGGCAAACTTCCTCAAATGACCGACCAGCCGCTCGTTCCGAACCCGACGCTCACCGAGGCGATCGACCGCGCGGCTTCCGGCGAGGATCTGACGACGCAGACCACCGCTGCGGTACTTGACGAGATCATGTCGGGCAACGTCGGAGAGGCGCAGACCGCGGCCTTCTTGATCGCGCTGCGTTCAAAAGGCGAGACCGCGGCTGAGCTCGCCGGTCTCGCGCGCTCGATGCGCAGCCATGCCCTACCTGTAAACACCGGACGCGATGACCTCGTCGACACCGCAGGCACCGGCGGCGGCACGCCCACCTTCAATGTCTCGACCACCGCGGCATTCGTCGCCTGCGGCGCCGGCTGCGCGATCGCCAAGCACGGCAATCGCTCGGCCACCAGCAAGAGCGGCAGCGCAGATCTGCTCGAAGCGCTCGGTGCCGCGATCGAACTCGACCCGGAGTCCGTCGCGGCGCTGATCGACGAGATCGGTTTCGGCTTCATGTTTGCGCCGAAGTACCACGCCGCGACTCGCTACGTGGTGCCGGTCCGCAAGGCGCTAGCCGTGCGGACCGCGTTCAACTTTCTCGGCCCGCTGACGAACCCGGCCGGTGCGAGCCACCAGCTGATCGGTGTTTCCGATCCGAACTTCCAGGACGTGCTGGCCGAGGCGCTCGCCGAACTTGGCACCGAGCACTCGATGGTCGTGCACGGGATGGACCGCTTGGACGAGCTATCAGCCACCCACGCGACACGCGTGACCGAGATCCGCGGCAGCGAAATCGTCTCGCACGAAGTGACGCCGGAAGACCTCGGCCTCGAAACTGTCGAACCCGGTCGCTTTTCCGCCGGCACCCCACAGGAGAATGCGGCGACCACGCGCGCGATTCTGAACGGCGCCGACGGCCCGGATCGCACGCTGACGGTGATCAACGCGGCCGCGGCGATCTATGTTGGAGGCAAGGCCGAATCGCTGGCCGAGGGAGTGCAACTGGCAACGCAATCTATTGACAATGGCGCCGCACATGACAAACTTGAACAGTTCGTCGAGCGTTCGCAGATACTGGCGGGGCAGGGGAACCCCTAAACGCACTTGGGCAGCAGAATCGAAAATCTGATTTCGGCCACTCGCGACGAGGTCGAATCACGCAAGCACACCGTTCCGGTGGCCGAGCTCGAGAAGCTGATTGCTGCTTCGAGCCGCGAAGGCAAGCCGTTCAACGAAGCACTGGTGCGCCCGGGCCTCTCGGTGATCGCCGAGCACAAGCGGCGCTCGCCGAGCGCCGGCGAAATCCGCGCCGGCAGCACGGTCACCGAGATCGTCCAGGCCTACGAGCGCGGCGGCGCAGCTGCGCTCTCGGTCCTGACGGATCCATTCCACTTTGGCGGCTCGCTCGAGGATCTCGATGAAGCGCGCGTGGCAAGCGGATTGCCGATCCTCTCGAAGAACTTCCACATCGACCCGTACCAGCTCTACGAATCGGCCGCCCACGGCGCCGACGCGATTCTGATCGTCGTGGCGTCGGTCAGTGAGCGTCGGCTTCGCCAGCTCTACGAAGAAGCGCGAGCGCTCGATCTTGATGCGCTGGTCGAAGTGCACAACGAAGAAGAGCTTGAGCAGGCACTCGAACTCGAGGCCGACGTGATCGGCATCAACAATCGCGACCTCGCAACCTTCGAGATCGACGTCGAGACGACCTTTGAGCTGATGGCTGACATCCCAACCGGAATCACAATCGTCGCCGAATCGGGAATCTCCAACCTCGGGCAGATCGAGCGACTCGAAGATGCCGGCGTCGACGCGGTGCTGATTGGCCAGGCGCTGATGAGTTCGCCTGACGTCGAGGAAGCGTGCCGCGCGTTCACTCGAATCGACGAAGAGTGACGAAGTCTCAGAATTCTCCGAGAATTCGCTCGGAAAATTGACCTTGGCTTAAGCCCACTTTGGCGCTGCGGCAACGCTCGCACCAGGCGCCGCGTAACGGTGTTCAATTGCCGATGCCCCTGCTAAACAGAAGGACATGGATCAGATGAACGATTTTCACACCACCCCGCAGGCCCCAGCTGGAAGCTCCGGTGCCGGGCTGTCCCTGATTTCGGCAGTGATCGGCGGCGCGATCGTCGCGGTCGTCGTTGCCGTGCTGATCGTGACCGGCGTGATCGGCGGCGAGAAGACCGTCGTGCAGGGCTCGGGAATGGCCGCTTCGACGGCCAACGCGAGTGGGGACGCGATGACGGTCGGGCAGATCTACAAGTCCACCTCGCCCGGAGTGGTGTCGATCCAAGCCCAGGTGTCAACCGGGGGCGAGGACGCTTTTGGTGGCGGCCAGCAGGGAACCGCCACCGGCACCGGCTTCGTGATCAGCAAGGACGGCTACATCGTCACCAACGACCATGTGGTCGACGGTCACCAGGGCAACGTCAAGGTGACATTCGATGACGACAAGAGCGTCAGCGCAAAAGTCGTCGGTCAAGATCCTTCGACTGATGTTGCGATCGTGAAGGTCGATCCCGACGATCACGACCTCAAGCCACTCGAACTCGGCGACTCTGAGAAGGCCGCCGTCGGCGATCCGGTCGTCGCGATCGGCAATCCCTTCGGACTCGACCAGTCGGCGACCACCGGCATCATCTCGGCGCTGCGCCGAACGATCACGGCTCCCAACAACTTCTCGATCGACGACGTCCTCCAGACTGACGCCGCGATCAATCCGGGCAACTCGGGCGGCCCGCTGCTTAACGACCGTGGTCAGGTGATCGGCATCAACAGCCAGATCGCAACCGGCGGTGGCGGTGGCGGAAACGACGGCATTGGTTTCGCCGTTCCGATCAACCGCGTCAAGCAGATCATCCCGCAGCTCGAGAAGGACGGCAAGGTCCAGTACCCCTATCTCGGGGTCTCGACGCTGACGCTTTCCAGTGAGGCCGCCGAGCGTCTCAAGCTGGGCAGCGACCATGGTGCGGTCGTGGCCTGCGTTGTCAAGGGCGGCCCTGCTGACAAGGCTGGCCTGACAGCGGGTGGCAGCGACACAGTGACGCTCAACGGCGCCCAGTTCAACCTCGATGCCGACATCATCACGAAGATCGATGGCGAGAAGGTCTTGACCAGCACCGACGTCCAGAAGCAGGTGCTCAAGCACAAGGCGGGCGACACAATCGAGCTTGAGGTCAAGCGCGAGGGCGAATCCAAGACCGTAAAGGTCAAGCTCGGGAGCCGCCCGACGGAGAGCTCCAACAACTGCAACCAGCGCGAGAGCACCCAGCCGTAGAAAGCGATGGGGCGTGCATCTCCTGTAAATTGACAGGAGATGCACGCCGCCGGGAAAACCAGGCCGCAGGCTGGCGAATCGCGCACTTCGCACGTGATTTATGGCGCCGTGCTGGTCGTCTGCGCCGTCGCCTTCTGGGCTGCGCTACCGGTGCTGTGGTTCGTGGTCGGTCACATTCTCGAGACGCGCGGCGCTTCGAAGTCGCTCGCAATCCTTGTGACCCACGGTGGAGTAGTCCTCACCGTCGCTTGCGCCGTCCAGTTGATCAGCTTCCTGCAACGCGCATACACCGGCCAGTGGCTGCTCCCCCGCGGCGCGGCGCGCAAACATTCGCCGGATGAACCGTTGATCGTGCTCGGTGCCTGCCTCGCGATCGTCGGAGGAGTGATCTGGCTGGCGCTCGGCGGCGGCTGCGCCAGCGCACCGCAGGTGTGCCCGCTCTAGCTTCCGCTGCGCAGCGCTTTCGGAGGCACTGAAGCGCATGCATGCCAGACTTGCGGTGTGCCAATCAAACGACCGGACAACGCCCCAGACGAACCGCTCCCGCCATTCAAGACCGGCGTGAAGATCTGCGGAATCACGCGCGAATCAGACGCGCAGCTCGCCGTGAGCAAAGGGGCATGGGCAATCGGCATGATCATGTGGCGCGAAAGTCCGCGCTACGTGTCGCCGCAGCAGGCGGCGGACATCGCCGAGTCGGCGCGACGCTCGGCAGAGATTGCCGGTGTCTTTGTCGATCAACCACTCGACGAGGTGGTTGCGCTGACAACCGAGATCGGCCTCACACTCGTCCAGCTGCACGGAGGAGAAGGTCAGCAGTACTGCAACGCGATTGCGCAGCGCACCGGAGCACGCGTGATCAAGGCCTTCCGCGTACAGGGGCGCGAAGTGCTGGGCGAGATGGGCAAGTTCTACAACGTGGATTACCAGCTGCTTGACACATACAAGGCGGGCATCCCCGGCGGTACGGGGGAGACATTCGAGTGGGAGTTCCTGCGCGGGCGCCGGCGTGGCAACGTGCCGTTGATTCTGTCCGGCGGGCTCACCCCGGAGAATGTTGAGGCGGCGATCGAGGTGGTCGGGCCTTACGCCGTCGACGTCTCGTCCGGCGTCGAGCTTGAGCCTGGAGTCAAGGATCCCGAGAAGCTGACCGCGTTCTTCGCGGCAGTCGACGCCGCGGTCTCGCCGCGACGCGCCCGCCCGGAGGCACCCGTCACCGGCGCCGAGGAAGAGGTGCTGACGCTCAAGTACTACGAGCGACAGCAGGAACAGGCACGCGAGCAGCAGAAATGATCGTTCGATGAACGCGTTCAAACCGACTCTCGCGCAACTCCCGCGCCTGGGCGCACATGGACCGCTCGAGCATCGCTTTGGCGAGTACGGCGGCCAGTACGTGCCAGAGACCTTGATCCCGGCACTCCAGGAGCTCGAACAGGCGTGGATCAAGTACCGCGAGGACACCGACTTTCAGGCCGAGCTGCACACGCTGCTCTGCGACTACGCGGGCCGCCCGACTTCGCTCTATCTGGCCGAGCGCCTCTCCGATCACGTCGGCTATCCGGTCTACCTCAAGCGCGAAGACCTGATGCACACTGGCGCGCACAAGATCAACAACGCGCTCGGTCAGGCATTGCTGGCAAAGCGCCTGGGCAAGCGGCGGATCATCGCCGAGACGGGAGCGGGTCAGCATGGTGTCGCGACAGCCACCGCGTGCGCGCGGCTCGAGCTGGAGTGCGAGATCTTCATGGGCGAGGAGGACATCCGTCGCCAGGCCCCCAACGTCAAGCGCATGCAGTTGCTCGGCGCAACTGTCACGCCGGTGAGCGCCGGCTCAAAGACACTCAAGGAAGCAGTTTCCGCCGCGATCCGCAACTGGGTCGAGACGGTCGGCGACACGCACTACATCCTCGGCACCGCAGCCGGCCCGGCGCCGTTTCCGGCGATGGTGCGTGACCTTCAGCGCGTGATCGGCGACGAAGCGCGCGGACAGATCTGCCAGATGGCCGATCGCCTGCCGGCGCGCGTGATCGCCTGCGTCGGCGGTGGGTCCAACGCGATCGGGACTTTCAAGGCTTTTGAGTCGGACACCGCGGTCGAACTGATCGGCGTTGAGGCCGGAGGGCACGGGATCGAATCCGGCTCACACGGCGCGACACTCAGCGCCGGCTCGACCGGAATCCTTCACGGCACTCGCACAGCCGTTCTGCAGAACGAGGACGGCCAGATCCTCGAGGCTCACTCGATCTCGGCCGGGCTCGATTACCCCGGGGTCGGGCCCGAGCACGCCGCCATGCGCGACGCGGGTCGCGTGCGCTACGAGTCGGTCACCGACGAAGACGCACTCGACGCGTTGCAACTCGTGTGCCGGCTCGAAGGCATCATTCCGGCCCTCGAGAGTTCGCACGCGATCGCCTGGCTACTCGCCAACCCCGGCGGCGACGTGGACTTGCTCACGCTCTCGGGTCGTGGCGACAAGGATCTCGCCGAGGTGCTGCGCCTAACCGGCATGGAGGACGAGGTCTGATGGCCGCCGTCGAGGCGGCGAGCGGAATCGAGCGGATTGCTGCGGCGTTCGCCGGGCACGGCCGCAGGGCGGCGCTGATGCCTTACCTGATGGGCGGATTCCCATCGACCGACGATTCGCTGCGCGTGGCGCAGGCGTACGTCGATGGTGGCGCCGATTTGATCGAATTCGGTCTGCCCTTCAGCGATCCGCTGGCCGACGGCCCGGTGATTCACGAAGCCGCGGTCGATGCGCTTGCAGCCGGCGCCGTGATCGACAAGCTGCTCGACGGCATCGCGCCGATCGCCGCGCAGGTCCCGGTGATGGCGATGACCTACTTCAACATCATCCATGCCCGCGGTGTCGAGCGATTCCTCGGCCGCTGCGCGGACCTTGGGATCAGTGGTCTGATCGTGCCGGACATCCCGCTGGAAGAGTCGCCGGCGCTGCTCGGGCCGTGCGACAGGCACGGCATCGCCCTGGTGCCGCTGATCGCCCCGACCACACCGGACGATCGCATCGCGCAGATCTGCGCCCAAGCGCGCGGCTTCATCTACACGGTCTCGGTCACTGGCACCACTGGTGAGCGGACGGCAGACGCGGCAGGACTGCCCGAGCTCGTCGCGCGCGTGCGCGCACACACCGACCTGCCCATCGCGGTCGGATTCGGCATCTCCGAGCCGGAGCAGGCCGCGCGGGTTGCCGAAGTCGCCGACGGCGCGATCGTCGGCACGCGTCTGGTGCGCGCGGTTCGCGAGGCGCACGCCGGCGCAGGCGATCCGGCCCCGGCGGCGCGCGATCTTGTGGCCGCTTTCTCGGCCGCGATGGCCTGAACCGCCGCGCTATCCTCACCGCCGATGATCAACACAGTCGCATTCGTAATCGCCGCCTGCATCTATCTCCTGATCTGGGCGATGGGAGTCCACGGACTCACCGCCGCGCTCATCCCGGCACTGATCCTGATCCTCGCCGCAGCGGCGTACACGTACATCCCGCTGATCAAGAAGACGATTCACCGCGAGTCGTAGGTCAGGCTCGCTGACCGAACTGGTCAGCCGAAGAAGTTGCGCGCGACGTCGACGTACTGCATGTCGATCGTCTTGACATCAGTGATGCCGCTCAGCGGGACGGCGACCACGTCGTTCCCGATCAGCGCAGCCATGTGGCCGAACTCGCCGTTGATCGCGCATTCTGCCGCGCGCTTGCCGTAGCGCGTCGCCAGCACGCGGTCATGGGCCGTGGGCGTGCCGCCGCGCTGGGTGTGGCCGAGCACCGTTACGCGCGATTCGAACCCGGTCAGGCGTTCAAGCTCTTCGGCGAGCGCCGCACCGATGCCGCCCAGTCGTGGGTAGCCGTAGTCGTCGGTCGACTCATTGGCGCGGATCTGCTTGGACTCGCCGTTGGCGAACGCGAGATTCGCACCCTCCGCCGCGACGATGATCGAGAAGTTCGCGCCGGCTTCGTGGCGTCGCTCAAGCGCCGCGGCGATCTCCTCGACCGGCGTGTCGAACTCCGGCACGATCACGCCGTCGGCGCCGCCGGCGATTGAGGAGAAGACTGCGATCCAGCCACTGTTTCGCCCCATGACTTCGAGCACGATGATGCGGTCGTGCGATGCGGCCGTCGTGTGCAGGCGGTCGATCGCGTCGGTGGCGATTTGCACCGCGGTGTCAAAGCCGAAAGTGAAGTCGGTTCCCACCACGTCGTTGTCGATCGTCTTGGGCACGCCGATCGTCGGCATGCCCTCCTCGAGGTGGAGGCGGCGCGTCATCATCATCGTGTGCTCGCCGCCGATCGCGATCAGCGCGTCGAAGCCGTCTTTCTCAAACGCTGACTTCACAAGCTCGACGCCGCGCTCTTCGCGGTAGGGGTTGAAGCTTGAGGTGCCGATGATCGTTCCGCCCAGGTGAAGGATGCCGCGGATCTTCGAGCGATCGAGCGCGACGTACTCGCGTCTGGCGAGCCCGCGGTACCCGTAGAGCAGCCCGACCGGCTCGTGACCCTCGGCGAGCAGCCGACGTGCGGCGGCGCGGATGACGGCGTTGAGTCCGGGGCAGTCGCCGCCCGCTGTGAGGATCCCGACTTTCACTCGCGCGAGTATATGGCCGCTCCAGTGGCCTCGGTTTTGCCCTGCGGACAAGTAGACACGGCGGCCGATCGCCCAACTGGCGGGGGTAGGCTTGCGACTCGATGCGAGCACGCAAGGCGACATCTCCAGCGCTGATCGCGCTGATCGTCGGTGCTTTCGCGCTCGGCGGGTGCGGCGGGCAGCCCGCGGGCGAGCCAATGACGATCTCATTCCAGGCGCCCACCACGGGGCCGCTGGCCTCGCGCGCGGCCGATATGCGGCGGGGCGCGGTACTTGCACTGGAGGCGATCGACGGTCGGGCCTCGGGGTACTCGACGCGGATAGTGCTCGGTCCGGTCCCCGGGTCGATCGCGACAATTGACGCACTGGCGCAGCCGGCGCAGCAGATCGAGGGTCAGCTGATGATCTCGCTGGCACCGCCACTGCGACGCGACACGCGGCCGCCCAGCGCCGCCGACGCTGCCGCCGCGCCACGCATCTGGCTGGTGCCGCCCCAGGCGAGCGCCAAATCGGTCACAGTCGGCTACGCGTCGTCGGGAGCTGACGGCGCAAGCGGGGCGACTGCCGACAGTCCGCTGCGCGGCGGGACGCCGCGTGGGCGATACGTCACCGCGGCTCTGGCGGCTCATGCGTATCCGCCTGCCGGCAGCGCCTTCTTCGAGAAATTCGTCGACAAATACGGCAGGGCGCCCGACCGCTGGGCGATCTACGGTTATGAAGCCGTCGGACTTATCGTCGACGCGATCGCGCGGCTCGCCGAGCAGGGCACTCCGCCTTCGCAGCGCAGCGTCGCGCGGCAGGCGCTGGCGATCCGCGATCGCTTCAGTCCGCTCGGTCACTACGACGTGCTTGCGTCTGGCCAGAGCTCGCTCTACGTGTTTCAGGTTCGAGGCGGCGGTGCCCCCGCCGGGCCGGCCTCGCTGCTGGAAGCCTTGCGCTGATCTTCAGCCGCGCAGGTCGCGCACTTCGCAGGGGAGATCCCTGATGCTCAGGATCTCGGGGTCCCCGGTGTAGAGGATTGCGTCGTTGTCCGCCGCGCACGAGATGGCAAAGCAATCGGCCATAGCGATCGCATTCTTCGCCTTGATCTTGGCGGCTTCGATGATCCGTCGCTCCGTGGGGAGCTCAAGGTCGACTGCGACTCGCATCTTGTTGGCCACGGCGACCGCGACTTTCTCACCCTTTTCGCGGTCCAGTCGGTAGAAGACCTCCGCCATGTTGATCCAGCTCATGACGGGGCGACCTTCAATCACGTCGTGAACGATGTCTGCCGCCCGGCGTTCGTTGTCAAGCCACGCGAGCAATGCCCAGGAATCCAGGCAAACCGTCATCGCGGCTCCCGGAGGCGATCATCGAGCAGACGTTGCGCCATTCCCGAGTTCTTGAACATCCCGCGCAAGTCACTGACCGACCCGCGCGGCCGGACCAGTACGCCATCTTTGACGCTCTCGAAGACAACTTCTGTTCCTGGGCCGATTCCCAGTCGCTCGCGCTCGTCGATTGGGATCACAACCTGCCCCTTTGGGCCGACTTTATGAGTCATACCATCCAGTATAACCTGAATCGATGACGCCGGAGCGGAGGCTCAGCCAGTGACTGCCGGCATATCGATCGTCGAGGCGACGTCGTCGTCGGACTCGTGCGCCACGCCGCTGCGGGCGGCCTCGTCCTTGACGGCCTTGGCGACTTCGATCGCGACGTCGCGGTTGAAGACCGACGGAATGATGTAGTCCTCGGAGATCTCGTTCTCTGGCACGCACGCAGCGATTCCGCGCGCGGCGGCCATCTTCATCTCATCGGTGATCTTCGAGGCCCGCGCGTCCATCGCTCCGCGGAAGATTCCCGGGAAACAGAGCACGTTGTTGATCTGATTCGGATAGTCCGAGCGACCGGTGGCCATGATCCGCACGTACGGTGCTGCTTCCTCGGGCATTACCTCAGGGGTCGGATTGGCCATCGCGAACACGAGCGGGTCGGCGTTCATCTTCGCCAGGGACTTGGCTTCGATCACTCCGGGTCCAGAAAGTCCGATCAGCAGGTCGGTGCCCTCGATCACCTCGTTGGGCGTGCCGCCGATCTTGTCCTTGTTTGTGCGCTCGGCGAAGCGCTGCTTGACCGGGTCAAGCGACTCCCAGTCTTCGCGCTCGGTGTGCAGCGCGCCCTTGCGGTCACAGCCGATCACGTCCTGGACGCCTGCGTCCTGGAGCATTTCGGTGACCGCGATGCCGGCTGCGCCGAGACCGAGCATCAACACGCGCAGGTCGGAGATCTTCTTGCCTGTGACCTTGCAGGCGTTCAGCAAGGCGGCGATCACCACCACGGCGGTGCCGTGCTGGTCGTCGTGGAAGACGGGGATGTCGAGCGATTCTTTCAGCCGCCGCTCGATCTCAAAACAGCGCGGGGAAGAGATGTCCTCGAGGTTGATGCCTCCGAACGTCGGCGCCATCAACTCGACGGTGCGCACGATCTCATCGGGGTCTTTGGTGTTCAGACAGATCGGAAATGCGTCGACCTGGGCGAACTCTTTGAAGAGCATCGCCTTGCCTTCCATCACGGGCATCGCGGCTTCCGGGCCGATGTCGCCGAGACCCAGCACTGCGGTGCCATCAGATACCACGGCGACGGTGTTGGCCTTGATCGTGTACTTGTAGGCCTTCTCGACGTTCTCGT
>CAZRAA010000018.1:7677-34004 GCA_964597975.1 uncultured Thermoleophilaceae bacterium | reverse complement strand
GAGCGCTACGCCGCCGTCTACGAGATCAACCTCGCGCGCTGCATCTTCTGCGGCTACTGCGAGATCGCCTGCCCGTTCGACGCGATCACGCTCGGCCACGACTACGAGATTGCCGACTACAACCGCTCGGACCTGATCTTCACCAAGGAGATGCTGCTGGCCGAGCCCGTCGAGCGCACGCCGCTCAGGCGAGAGGGCGAGTAGGTGCTGCAGGCGATCCTCTTCTTCCTGGCCGCGGCCGGAGCGATCGGCGGCGCCGTCGCCGTTGTGATGCTGCGCAACCCCTTCTTCGCCGTGCTCGCGCTTGTCTGTCACCTCTTCTCGCTGGCCGTGCTCTTTTTGCTGCTTTACGCGCAGTTCCTCGCCGCCGCGCAGCTGATCGTCTACGCCGGCGCGGTGATGGTGCTCTACGTGTTTGTCGTCTCTTACGTCGGCGGCGCCGACGAACCGCTGGAAGAGGGCGGAGGCGCGCCGCGGGCGCTGAGCGCGATCGCCGCGGGCTCGCTGCTGGTCGTACTCGCCGCCGCGCTCGCCGCGTCGAGCATCTCCCTGCTCGACACCCACGGCAAGGAGGTCGACAGCAGCAGGTATGGCACCCCCGAGCAGATCGGTGAGCTGCTGCTGACCAAGTACCTCTTGGCCTTTGAACTTGCTTCGTTCCTGCTCACGGTCGCCGCTGTCTGCGCCGTCGTGCTCGCACGCCGCAGGCGCGGACTTGAAGCGCTGACCGACGACTCTCCGATGCTCGGCGAAGGACTCGGTCGCCGGTGAACATCAACTGGTACATCGCGCTCTCGGCCGTGATCTTCTGCATCGGCGCCGGAGGCCTGCTTGCGCGTCGCAGCCCGCTGGTGATGCTGCTGTGCCTAGAGCTGATGCTCAACGGCGCAAACCTTGCGCTGATCTCGTTCGCCCGCATGTGGAACGACGGGGGCGGCCAGATCTTCGCGTTGATCGTGATGGTCGTCGCCGCGTGCGAGGTCGTAGTCGGGCTTGGCTTGATCGTCGCGCTCTACCGCAACCGCCTGCCGATCGACATCGACGAGCTCGATGAGCTGAGGGATCCGCAGCAGTGATCGCAGCACTTACTCCGATCCTGGCCCACGCGGCCGACTTTGCCGAGGGTGCTCGCCCGAGCCAGCCCGCGCTTTGGGGCTGGATCCTGCTGCTCACCCCGTTGGCCGGGGCGATCGTGATCGGGCTTGCAAACCGCCGCCTCTCAGAGCGCGCAGCCGGAATCGTCGGCACGGCGGCGATCTTCCTGGCGTTTGGAGCGGCGCTCGCCTGCCTTGCGCAGCTCCTTGGCATGGATCCCGAAGAGCGCCACGTGCTCTCGGGCTACACCTACGCCCAGGCATTCGGTCTCGACTTCCGCTTTGACATCTACTACGACCAGTTGGCCGTGATGATGGCGCTGATCGTGACCGGCGTCTCGGCGCTGATCCACCTCTACTCGGTCGCCTACATGCGCTCCGACCAGGGATACCGCCGGTTCTTCGCCTACCTCAACTTCTTCGTCTTCTCGATGCTGCTGCTGGTGCTCGCCGGCAACCTGCTGCTGCTGGTCGTCGGCTGGGGCTTCGTCGGCGCGGCGTCCTACATGTTGATTTCCTACTGGTATCGCCGCGGCACGGCGACCAAGGCCGGCGCCAAGGCATTCGTGATGAACGTGATCGGCGACGTCGGCATCGTGATCGCGGCCTACCTGCTCTGGAGCGAGATCCACACGCTGACGATCCCGACGCTGCTGGCCAATGCCGACGACCCCTTCAGCGTTGCGCCGTCGGCGACCTTCACGGCCGCCGCGTTGCTGCTACTGGTCGGCGCCTTTGCGAAGTCCGCGCAGGTGCCGCTGCACACGTGGCTTCCGGACGCGATGGAGGGACCGACGCCGGTCTCCGCGCTGATCCACGCGGCGACGATGGTCACGGCGGGCGTCTACCTGATCTGCCGCTTCCACCCGTTCTTTGAGATCTCCGACACCGCGGCGCTGACCGCCGCGATCCTCGGCACGGTCACGCTGCTGGTCGCCGCAACCACCGCGATCGTCCAGACCGACCTCAAGCGCATCATCGCCTACTCGACGATGAGTCAGATCGGCTACATGATCGCCGGCGCAGGTGCGGCGGCGTATTCGGCGGCGATGTTCCACCTGATGACGCACGCCTTCTTCAAGGCGCTGCTGTTCATGAGCGCCGGCTCGGTGATCGCGGCGATGGGCAACGTCCAGGACGTGCGCAAGATGGGCGGCTTTCGCAAGGTCATGCCATTCACCTACGCCTGCTTCCTGATCGGCGCCCTGGCGCTGGCCGGCTTCCCCGGCTTCTCCGGCTTCTGGAGCAAGGACGAGATCATCTCCTACACGCTCAATCGCGGCGGGACCTTCACCGTGATCGCCGCCGGCATGTACATCGGCGCAATCCTCACGGCGATCTACTCGCTGCGCGCGGTCTATCTGGTCTTCCACGGTGACAAGTGCAAGGAGGCCGAAGAGCTTGAGGGCGGCCACCTCGCCCACGGCGACCACGTCAATCCGGCCAGCGGCGAGCACGAGGACACCGAGGTCGGCTTCCCCGGCCCGGACCACCAGATCGCCGAGCGCGAGGGCGAGATGAAAGTCGCGATGGGCACGCTCGCGTTCCTCGCCGCATTCGCCGGATTCGTCCAGGTGCCGGGTGTAACACACGTGATCGAGAGCTGGCTTGAGCCGGTGTTCGAGGACTCGCGCTACGCCCACGACATTCCGTCGGTTGCGACCCAGTGGGCGGGACTCGCTGTCGGTGCCGCAATCGCCCTCACTGGCATTGCGATCGCGTACTTCCTCTACCGTCGCCGCCCAGAGCTTCCGGGCCGCCTGACCGAGCGATTTGGCGCGGTCAACCGCTTCCTCTTTGATGCGTGGCGTTTCGACGCGCTCTACGACCGACTGTTTGTCCGCCCGGCGGCCGCGATCGCGACCTTCTGCAACCGCGTACTCGAGCGATACGTGGTCGATGGCATCGTCGTCGGCACGAGCGCTCTGGTCAAGGACGGCGGACGCGTGGTGCGCCGCCTGCAAACAGGCCTTGCGCGCAGCTATGCGCTGACCGTCGTGCTCGGCAGCGTGCTGATCCTCCTCTACTTCGTGGTGGTGGCCAAGTGAGGTCTGTGCGATGAACCTCGGACTGACACTGCTGCTCGTGATCCCGCTGGCGGGCGCGTTGATCGCATCGCTCGTCCAGCCGCGCCAGGCCGGACCCGTCGCGGCGATCATGACGCTCGTTCAGATCGGCTTCCTGGTGCCGATCCTGGTCGACTACAAGGCCGGCAGCGGGATGACCGCCGCAGTCAACGAGCTCTGGATTCCGCAGCTCGGGGTGCACTACTCGCTCGGACTTGACGGCCTCAACATCTTCATGGTCTGCCTGACCGTGCTGGCTTGGTCGATCGCGACCTTCGCGGCAAGCACTCGCGAGTTCGAGTCGCCGCGAATGTTCTACGCAATGCTTGCGCTGGCCGAGGTCGGCACGCTCGGCGCGTTCATGGCGCAGGACCTGATCCTGTTCGTGCTGTTCTTCGACCTGCTGCTGATCCCGTTCTACTTCCTGATCGGGATGTGGGGCCAGGAGACCGAGTACGGCTCGGCGCGGCGCGCGACCGCGACGTTCATGATCTACACGCTCGCCGGCTCGCTGCTGATGCTCGTCGCGGCGGTTGCGCTCGGCGTGCTCAGCGCGACCCAGAACGGGACGTCTCTGAGCTTCGAGCTCTCCGACCTTGCCGCGGCGCCGGTCTCGCACGGCGCGCAGAACTGGGTCTTCGTCGGCTTCATGCTCGCGCTGCTCGTGAAGATGCCGATCCCGCCCTTGCACGGCTGGATGCCGATCACCTACCGGGCAACTCCTCTGCCGGTGCTGATCGTTCTCTCTGCGGTCGTCGCCAAGCTTGGTGCGTACGGCTTCCTGCGCATCGTGCTGCCGATCCTGCCGCAGGCTGTCGGGAGCTTCCAGGTGCTGCTGCTGATCCTCGCGCTGGTCGGGATCATCTACGGCTCGGTGATGGCTTTCAGTCAGGACGAGACGCGATTGGTGCTCGGCTACTCCTCGATCGCGCAGATCGGCTTCGTGCTGCTCGGAATTGCCGTGCTCGACTCCAAGGGCGCCGAGGGCGCGATCCTGCAGATGATCAACCACGGGCTCGTGGTGATCGGGCTGATGCTGATCGTCGGATTCCTGGCCGAGCGCGCCGGCAGCGAGAAGCTCTCGCAGATGGGCGGCCTCGCCAAGCGCGCGCCGGTCTTTGCGACACTTTTCCTGATCGTCGCGCTCGCGACGCTCGCGATGCCGGGATCTCCGAACTTCGTCGGCGAGACCTACATCCTCTTTGGCGCCTTCCAGACTGAGTTCGTCTGGGGCGTGGTGGCGACGCTCGGAGTCGTGCTTGCCGCCGTCTACATGCTGCGCTTCTTCCAGCGCTCGATGCACAATCGCGGCTCGGCATCCGACGAGGTGACCGATTCGCGTGCGCGCGAACTGAGTTCCAATGAACTCGGCCTGTTGCTGCCGGCGGTGCTGATTCTGATCGCGCTCGCCGTGTATCCGCAGTACGTCGTCGAGCGCGTCGAGTCCGGTGCAAAGCAGGCGACCGCCGCGAGCGCCGCTGGCAAGGTCGGCGAGGTTGCCGAGCGCCCGGCAAAGCAGCAGGTGGCCGAATGAGCACGTTGCTCGCAGTCGCAAGCGTCAAGGCGCCCAGCGTCGAATGGACGGCACTGACGCCGTACCTCGTGCTCGTCGGGGGAGCCATCGCGACGCTCTTCGCCTCGCTGATCGCCGGGCGGACCGCCCAGCGCGGGATCGCGCCGCTATTTGCCGTGGCGACGCTGATTGCTGCCGGCTATTTCTTCGCCGCCGACATGGGCGAGTC
Organism: uncultured Thermoleophilaceae bacterium; assembly: GCA_964597975.1. GTDB lineage: Bacteria > Actinomycetota > Thermoleophilia > Solirubrobacterales > JACPNS01 > JACPNS01. The sequence continues at coordinate 29,102 of CAZRAA010000018.1, read as the reverse complement.
GTATCGCTCGGTGCTGACCGGCGCAATCAGCATTGACGATCTGACTCGGGTGTTCAGCCTGATCTTCATCGCTGCGGCGCTCTCTGCCGTCGTTCTTGCATGGCGCGCGGAGACGCTCACCAACTTTGGCCGCGGCGAGTTCTATGCGCTGTTGATCACCGTGGTGCTCGGGATGTCGCTGCTGGCGGCGGCCGAGAACCTGGTCACCGTGTTCCTCGCGCTAGAGCTCTTCTCGATCCCGCTCTACGTGCTCTGCGCGGCCGATCTGCGGCGCGAGGGATCGCTCGAATCGGGCATCAAGTATTTGATCATCGGTTCGCTGGGCTCGGCGACGCTGCTCTACGGCATGGCGCTGACGTACGGCGCTACCGGGGCAACCGACTTCTCAGCGATCGGTGAGGCACTCTCGAAGGGCAACGTCGGCGATGACGCGCTGCTGCTGGCCGGAGTCGCGTTGACCTTCGTCGGCATCGCCTTCAAGGCCTCGATCGCTCCCTTCCACCAGTGGACGCCGGACGTCTACCAAGGCGCTCCAACTCCGATCACGGCGTTCATGGCCGTCGCCACCAAGGCCGCGGCCTTTGCGCTGCTCATTCGTTACTGCGGGCAGGCGATCGCCCCGATCGCCGACCACTGGCAGGCCCCGCTCGCGGCCCTTGCGGTCGTGACGATCGTCGTCGGAAACCTAGGCGCGCTGGGCCAGGACTCGCTCAAGCGGATGCTCGCCTACTCGGGCGTCGCGCAGGCGGGCTACCTGCTTGTCGGCGTGGTCGTCGCCAACGCCGTCGGTATCCGGGCGACGGTCTTCTACATGCTCGTCTACCTGCTGATGAACGTCGCGCCGTTTGCGGTGATCGTCGCGCGCGAGCGCGCCGGCGCCGGCGAGGGTTACGCGTCGCTGCGCGGGCTCGGGCGCGAGGCGCCGTCGCTTGCCTGGCCGATGACGATCTCGATGATCGCTCTCTCGGGATTGCCAATCACCGCTGGCTTCATCGGCAAGATCTTCCTGATTCTTGCTGCCGTCGACGGCGGTTACTCGTGGCTTGCCGTGGTCGTCGTACTCGGCTCGGCGATGTCGCTTGCCTATTACCTGCGGGTGGTCGCCGCCATTTGGATGGGCGCACCCGAGACGGCGCGGCCGGCACAGGTGGGTGAGGCCGTGCCCGCCGGCGCGTCGCCCGAGGCTGACCCTTCGAGTCACCCGGAGCTGGTCGCCTTGGCTGTTCTGGCGGCCGCTGCGAGCATCGTTTTCGGCGTCTGGCCCGGACCCCTGCTCGACCTCGCGCGCGAGGCGGCGATCGCCTTTTTCCAGCTCGTCGCCTAGGCGGGCAGCCATCTCTGGACTTTTGTCCGACGGGCCTTCGCCCTACCCAAATGTTTGCGATCCAGCACTGCCAGCGGGATTGCACGAGCTACCCCTCCGTAGGGAGCTTTTGCGCGGTCAAGCGACGCGCGCCGCCGGGACGATAAGTCCCGTGTAATGGAGGAAGCAGGGATGCAGGGCGCCGTGGCTGGCGCGAAACAGACGTCCGGGGTACGCGCCTCGGCGGAGAGTCATCAGAAGATTCTCCGCCTTGAAGGCGCGGCTGACGTCAACGCCGAACTCGCGGAGATCGGGCTGTCCGGCAAGTCGGGCTGGTACGCGTCGACGTTTCTGTATGGAACCGGCGGGCTGGTCGCGCTCGTCGTGGGCCTGCTTCGGCCCGACGTGGTTCCCGCCGGCGTGACGCTGCTCGGGGCGTTCGCAATCTTGGTTTCGGGTCTCTCCGCGCTGGGCGCCAAGTACCTCGCAAACGACGACTGGGCAACCCACGTGCGACTCGTGCTCGGTCTGAGCATCTTCTTGGTCGGCGCGTTCATTGCCGGCGACCTGCGGCTGGCATTCACGATGTTGCCGTTGTTCGTCTTGATCACGCCGACTTTTCTCTACGGCGCGCGTTTCGCGCTGCCGTACGTCTGCGTCGTGACCCCGGCGCTCTTCATCGCCGTGCTGCTGACACCGGGCGCCGCGCAACTCGCGCACGCGGTGATCACTGCGGGCGCGATGGTGATGATCACCAGCTCGTTCATCGCCGCCGAGCATCGCACGCGCTCACTCGCCCGCGAGAACCGCCGCATGGCCTACACCGACCCGCTGACCGGGATCGCCAACACCCGGCGCTTGCGTCAGAAGCTCTCCGAGTCGCTGCGCTCAGAGGAGCCGTTCGCGCTCTTTGCGATCGACCTCGACAACTTCAAGCTGGTGAACGACACGTTCGACCACACGACCGGCGACCTCGTGCTCAAGGCGGTCGGCGAGGCGCTGGTGGATCAGGTCAGCGATGAAGATCTGGTGGCTCGCCGCGGCGGCGATGAGTTCTCCGTGATGATCTCGCACCCGGCCGGAGTCGAGCTCGAGCGCATCGAGCAGCGACTGGCCAAGGCGATCCACCGTGCGCGCCTGGCGACTTGCCCGCAGGTCACGCCCAGTGGCAGCGTCGCGCACGTCATCTCAGAGCCGGGGGATTCGATTTCCAGCGTGCTGCAGCGCGCCGACGACGCACTGCACGAGTCCAAGCAGGCGTTCCGCAGCATGCAGCAGGACGCACCGCTGTCCGACGGCGTTGCCGATGATTTGCCGCGTCTGGCTGACCGCGAAGCGGCGATGCGTTCCGTCTCGGCGGCCGTCAGCCGTGCCTACAGTCGGCCGGCCCACGGGAAGCTGCGCCTGCGGGTCAACTTCGAGCTACGACGCGCGTTCGAATTCGTGCGCACGACCGATCCGATCTGGGGCTACGCCGCCGCGACGATCGCCCCGATCGGCATAGTTTTCGCGTTGCTCTCAGTCACTGGTGCGCTCAGTCCCTTGCCGTGGGCGGTAGGACTGCTCTGCGGCATGGGGATGATCGCGCTCGCCGGTATGTGTCTGCGCGCGGCGCGCGTGCGCTACAGCAAGCGGTGGCTCCCGTGGGCGCTGCTCGCGGCGATCGGACTTGTGAGCTTGACGATTGCCTTTGCCGGTTCTGCCGGCGTTGCGTTGCTTGACACGTACGTCGTGCTCGCGCTTTTCGGCTTCTATGTGTTGCCCCCGCGTCAGAGTGCGACGTTGCTTGGGCTGTGCGCCGTGCTCTTCGCCGGATTCTCGGTCGTCGGCGATTTCCCGGACCCAGGGATTCGCTCGGCAGTGACGATCAGCGTGATGGTCGTTGCCGCGGTGATCGTCGTGAAGGTCCGGTCGGTGACGCTCGGCTTCGTGCGCACCAACCGCGAGCTCTCCGAGGTCGATGCGTTGACCGGCGTCGCCAACCTGCGCGCGCTGCGGCTACGTGTCGAGACGGCGATTCATAAGGCCGAGCACGAGCAGCGCCTCAGTCGTCCGATGCTGATGACGATCGACCTCGATCGCTTCAAGCAGGTCAACGATGTCTACAACCACACGACCGGGGACCAAGTGCTCGAAGCCGTCGCTCGCGCAATTTCCGAATGCGTGAGGATCGACGAGATGGTTGCGCGGCGCGGCGGTGACGAGTTCTTTGTGCTCTTCTCGAGCTCATCGCCGGACCACCTGCGGACGGTGATCCCGCGCGTGCAGGATGCTGTTGCGCACGCCCGCGAGCGGATCTGCCCGGATCTAACCCCGACGGCGAGCGTGGGATATGTCTCCTGGGAGCAGGGCTGGGACGTTGACCAGTTCCTCGCCGCGGCAGATCTGATCATGCACGACGAGAAGATCGACACCCGCGCCCGCGGCTACTCGGACACCGAAGCCCAACTCACCTAATCCCCGCAATTTGCGACCAACCTTTGGCACCTGGTGCCAAAGGGCATACGGAAAGTGCGGGAAACTCGTTGTGCGGTGTCCGATGCGTTTGCGAGATTGGTCGCCCGCGCATGGAAGTGAGAGAAGCCACATTGAACGACGATCTGCTTGTTCGCGAGCGGTTCTCCGCTGATCAGCAGGAGCTGCTGGCGCCCTACTTCACGAACTCCGAGCTGCCGGTCTTCGGGATCGTCAACCTGCCCGAGACGGTCAAGGGCGCGATGTTTGCGCGCTACTCGCGCTACGCCGGGACTCTGCGCCAGATGTTCCTCGACGAGTTCGCCGATGACGTCGACGCCGCCGGCGCACGCGCCTACGACGGTGCTGAGGGCGACCGCGCGAGCGCGCTGTATGAGCGCATCTTTCTTGGCTACGGCGACGATTCCGTGGCACAGCTCGGCGGCGCTCACGTCGCGATGGAGTGGGTCTCCAACGTGCTGACCAAGGTGCTTCAGCGCGGCCGCCTCGCTGCTTACCTGGAGCAGTCGACGCGCTACATCGCCTACGACGTGCCGATGAGCGGTGTGAGTGTCGGCGGCTCAACCGACCCCGGATATCGCTACTACCGCGGCGCCGATCTTGGTCCCGAATACGAAGTGACGATGGATTTGCTCTTTCGCACCTACTCGGAGTCGCTACCCAAGGTTGCCGAGTGGGTTGCGTCGCAGTATCCGCCAGCCGATGGCGAGGACGCCGCGGCTCACGCGCGTGCGGTCAAGGCCAAGGCGCTCGACCTGATGCGCGGTCTGCTCCCGGCGGCGAGCCTCAGCCACATGGGCATGTTCGCCAGCGGGCAGGCCTACGAGTCGCTGCTGTTGCACCTCTTCGCTTCGCCACTGCCCGAGGCGCACCGCTACGGCGAACTGCTGCTGGCCGAACTGCAGAAGATCATCCCGAGCTTCGTCCAACGCGTCGAGCGCCCCGAGCGCGGCGGCCGTTGGATCGACTACCTGCGATCGCTCAAGTCTGAGAGCGCGTCCTGGGCCGAAAGGCTAGGGGTCGGCGAGCCGCAGTCAGACACCGAATCCGGCCCCTACGTACGCCTGCTCTCCCACGAAGGCGACGAAACGCACCTGGCCGCAGCCCTCCTCTTCGAAGCAACCCAAGTCAGCGAGTACGACACAGTTGCATCTTTGGAGGGTTTCTCCGAGGATGAGTTGTCTCGGATGCTGGGCGAACTTGTCGGCGATCGCGAGAACCGGCGGCATCGGCCGGGGCGTGGGTATGAGGCGCTGCGTTATCGCTTTGAGATCGTCAGCGACTACGGCGCATTTCGTGACCTTCAGCGCCACCGTATGCTCACGTGCCAGTGGCAGACGCTGAGCCCGCATCTGGGCGCGGAGGTGCCCGACGAGCTGGACGATGCCGGCGTGGGCGACGATTTCCGACGCGCGCTGGAAGCCAGCCGCGAGGAGTACGAACGGCTGACTGATGCCGGGCTTGCCGACCAAGCCCCCTACGCGCTCTCGCTCGCCTACCGCATCCGCTACATACTCGACCTCAATGCCCGCGAGGCGATGCAGCTGATCGAGTTGCGATCGGGCCGCGAGGGTCACCCGAGCTACCGCGCCGTAGCCCACGCGATGTGGGATCAGATCAACGCCGTGACGCCCGCCGTCGCGCAGGCGATGACACACGTGGATCGTGAATCTGAGCCGCGCCTTGAGCGGCTGATGAGCGAGCTACGCAACGAGCGCCGACGCGGCTGAGCGCTCGATCGCCGGCGCGGCGTCAATCTTTGAGAAGCGCGCGACGCCGCCCTTGGCCGGTACAAACGCGACCCCGCGAAAGCGCCAGCGTTCATCCTTGGCGTCGGTGGTCACCCACTCGCAGCGCGTAAGCAACATCCGCAGCACGACATCCATCTCAAGCTTGGCGAACGCGGCCCCCGCGCAGCGCCTGCGGCCACCGCCGAAGGGCACCCACGAATAGGTGTCTGGCGCGGCGTCGAGGAATCGGTCGGGGTTGAAGCGGTGCGGCTCTGGGAACAGCTCGGGATCAAAGTGCAGCCCGAGGTGGTCGACCACGACATGCATCCGAGGAGGCACGGTCCACTCGCCGAGCGTGAACGGCTTGGCAACGATGCGCTCAGTCGCAACGATCACCGGGCGCGTGCGCTGGATCTCCCAGATCGTCGCCTCGCGCAATGCGCTTCCGCCCTCACGGGCCTCTTCGATCAATCGAGCGAGGATCTCCGGGTGTCGCCGCAGGCGCTCGATGCCCCACGCGAGTGTGCCGGCCGTCGTCTCGTGGCCGGCCACAAGAATCGTCAACAACTCGTCTGAGATCTGCGCGCGCGTCATCGCCGCCCCGTCGTCATAGCGCGACTGCATCAGCAGCGCAAGTACGTCGCTGCGCTCTTCGAGCTCCGGATCGGCCTTCGCCTTGTCGATCAACCGATTTACCACCGCGTCGTACTGCGCGCGCAGCGCCAAGAACCGCGACCACGGACTCCAGCTGGCAAATTCGCGCTGCAGCGCCGGGATCGCCGTCATCACCGAGCCCACCTTGACCAGCGGCGGGATCACCTCGCGCAGCTCGTCAAACTCGGCATCCTCGGCGCCAAAGACCGCGCGCAGGATCGCATTGAGCGTCAGGCGCATCATCGGCTCAAGCGTCGCAAAGTCCTCATCGGGCTTCCAGCTGGCGAACTCCGCCAGCGCTTCTTCTTCGAAGATGTTGTTGTAGGCGCCCATCCGCTCGCCATGGAACGGCGGCAGCAGCAGGCGTCGCTCGCGCAGATGCTCATCGCCGTCGAGGGCGAAGATCGAGTGCTTGCCCAGCGTGCGCGAGAGCGGGCTCGATTCGCCGGCCAGCAGCACGTCGGGTGGCGCCAGGAAGGTCTGCTTGGCCAGCTCCGGACTACTGACCGCCACCGACTCGCCAAATCCCGGAATCCTCACCACCGCGGCCGGACCGCGACGCGAACCCATCCGCGATGCGAGGTCCGGACGGCCGGCGAGGTAGAGCAGACCGACGGCCAGCCCAGGCGCGTGGACGCGCGGCGGCAAGTGTTCGGCAGCGGCTGTTTCGCGCGGCTCGCGGAGCATTGGTACACCAGTGTACCGGCGCGCCCAATTCTGTGTGGTCCAACAGGCCAGAAGTTGTGGGCAGGCGACCGGTGCGTACGTATGCTTCTTGGGATGTTCCGCGTGCGAACAATTCTCATGACCGCAGCCATCGTGTCTGCTGCGTTCACCATGTTGGCGGGAAGCGCGTCGGCCGCGACTCCCAGCGTGCGAGTCGCCCTCAAGTACGCGTGTGCGCTGGCCCAGGACGGGACGGTCTCCTGCTGGGGTGCCAACGAGCGCGGCCAGCTAGGTGATGGGACGCAGTCCTCGCGCTCGACGCCGGTCGCCGTGAAGGACGTTGCAAACGCGGTCCAGATCGACGTCGGAATGTACGGCGCCTGCGCTCTGATTGCGGACGGCACCGTCAAATGCTGGGGCGCAACCCTCTATGGCGCGCTCGGCACTGCAGGCCCGGCCACCGAGACCGGCACCGCGACGACGATCGTCGGGATTTCCGGGGCGACCAAGATTTCCGTCGGCGAGGCGACGATCTGCGCGATCGTCAGCTCCCCGGTGCCCGGCACGGTCAAATGCTGGGGGTACGGCGGGGCGGGTCAGCTCGGCGTCAGCTCCCCGCCGTCATCGACAGCCACTCCCCAGACGGTCAACGGCCTCGTCGCCAGCGATATCTCTGTCGGGGATTTCTACGCCTGCGCCGTGGCATCGGGCGCGCTGAAGTGTTGGGGCACGAACTACTCGAACCAGATCGACACGAGTGCAACTTCGACGGAGTACGAGACGCCGGTAACCGGTGGCGGACTCACCAGTGGCGTCGCGGCAGTCAACGCCGCCGTCGACCACACCTGCGTGATCACCACTGCGTCGACCGTCAAGTGCTGGGGCGCCGGCACGCTCGGGCAGCACGGAAACGGCACGACGAGCAATTCGGCGACGCCTCAGAACACGAACATCGACCCGGGCGTGACTGCTCTTGGTCAAGGCGACGATCACGTCTGCGCGCTGCTCGGCGACTCAGCTCGCTGCTGGGGCAACAACTACCGCGGCCAGCTCGGCACGGGTAGCAACGACACCTACTCGGCGACGCCTGTGACCCCCTCGGGCATGGCCAGCGGGGTGAGCTCGGTCGACGCCGGTGGCCACAACACCTGTGCGATCGTCGGCAAGTCAGTCAAGTGCTGGGGCGAGACCGACAGCGGGGCGATCGGTAGCGGCTTCTCGGGCAGTTCAAACACCCCTGCCGATGTCTTCGGAATCGCCGGCGCGACGGCGATCGCAGCCGGTGGTGGTCATTCGTGCGCCGTTGCGTCGAGCGCGCTCAAGTGCTGGGGCAGCAATCTGAGTTCGGAGCTCGGCGATACGACGACAACACCCAGCTCGCTCCCGGTCAGCGCGAGCACGTTCAGCGGGACCGTCTCTTCCTCGGCGGTCTCCAACGGATCCACCTGCGCGATCGTTTCCGGCGCGGTCAAGTGCGTTGGCTACGGCTACTTCGGTCAGCTTGGCAACAACGGCGACACGAGTCAGTCGACCGCCGTCAGCGCGACCGTGCTCACCTCGGGCGCGCCGCTGATCGAAGGCAACAACTACACGTTCTGCGCCACGCCGACGACAGGCGGCAATCTCGGCAAGGTCTACTGCTGGGGCTACAACTACGACTCGATGCTCGGGCAGGGTGCCGGTCAGAACTTCGCGACGCTGTCCTATGCCAAGCAACCCTCACTGACAGCGATCACGAGCGGCGCGACTGCTCTCGCCGTGGGCCTGCGCCACGTCTGCGCGGTTGTGTCGTCAGCCCTCAAATGCTGGGGACGCGACAACTACGGCGAGGTGACCGGATCCAGCACGCACGGGGAGTTTCCGGATATCAAGACGCCAGGCATCTCGAATGTAATCGCCGGTGCGCGGACCGTGGCGGTTAGCTACGGCACCACCTGCGCGATCGTCACCTCGCCGTCGGGCAGCATCAAGTGCTTTGGCAGTGGGAACAGCGGAACGCTCGGGAACAACAGCACGGCAGACAGCTCAACGCCCGTGACCGTGACCGGAATCACGGGGGCCACCCAGGTAGCCGGCGGTGACTATTCGTTCTGCGCGCTCGTCTCCGGTTCAGTCAAGTGCTGGGGGCTCAACACCGACGGCCAGCTCGGCAATGGCAGCAATGCAAGTTCGAAGGTTCCTGTGACGGTCAGCGGGATCACCAACGCGGTGGCGATATCGGGGCAGAAAGAGACCTTCTGCGCTCTGCTCTCGACCGGTGGGGTGAAGTGTTGGGGCGACGGCAGCGAGGGCCAGCTTGGCACGGGTGTCCCGATCGCTGCGACGACGCCGCTGACGGTCGGCGGTCTCGCGGTCTTTCTTCCTGATCCGATCCCGTATGTGAAGCAAAAGGCCGCCCCGAAGCTGAAGCTCAACGGGAAGATCAAGCGCAAGGGCAAACGAATCTCTGTGCCGCTGAAACTGACTTACGCGGCGCCGAGCGGATCGAACGCGGCGACCGTCTGTTCGGGCACGTCGAAACTGATCGTGAAGACGAGCAAGACGAAGTCGGTCACTCTCAAAGTGAAGTTCAAGACGGTCTCCGTGAGCTGCAGTTTCAAGGGGAAGATGCTGCTGCCACGGTCGCTTCGAGGCAAGAAGGTCAAGTTCGCGATCAAGCTGCCCGGAAACGCCGATCTGCTGAGCAGCAGCACGAGCAAGACACTGAGGCTCAAGTAGCCCTGCGCCCGCCGCGCCTCCCGTAGGATTGCGGGAATCACGAATCGGTCTGGGGGAGGACCAAATGGCGGCCAATGAATCTGCGCTGAACGGCGCGAGCGCGCCCGATGTCGAAGTGACGATGCACACCGAGGAGGTCTTCGATCCTCCGGCTGATTTCGTCGCTGCCTCCGAGTGGAACGATCCTGCCGTGTACGAGCGCGCCGAGGCCGACCCGAACGGCTGGTGGGAGTCGTGGGCCAAGCAGCTGGAGTGGCGCGAGCCGTGGGAGCAAGTGCTCGAATGGAAGGCGCCGTGGGCCAAGTGGTTTGTCGGCGGCAAGCTCAACGTCTCCGAGAACTGCCTCGATCGCCATGTGCAGGACGGTCGCGGCGAAAAGATCGCCTACCACTGGGTCGGCGAGGACGGCGCGCGCCGCGACATCAGTTACGCCGAGCTGCTGGACCAGACGGCTCGCATCGCCAACGTGCTCAAAGATCTGGGCGTTGCGCCCGGCGACGTCGTCGGCATTTACCTGCCGATGATCCCCGAGGCGCCGGCAGCGATGCTCGCCTGCGCGCGCATCGGGGCCGTGCACAACGTCGTTTTCGGCGGCTTCTCGCCTGAAGCGGTCAAGGAGCGCATGGAGACCTCCGACGCCAAGGTCCTGATCACCGCCGATGCAACGCTGCGGCGCGGCAAGCCGCTGCCGATGAAGGCGGCGCTCGAAGACGCCCTCGCCAATCTGCCGAAGATCGAACACGTCCTGGTGGCCGATCGCACCGGTGGCGCGGTCGAGGCGCCGATGACCGACGGCCGCGACATCTGGCTGAGCGAAGCGACCGCCAAAGCTTCGAGCGAATGCGAGCCGCTGGCGCTCGACTCAGAGCACCCGCTCTTCATCCTCTACACGTCGGGTTCCACCGCAAAGCCCAAGGGCATCCAGCACACAACCGGCGGCTACCTGACCGGCGCGATGGCGACCCATCGCGTGTGTTTTGACATCAAACCCGAGACCGACGTCTACTGGTGCGCGGCCGACATCGGCTGGGTCACCGGGCACACCTACATCGTCTACGGGGCGCTCGCAAACGGCTGCACCAGCGTTCTCTACGAAGGCGCGCCCGACTACCCGCACAAGGGCCGCTTCTGGGAGATCATCCAGCAGCACAAGGTGACGATCCTCTACACCGCGCCCACGGTGATCCGCAGCTTCATCAAATGGGGCCGCGAGATTCCCGACGGCTTTGACCTCTCCAGCCTGCGCCTGCTGGGATCTGTTGGCGAGCCGATCAACCCGCGCGCCTGGCTCTGGTACCGCTCAGTCATCGGCGGCGAGCGCTGCCCGGTCGTTGACACCTGGTGGCAGACCGAGACCGGCCACGCGATGATCACGCCGCTGCCGGCGATCACGGCGACCAAGCCAGGGTCGGCCACCAAGCCGTTCCCCGGAATCAGCGCGGCCGTTGTCACGCACGACGGAGAGATCGTCGAGGAGGGCGGAGGGTTCTTGACTCTGCGCCGGCCGTGGCCGGGGATGGCGAGGACGCTCTACGGCGATCCCGATCGATTCGTGGAGGCCTACTGGACGCGCTTTGGCAACGAGGTCTACGACGTCGGCGACGCCGCGCGAATCGACGAGGACGGTTACTTCTGGATTCTCGGGCGCACCGACGACGTGATCAACGTCTCCGGCCACCGGCTCTCGACGATGGAGGTCGAGTCGGCGCTGGTCGGGCACGAGGCGGTCGCCGAGGCTGCGGTGATCGGCAAGTCCGACGAGGACACCGGGCAGGCGATCGTCGCCTTCGTGACGCCCGAGCACAACGCGCATCCAGACGACGAGCTTCAGGCTGCGCTCTCGGCCCACGTTGCCGAGAAGATCGGCAAGCTCGCCCGCCCGAAGACGATCATCTGGGCCGACGAACTGCCCAAGACGCGCTCGGGCAAGATCATGCGGCGACTGCTGCGCGACATCGCAGAAGGGCGCGAGCTCGGTGACGTCACCACGCTGCGCGACCCAAGCGTGGTCGGGATGATCAGCGAGCGGATCGCGGCCGGCGACGAGGACTGATCAGTCGGTGGACTGATCGGACTTGTTGAAGCTCTCAAGCTCTTCGTCGTCGGCGACCTGACGGCGCATCGCGTCGACTTCGCTCCAGGGGACTGGCCGGCCGAGCTTCCACGCGGGCGGGATCTGAGCCGATTCACCGAGCAGCAGGATCGCCAGGGCGCCGATCCAGAAGACTTGGAGGAGCGCCGCCAGCGGCGGGGCGATTAGCGTCGCGACGCCGATCGCGATTGCGAAAGCGCCCATCATGCGTGTGAGCAGGCCGATGCGCATCGCGTAGATCCCCATCGCAACCCAGGCGACTACGAGCATCGCCTGGCCCAGTCGCCAGGCGCCCGATGCGATGGTGATCAGTGTCGAGCCGCTGAGGTCCTTCGCGAGTTCGAGGCCACCGTGGGCGGAGGCGGCGAAGTCGTTGGCCGCGGAGACGTAGCCCAACGTGTAGACCGGGTACGCGAGCGCCACCAGCACGGGGCCGGCGAGAGCCATGTAAAACGGCAACTTCGGAATCCGTGTCGTGCGCGAGCGTGCGGCGAAGAGGATATGAGTGAGGGCGACGGCGACAAACAACGTCGCGACCGAGAAGAAGAAGCCAGAGAGGATGTAGACCATCTTGTGGCTCTCGATCGACGTGAGAGTGGCGGCAGCGTCGCGGCCGGCGGCATCTTTGAGCGCAAAGTACTGGCAAACCACAAACGCCGAAAACATCGCGACCGTGATCACCGAGATCATCCCGACGCTGCGGCTGCGCTCGCGCTCCTGCGCGAGCTCGGCTTCGGTCATCTGCAGGGCGCCGGGAACTGCTGTCTGCGCTTCAGGCACGCCGCGATCCTAGATCACGACCCGCGGCTGGCTCTATGCTGGCGGGCAAGGAGGCAAGAGGATGAGCAAGTACGCAGTAGCCGTCGTCGGGCGCGACAAACCCGGCATTGCGGCGGCGGTCGCCGATGCGCTCTACGCGGCGCACGCCAACATCGAGGATTCGCGCATGTCGATCCTCGGCGGTCACTTCGCGATGATGCTGGTCGTCTCGCTCGAGGACGCCGACGCGGGGGAGCTCAACGCGAAGCTCTCGGAAGTGCGCGAGCGCATGGAACTCGAGCACGCGCTGGCCGAGCAGATCGAGGACGCCACTGGCGAGGCGCGACCGGCGCCAACCCACGTCTTGACCGTCTATGGCGCCGATCACCCCGGAATCGTCGCGGCCGTCTGCGACTCGCTCGCTGCGCGAGGGGTCAACATCGACGACCTCGCGACCCGCGTCGTCGGCTCCGAGCAAGAGCCGGTCTACACGGTGATCTGCGAACTCACCCTGCCGGGCGAGCTCGAGCCCGCGGCGCTTTCGGCCGATCTCGACGGCGTCGCGCTCGACCAGGGCGTCGAGGTTTCGCTGCGCGAGCTCGACCAGGACATTCTCTAGCTCGCGCAATGGCCGTCCGCAAGGTTCTGCTCTACCCCGATCCGGGGCTCAAGGTCGACTGCGCCGCGGCTCCGACGGGTGCCGAGCTCGATCGTGTAGTCGAAGACCTCACCGATACGATGCGCTCCTTCCCCGGCTGCGTTGGGATCGCGGCGCCGCAGATCGGTTACGAGTTCCGCGTCGCGGTGATCGATCTGACCGGACACAAGAAGGCGCCCGAGAGCGTGCACGGGCTGACGGTGTTGGTCGATCCTGAGGTCGTCTCCGGCGAGGGCTCGGAGGTCGGGCGCGAGGGCTGCCTCTCGATCCCGCAGCTGACCGCCAACGTACGGCGGTTCGTCGAAGTCAAGGTACGTACCCGCGACGAGGAGCTGATCTTCGAAGCCTTTGAAGCACGTCTGGCCCAGCACGAGATCGATCACCTCTCTGGGCTGCTGTTCCTGGATCGCGTCGATTCGCTGACGCAGGACGTCTTCCCGCGCAAGCAGCGCAGCAAGTAGCGCGCGCGGCTACTTGCCCATCGGCCAGAAGCGGTCGAGCACCTCGACCGTCACGCGCGTCGGCGTCAGCTTCGCGCTGACGGCGCCGGCGCGGTTGACCACGCGCGGGATCACCACTCGCTTCTGCTTGAACATCCCGTCGAGTCCGTCGCGCGCGCAGTCGGCAGCGGTCTGCCATGCCCAACCAGGGCTGCCGGACTCGATTTCGGCCTGCTTTTCGCCGAAGAACTCCGTGCGCGTCGGACCGGGGCAGAGCACCGTCACCGAAACGCCCGTCCCGCGCAGCTCCTGCGCCAATGCCTGCGAGAGCGAGGTGACATATGCCTTGGTGGCCGCGTAGACCGCCTGCCGCGGGATCGGCTGCAGCGATGCGGTGGATGAGACGTTGAGAATCGCGCCGCTCTTGGCTTCGAGCATGTGAGGAAGCGCGAGGCTGGTCATCGCCGTCAGCGCCGAGACGTTGACATCGATCTGGCTCTGGTGCTCTTCGAGCGTGAATTTCTCAAACGGGCCCTCAGTGCCGATCCCAGCGTTGTTGACCAGGATGTCGATCTGGTCGCCGCGGGCGTGGATCGCGTCGATCAACTCTTGGCGCTGCTTGGCATCGGTGACGTCGCAGGCAACGGCGATCGCGCGCACGCCGTGGGCGTCTTCGAGCTCGGCGGCGAGTTCGGTCAGCCGGTCGATTCGACGTGCGGCCAGCGTGACGTTGTAGCCACGCTCAGCGAGCTGGCGCGCGAACTCGGTGCCGATGCCCGCGGAGGCGCCGGTGATCAAACAGGTTCCGTTTTCGGAAGGAGTTGGGATGCTCATCGGCGTGAATCTACAGGAGCCGAAGTAGCATCGTGCCCACGATGGATGAATTCAATCTCTTCGGCGATCCCGACGAACTCCAGCGCCGTATGGCCGAGTTCGCCGAGCAAATGCAGAGCGGCCAGCGCGTCGCCTGGGCCGACAACGCGATCAGCCTTGCGGTCGACATGACGGTCGCCGCGATCGATCAAATCGACACCACCGGTAACAGCGACGAGCAGGCAATGCAGATCCGTGACGCCATGCGGCTGCTCTTCCCCGAAGCCGTGACCCTGGTGCGAGAAGCGCGCGAAGGACTGCAATGAACTACCTCTGGCCTTTTGGGTCAGAGGTCTCTAATACTCCCGAGGCTCGTGAGGTAGATCGGTCGGGTATTCGAGCGTTGTCGCCGAATCGGCCACGGTCGGGTGCTCGGCAGTGACTGCCTCGCCGTCGCCCCCCGACTCCTCAGCTTCCTTCTCAGCCTTGCCCGCCTTCATCAGGGCGCGCCAGTCGGTCGTGCGGAAGACGAACGCCAGCGCGACCAGTCCGAAGGCGGCATTGAAGACCGCGACCGCCAGCTGCTGGCCGACCGAGTACGCCGCGATCGCGGGGCCGGTGGCGATCCCCGCCAGCGCCGAGTAGAGCAGCGCCTGTTGCACGCCGGCGCCCTGCGGAGTGAGCGGGATCAGGCTCGCCGCAACCTGCACGGCAAGCACCGTCAGCACCAGGTCGACCGACGCCGGCAGGTTGAATGCCTCAAGCATCAGCCAGAGGCTCGCGAATCGAAACACCCAGGCGATCGACTGCGGCAGCACCGCGCCGCGGAAGTAGAGGTCGCGCGAGCGCAGCATCGTCACGCCCTGGCGCACATTGGCCCAGAAGTCGCGCACGCGCACCGACGCGTAGGCGAAAAGAGCCAATAGAAGGATCGGCACGGCCGTGATCACGAAGACCGCAAACCGCGGGTGCTGCGCGAAGAACGACAGATCAAACGCGTTGAGCTTGGAGAGATCCGGAAGCTTTGGGAAGACGCCCTTCGTGAATCCGTAGATCAGGATCAGCACGCCCATGAAGAGATCGAACGGCAGCTCGACCATGCACGACGATCCAACCGTCGCGTAGTTGGAGCCGCGCACGCTGTGCTTGCCCAGATAGAGCCGTACGAACACGCCGGCGTGGGCCGGGATCACGCTCGAGATGCCGTTGCCCGAAACCTCGGCCGCCCAGATGTTGCGCCAGGGAAAATCCTCCGTCGGATAAGCGGCGCGCAGGCCGTTGTACCAGGCACGCGTGCGCATCGTCAGATACGCGCCCTGGCAGGCGAGCGCCAGCACCAGCGCGCCCCAGTGGATCGCCGAGATGTTGTCGAAGAAGCTCGCCACCGAGTCGAAGAACTGCCCGAACGATCCGTCCGCCAGCGGAATGTTCAACGGCAGTGGTGGTGGCACGATTCCAATCATCGGTCTGCAGGCATACCGTAGGATGCGGTCGTGGATTTCACGGGGAAACGGATCCTGCTGACCGGCGCGGCAGGTGGCTTGGGCGAAATCACCGCTCAGGCCTTCGCCGAGGCCGGCGCCACGATGATCCTCAGCAGCCGCAATGAAGCCAAGCTCAAACAGCTTGCGGCGGAGCTCCCCGGCGGACCGCACGAGGCGATTGCCGCCGATCTCCTGCAGCCCGGAGCGCCCGAGGACGTCGTTGAGCGTGCAGGCAGGATCGACATCTTCGTGGCCAACGCCGGTCGTCCGGGCGGCTGGGCGCTCGACGAGACACCGGCCGACGAGATCAGCTCCGTGATCCGCGTCAACTTCCAGGCGCCGATCCAGATGGTCAAGGCGGTGATCCCGCAGATGAAGGAGCGCAAAGACGGCCAGATCGTGCTGATCGCATCACTGGCGGGGAAGTTTGCACTGCCTGACAGCACGATGTACTCGAGCACCAAGGCCGGCCTGCGAGCATTCGGGTGGGCGCTGCGACCGGAACTCGCGCGCGACAACATCGCCGTGTCGGTCGTCACACCCGGGTTCATCGGCGAAGTCGGGATGTTCGCCAAGCGCAAGCGCAAGGCGCCGCCGCTGGCCGGTGTCGTCCCGCCGCAGAAGTACACGAAGGAATTGATCGCCGGCGTCGCCAAGCGCAAGGGCGAGATCGCAATCGCACGTCCGCAGCTGCGTGCGCTCTCGCAGCTCTCGGTGCTCGCACCCGGACTCTTCGATCGCGCGTTCCGCAAGGCCGCGCCGCAGCGCAAGCCGGCCGGCGAGTGACGCATCCCGGCGGAGCAACTTCACTGCGCTTTTTTGTCCGACCGGCGAACTCGCTCGTGCGAGCGCGCCCATAGACTCATCCTCTGGTGGAGCACTCCCAGTCGATACTGATCGCGGGTGTTCTGCTCGCGCTCGCAATCGCGACCACGCTGGTGGCGCGCCGCGCCCGCGTGCCGGGCCTCGTGCTGTTCCTTGTCCTAGGCATCGTCGTCGGGCCCGAGGGACTCGGCGTCGTCGACAACGTCAGTCTCGACATGGCGCAGACTGTCGGCGTCGTCGCGCTGGCGTTGATCCTCTTCGAGGGCGGCCTTGCAATGGGCTGGAAGGAGCTGCGGCCGGTATTGGGTGTCGCCTCATCGCTGGCGACGGTCGGCACGCTGCTCACCGCGGTGATCACCGGCCTGCTGACCGCGTGGGTGCTCGACTTCTCAACCTTGCAGGCGATGTTGATCGGCGGAATCGTCGCCAGCACCGACGGCGCGGCGGTCTTTTCGCTGTTGCGCGGATCGACGATCAAGAAGCGGCTGGCGCGCACGCTCGAAGGCGAAGCAGGTCTCAACGATCCAGTCGCGATCCTGCTCGTGATCGGCTTCATCGAGTGGATCGAGACACCCGGATATGGCGTCGCCGAGATGGCGAAGCTGTTCGTGGAAGAACTTGCGATCGGCGCGACGGTCGGACTTCTGGTCGGGTTCATCGCCGAGCGCGGTATTCGCGCTGTCGGCGACATCACCACCGGCCTCTACCCGGTGGCCACGGTGGCTACGGCCGCAACGGCCTTTGGCCTTGCGCAAGTGCTGCACGGGTCGGGCTTTCTCGCGGTGTTCATCGCCGGGCTGATCCTCGGCAGCGTGCGCTTGCCGGCCAAACGCACGATCGCCGACTTCCACGATGGCGTGGCGTGGGTCAGCCAGATCGCTGTCTTCCTGGTGCTCGGGCTGTTGTTCTCGCCGGGCTCGCTGCCTGACCTCTGGGCGGAGGCACTGTTCGTGACGCTCGTGTTGATGTTCGTCGCGCGTCCCGTCGCGGTCTACGCGTCGACCTTCTTTGCGCACTTTCGGTTCCGCGAAGTGGCACTTCTCCAGTGGGCAGGAATGCGCGGAGCCGTGCCGATCGTGCTCGCGACATTCCCCCTTCATGAGCGCATCACCGAGTCGAACACGATCTACAACATCGTCTTCTTCGTCGTGCTGGCGTCGGCGATCTTCCAGGGCACGACGTTCGAGTGGTTCGCAGAAAAGCTGCACCTCACGACCGAGCAGCGTGCGGTAGCACCGCCCGTGATCCAGGCCGGGAATATCCGCAAGCTTGGCGCGGAGTTCTTCGAGTTCCGGATCCACAAGGGCGATGCGATCGCGGGTCACGTCGTCTCCGAGCTGCAACTGCCACGAGAGGCGCTGGTCTCGGTGATCGTGCGCGGCGACGAGGCACTCCTGCCGCGCGGCTCGACCCAACTCGAGGTCGACGACCGACTGCAGATCCTCGTGCGCGGACATCTGGTCAAGCGCATTGAAGAACTATTCGAACTCTGGCGAGACGGCCCGGTCGGAGTACGCGAGCGCGAATACGCCGCGCCGATTGCCGGCCGCGCGGCGATCTTTTCTGTCAAGCCTTGGAGCTTCGCCGGCGAAGGCGACGAGGGCGATCCGCGTCTGGTCGGGGGCATCGAGGTGCTCAAGCGCCTGAGAACTCGCCACGACGAGGCCGGAGCGCTGTTCGTTCTTGTCGATGGCCGCTTCGGCGTGACCAGCAATGGCGTCTGCGCCACCGGCAGCCCCCGCCAGATCCATGGCTACGCCGTCCGGCGAATCGAGCGCGCGAAGTCCCTGGCTGAGCGCGCGTGGTGGCAGGAAGTCGCCGGTGCGGTCGCTTAGCGACCTGCGCGCACCCAGAGCTCGAAAGGCGCCGGCAGCTGCCGCTTGAGCCCGGGCGGCTGCACGTAGAGGTCGGGCACCGGCGTCAAGCCAAGCTTCTTCAGCGTCGCCTGCCGCTGGGCGTCACAGTTCATACAGGCGACGGCCTCGATCTGCGCGCCGGACGGCTGGGGGTACTTGGCTGAGGGATTGGCGACGAACACGTAGCTGGTAAGCGCACCCTTGCTCATCAACGCGTTGAAGGGATAGAACCAGTCGTCAAAGCCGCCGTAGAAGGCGAGGCGGTCGATGCCGCGCGCGTTCAGGTACTCGATCGAGCTGAGGTATGGGCGCTCGAGCTCTGGCCGGGCGGCGAAGTACTGCTGCTCGCGCGGGGTCGTGAGGATCGAGTGGTGATCGGCGTACGCGAAGACCGGTCGGTCGACATTCAGCAACAGGTAGATCGGCGCCAGCAGCGTAGTGATCGTGACCACAGCGACGGTCAGACGGAGTCGCCAAGTCCGAGACTGCGGAACCGCCTCCATCGTCACCGCTATCAGCGGCACGCCGGTCAGCAGCGCTGGCAGGTGCAGCCGCGTGTGCCAGATCTGCCACTTGATCAGCACTATGAATAGAGCCACTTGCGCAAAGACGAGCAACGCCCACGCCACGTGCAGACGGGTGCGCAGCCGCGGCACGAAGCAGGCCGCAAGCAGCGACCAGATGCCGAGCGCAAAGAGCAGTGGGCTCGGTCCGTTGGACTCGCCGGGTCCGGCCGCGTCCAGCGTGAACGTCAGTCCGGGGAAGGTGGTGGCCGGGTCGCTGGGGTCGATCCCGAGCGCCTCGAGACCGCTGCGGATCGCATCGGCCGGCACCTCGTTGGCCCGATCGCTGGGCGTCGCGATGTAGAGCGCGGCGCTGCGCACGGTGTTCGAGAAGATCGCGGCCGGCGTGAAGGTGTCGTTGGAGAAGTCGTACTCGCCCGAGCCCGACACCAGATAGGTGCCAAACGTCTGGTGGTTGCGCTCCCATTGGCCGGCGTTGAGCGCGAACACAATGGCCAGCCCGCAGGCGGCCAGCGCAAGCGTTCGCTTGGCGCCCAATCGCGCGAGCGCCCCCCAGAGCAACAGGATCAGCACCGGTGGCAGATAGATCCAAGCCGTGCCTTTGGTCAACACCGCGAGCGCGACCGCGCCCGCGGCAACCAAGCCGTGCATAAACGGCTGCGGTTCATCCGTCAGCAGAGCGAGCGCTTGGCTTGCGGCAATCAGCAGCCATATCCCGACCAGCAGGTCGTTCTGCGTCGACGAGCCCTGCAGGATCGCCATCGGGGCCGTCGCGACCAGAAACGCCGCCAGCAACTGCGCGCGCGTCCCCCCGCCGAGCCGCTTGGCAACGAGCGACGCGCCGCCGATCGCCAGCGCGTAGGCGACGGTCTGCACGAACGCCGCCCAGCGATCGCCTCCGACCAAGGCCTGCATTTGTGCAATCAGGTACTCGGAACCCGGTGGTTGGAAAAGCTGAGGCTGCGCGTGAGTCGCGTAGTGGCTGACCCCGCCGAGCTGCAACCACGCCGCCGCGCGAGCGAGGTGGTAGACCATCGAGTCCCAGGTCGTCGGTGCCGCAACCAGCGCGACGAACGCGACAAGCGCGATGCACAGCACGGGGAATGCGGCGAGCCAGCGGTCGAGTTTGCGCAGCGCGCGCGTCCGCTCGAGCCGGAGTACCGCCAGTTCGCGCACAACCGAACGCCGACGCCAAAGCACCACCGCTCCGCCGATTGCCGGGAGCGCCCAGATCAGCGCGAGGCTTGTGCGTGAGAGGTGTCCGCCGGGAGCCAGGTTCAGGTTGTGGCCGGCACCGAGCGAAACGAACTCGATCATCAACGAGGCGAAAGCCGCCCAAGCGACCGCCACCCAGGCCGAGGCCGCGCGAAGCCCGAGCCGCAGTCGCCCGCTCGGGTCAGCAAGCCAGATCCACAGACCGAGCGCGGGCAACGCCACCAGCACAGGCGCGATCAGCGCCCAGATGTTCAACTGGTGCTCCTCAGCGGGAGCTTGAAGCGCCGGCTCGCTCGCGCTCGCGCATCGGTACGTGGCCGACGGTCTCGAGGTCGCGTGGGTTGGCGCGCTGCTTGCCAAAGAAGTTGATCAGATTGCGGTCCTTGCGGAAGACGCGGTACGGCGTCGACTTCAGGTAGGTCTTGGCAACGAGGTTGACCTGTGCCTGCACCCAAGCGGGCGGGGCGTCGACGCCCATCGCCTCGCGCAGCTTGTCGTCGAGCAGTCCGGCGAGCGATTGCCGGGCGAGCCATTCGCGATTCGGTACCCACGAGGGGTACCAACGTAGCCAGTCTTCGACCAGGCCTTCGTAGCAACCGCGCCCATCCACTGTGTTGGCGTAGTTGGCGTCTTCGTACTCGACCATCCACTGGAGAAATCCGTCTCGGGTCGAGGACGGGAGTTCGAGGCCCATGACATTGGCGATCCCGCACCAGAAGTGCCAGCGCGCCTGCCGGTCGACCTCGCTGAAAGGGTCTTGGCCGAACTGCATCGCCAGGCGGTCTGGCTCGAGCATCACGGTGGCCAGCGTGTAGAGCTTCAGCTCGTCATCGATCAGAAATCGGCTGTGGATTTCTTCCATGCGCTCGATCGCCGCGCGGCCGTCCTCACTGCGGTACCCGCGGCGGTAGAACTCCGTGAAGAAGATGATCGTGTCGTTGTTGCGCCGGCGTGGGTCGGTCGCGATGTCGCCGTTGCCTGAGCGATAGAGCACCTTGGCGATCGCCGGCACGGCGGCCTGGCGGGCAAACGTCACGAGGTAGATCGAGTGTGCGAAGTAGGCGTCGGCGAAGAGGACGTTGGAGACCTGCGCGGTGATCTCTTCGTCGTCGGCCACCGGGTCGAGCGAGTCGACGTGGGCGCGCAATGTTCGGCCTGTGGTCCAGTTGTCAAACACGGCAGAGCCGAGTCTACTGGCCGGTCAGCCAGTTCT
>CAZRAA010000018.1:0-7577 GCA_964597975.1 uncultured Thermoleophilaceae bacterium | reverse complement strand
AGCTCGGCGAGCGCCTTGAAGACGAGCTCGTCGTGCTTCTTGGGCTGGACCTTGGGCAGGTAGGCCTCGACTTTGCCGGTCGGCCCGATGATGAAGGTGCTGCGCTGGATGCCCATGTACTTCTTGCCGTACATCGATTTCTCGACCCACTGGCCGTACTTCTCGATCATCTTGTGGTCGGGGTCGGAGAGCAGCTCGAATGGGAGTTTGTACTTCTTCTTGAACGCCGCGAGCTTCTCCGGCTGATCGGCCGAGACGCCGATCACGCGCACGCCGGTCTTCTTGTAGTCCTTGGCGCGGTCGCGTATCGAGCAGGCCTGCGTCGTGCAGCCGGGCGTGTCGGCCTTGGGGTAGAAGTAGAGGACGATGCGTTCGCCCTTGAGATCGCTGAGCTTGACGGTCTCGCCGTCTTGGTTCTTGAGTGTGAAGGCTGGTGCCTTCTTGCCGGTCTCTGGTGCTGACATGGCGCGCGAGCCTATATGGTCGGCCCGTGCGTATCGCCGTCTCGACCGACTTGCTCAAAGGCGCCGCCGAGGCGTTGATCGACCAGCTCGAGAGGGGCGGACACGAGGTGCTGCGCTTCGGTGCCTACGACCCAGACGCACGAGCCGATTGGGCATGGGCGAGCGAGGCGGCCGCCCGCGCGGTGGCCTTGGGAGAAGCCGACCAGGGGGTCGTCTGCTGCTGGACCGGGACCGGCGCTTCGATCGCTGCCAATAAGGTCGCGGGTGTGCGCGCGGCGCTGTGCGCCGACGCGGAGACCGCCGCCGGCGCTCGCAAGTGGAACGACGCCAATGTGTTGGCGATCTCGCTTCGCGCCACCAGCGAGGCTGTACTTGGCGAGATTCTTGAGGCGTGGTTTTCCGGCGAGCCGAGCGCCGCAGAGTCGGACCGCGCGAACATCGCGCACACCGGCGAGATCGCCTAGGCAGCGGCCAGCATCGCCACACCAACCAGCGCCATCGCCACGCCGATCCGCTGGCTGACCGCCAGGCGCTCGTGCAGGAACGCGTAAGCGAGGATCACCGTCGTCACTGGATAGAGCGAGCTGACGACAGAAGTGATGGCGAGCGCCCCGTGGTGGCTTGAGGCAGCGAACGAGATGTTCGCGCCGACGTCAAAGAACCCGATCGAAAACGGGAAGAGCCACTGGCTGCCCTTCGGCCGCGCCCCCCAGGTTGCGGTGCGCCGGCCGGCGACGGCCAGCACAATCAGCAGGATCGTCAGCGTCGTCAGCTTGAGTGCCGTCGCCGGCCAATAGATCGACTCCTCGCCGGCCTCGGCGATCAGCGCGAAGATCGTGCCGAAGCCGATCGCGGCGACGATCGCGAGCATGATCGATTGGCGATGCGTCTTGACATCGACGCCGCGTGTCTCCGCGAGGTCTTGTTCTCGCGAGGCGAGGATCACGCCGGCCACGGCAACAACGATCGCTACGACCGCGAATGTGCTGAGGTGCTCGCCGCGACCGATCACGCCCCAGAGCACGGGGATCGCAGCGCCTGTGGCCGTGATCGGAGCGACGATGCTCATCGTGCCGATTGCCAGCGCTTGGTAGAAGGCGGCAAGTGCCACGACCCCGCATACGCCGGCGATCGAACCGAGCAGCAGATCCTGGTGTGGCGGTAGGGAATCACCGGCGATCAATCCTCCGCCGGCCGAGAGCGCGATGCCGCCGAGCGCGGAGGCGATCAACACCCAGAGCAGGGCGTAGCGGCGCGCAGCCATGCCGCCGAGGAAGTCGCCGGTTCCCCAGCTCAGCGCCGACACGAGTGCCAGCCCGATCGCGGCCATGCGGCTCCCTTCGCTAAGAGGTTTGTGACACGACGGCGTCGGCCGCGACCGTCTGGCCGCGAAGCTCGGCGCCGTCGATCGCACCGGCCACGCTTGCGGCCTTGTCGCTCGGCACGTGCATCAGCGTGTACCTGCTGAGCACCCGCACCTGCCGCACCTCGCTGCCGGTCAGGTCGCTGCGCGAGGTGACGAGCTCGATCACGTCAGCCGGCTCAACGCCGATCTTCGTGCCGCCACCGAGAATCAACAGCGAATAGTTGCCGTCAAGCTCGCTCTGGTCGGGCTTGACATGCCGAGGCCGCCGCAACTCGCTCTTCTCCGACAAAGCTGCATCTTTGTCGGACTCGGGGGGTGGGCCCCAGGTGAACTCGGTCTTGGGCTCTTCTTCGGGTTTGACGTCGTTGTCGGCGGTCGGCGGGGCTGGCGGCTCCGCGATCGCTTCCACCGGCTCTGCGTCGGGCTCGGCTTCCGGTTCGGCTTCAGGCTCTTCCTCGGGCGCCGGCTCGTTCTCTTCCTCGGCCGGCGTGGCGGCGACGGGGGCGGAACCCCACGTGAATCCCGTGGACGGCTCCTCTTCGGCGACAGTTTCGGGCTCGACCTCGACCGCAGGCGCGGCAGGCGCTTCGATCTCTTCCACAACCGTCTCCTCTTCGATCTCGGCCACCGGCGCGGCTGGTTCATCCTGCTTGGTCTCGGCTGCCGCGCTCGCGCGACGCTGGCGTGGCTTGCGCTCGCTGGGAGCACCGTCCTTGGCCGAAGCCGCCGGCTTGACGACGACCCCGGCGTTGTCGGCGCTCCACTCAGGCACATCGACGTTGATGTGCTTCTCGATCGCCTTGAAGTCGTCCTTGTCGCGCGATTCGACGAGCGTGATCGCGCGACCGCCACGACCGGCGCGACCGGTGCGGCCGATCCGGTGGGTATAGATCTCGGCGGAGTTGGGCAGGTCGTAATTGATCACGTGGGTGACGTTCTGAACGTCAAGGCCACGGGCGGCGATGTCGGTCGCGACCAGCACCGGGACGCGGTTGTCCTTAAACGCGATCATCACGCCGTCGCGCGAGCCCTGCGACATGTCGCCGTGCAGTGCTCGCACGCGCAGGTTCGGCTTACGCCGGTCGAGGTCACGGGCGAGCCGGTCGACGCCGATCTTTGTGCGGGCGAAGATGATCGCCTGAGTCGGCCGCTCGGCCTCAAGGATCTTGATGATGTCGTCAACCTTCGAGTTGCGCGAGGTCGAGAACTGGAAGTGCTCGACGGTGTCGATCGTCAGCGTCGGCGCCTTGACCTTGATCGTCACCGGGTCGTGCAGCTGCTCGGCAGCGAGCTTGGCGATCGCCGGCGGCATCGTCGCGGAAAAGAGCGCCGTCTGACGCCCGCGCGGGCACTTGTTGAGGATCAGCTCGACGTCCTCAAGAAATCCGAGGTCGAGCATCTCGTCCGCCTCGTCGAGCACCACAAAGCGCGCGTCATGGAACATCAGCGAGTGGCGCGAGTGCAGGTCGAGCACGCGACCGACGGTTCCGACGACCACCTGCGGACCGTTCTTGAGCCGGTCCATCTGCTGGCGGATCGGGGCGCCACCAAAGGTTGCAAGCACATCGACGCCGGCGATCGCACCGTAGGCGCGCAGCGACTGCGCCACCTGGATGCACAGCTCGCGCGTAGGGGTAAGGACCAAAGCCTGAACTTCGCGCCGCTCAGGAATGATCGACTGCAGCATCGGCAGTCCGAAGGCGGCGGTCTTGCCTGTTCCGGTCTGGGCCTGGCCGATCACATCGGAGCCCTTGAGCAGCTCAGGGATCGCCTGCTCCTGAATCGGAGTGGGGTCGGTGTATCCGACCTTTGCAAGTGCTTCAGCGAACTCGTCTTTGAGTCCTAGTTCTTTGAATTTCGTCATTGCCCAAGAGACTACCCGCCGAAATCAGCCCCCCAACTGCGCACCATTGGTGCGCAGTCCATCTCCGCGCCGAAAAACCGCTTGTTTGAGGGGTCGTTAGCTGCGCACGTTTGGTGCGCAGTGGATGTCAACCCTCGCCAAGCCAACTGCGCACCAAACGTGCGCAGCTAAACACCCCTTGAACAAGCCAAATCCGCGCCGAAAACTCAACTGCGCACCAAAGGTGCGCAGTGGGGTGACAGTCTTCTCCGAAGCCCGGATCTTCTAGGCTGCCCCGCCTATGAGCCTCGCAGTAGTTGGATCCATCGCATTTGACGCCGTAAAGACCCCGTTCGGAGAGCGCGAGCGCATGCTCGGCGGCTCGGCCGTGCATTTCTCGCTCGCATCGAGCTTTTTCACCGACGTGCACGTGTATGGCCCGGTCGGAGATGACTTCGGCGAGGACGAGTACACGATCCTGCGCGATCGCGGCGTAAACACCGACGGCATCGAGCAGATCGCCGGCGGCAAGACCTTCTTCTGGAAGGGGCACTACGAGTTCGATCTGAACACCGCCCACACCGACGACACGCAGCTCAACGTCTTCGAAACCTTCGAGCCCAAGCTCAACGACCACGCCACAAGCGCAGACGTGCTCTTCCTCGCCAACATCGAGCCCGGCCTGCAGCGCGCGGTGCGCCAGCAGTGCGAGGACGCCAAGTTCGTCGCGCTCGACTCGATGAACCTCTGGATCGACATCGCGCGCGACTCGCTGATCGAGACGATCAAGCTGGTCGACGCCGTCTTCATGAACGACGCGGAGATCCGCCAACTGACCGGCCAGAGCAACCTGATCAAGGCCGCCCGCGAGATCCTCTCCTGGGGTCCGAATCTCGTGGTCGCCAAGCAGGGCGAGTATGGCGCGGCGCTGATCTCCGAGAACGGCTTCTTCTCGCTTCCCGCCTACCCGCTCGAGGACGTCATCGACCCGACCGGAGCAGGTGACTCGTTCGCCGGCGGCTTCCTCGGTTACGTCGCGCAGCACATCGGCACCGGCGGCGAGCTCGACGACGACGCCTTCCGTCACGCGATGACCTACGGCTCGACGATGGCGTCTTTCAATGTGGAGAACTTCGGCACCGAGCGCGTGCGCGCGCTGACCGCCGAGGAGATCGCCGAGCGCTTCGGTGGATTCCGCGCGATCACGCACTTTGAGGAAGTCGCGGCCAGCATCCGCTGACCCAATCGCAGCGCTAGGATTTGGGCGTGGATTTTCTGCTGATCGCGTTCTTCGTCCTGGCAGTCAAGCTGCCGGTGCTCTATTGCTGCTGGTACATCTACCGCGCGATTCACGATGTCCCCGAGCCCGAAATTCGCGGCGAGGGCGGCGACTTCGTGCGCGCAGAGTTCGAACAGGGGCCGCGCCGGCGCGGTCCGCACCCCAACGGCCCGGCCGGCTCAGCGGCACGGCGCAAGGACAAGGGTCACCACGAAGAGCGCAAGCCCGCGAGGCGCACAACGCCAAGCGCGGCCGGCGAGTAATCACGTAGTAACCTCTCGCCCCAGATGTTCACCCCGTACTACTTCCTCGCTGTCGGTTTCGGCGTCTTCGCCGTGATCGTCTCAGTGATCGGCCTGAAGAAACCTTCCGAGGACTCGTTCCCCGGCCGCTTCTACGGACCGATCATCCTGGTCGGTGTTGTCTTGGGTGTCGCCACTGTGGCCTTCGTCTGGCGCGGCGGCGAGAAGGAAGTCGAGCACCGCGAGCACGAGCAGGCCGCGGAGTCGCACGAAGCGGCCTCGGCAGCCGAGCTCCCGGTCGGCGTCAAAGCCACCTCCTAGGCAGTCCGCCCAATCAGCCCCGCGGGGCGGTGGCCAGCGGCATCAGGTACCGCTTGGCGAACTCACGCACGTCGTCTTCGCTGTCGAGCCTGCTCAGGCTCTCCGGAACGACAACCAAAGAGATCGCGAGCCGCGCCAGCAACTCCGCGCTGACTGCTGAATCGAACTGTCCGATCTCGAGTTCTCCACTTCGAACCGCGTCAGTCAATCGCTGCTGAACCAATTGCCCCGCGTGGGCGACGGCGTCGCCGGACTCCAGAGTCGAGCGCATCATCTGTGTGTTGTTGATCGCCACCAGAGCGCGAAACACCGGGTGCCGGCGCAACGATTCGACGACGACCGCCAGCCCGGCCGACATGCGGTCGGCGAAGTCGCCCTCGGCCGCCACGGAAGCCTCGTCGGCTGCCGCGAAGATTGCGTCGAGTTCGCGCGTCGTCCACGCTCGAATCAGGTCGTCTTTGCTTGCGAAGTAGCGATAGAGGCTGGCGCGAGACACTTCGGCACGTTTGGCGATCTCGCCCATCCGGATGCGTTCCGGGCCGACTCGCTGGGCCTCTTCGCCAGTGACACTGAGGATTCGCTCGATCGCGGCGGCGCGGCTACCGCCGGACTGCGTGACATTTTCGTTGGCTTGGCTCTGCATAGTCTCAAACCCGTACTACCCGATCGCGCCAACTTTCGACCATTGTCGACGCGATTCGTTCCCCGCCTGCTACATAATCTGAACCATTCAGAGAAATCGCGTTCCAGGAGCCGCAGAGAAGATGTCGGATGATCAGGTTCAAGTAGTCGACGCGCCCGCCGCCGGCGCGGGCGAGCAGGGCGAAGCCACCGTCACCGACGGTCGCACCGGCAAGACCGAACAGCTGACGATCACGGACGGGACCGTCCGTGCGATGGACCTGCGGCAGTTCAAGGCCGACGACGAAGATTTCGGCCTGATGACCTACGACCCGGCGTTCACCAACACCGCTTCGTGCCGCAGTTCGATCACCTACATCGACGGCGACAAGGGCATCCTGCAGCACCGTGGCTACTCGATAGAGCAGCTCTGCGAGCACTGCACGTATCTGGAGGTGGCGTACCTATTGATCCACGGCGAGCTGCCGACTGAGGACCAGCTGGCCGACTGGGTGCACGAGATCACGATGCACACCTTCGTCCACGAAAACCTCAAGGTCTTCGTGCAGGGCTTCAGATACGACGCGCACCCGATGGGCATGCTGCTGGCCACGGTCGGCGCGCTCTCCACGTTCTACCCCGACTCGAAGAACATCGGCGACCCGGAAGAGCGCCGGATGGCGGCGATTCGCCTGATCGCCAAGATGCCGACGCTGGCAGGATTTGCCTACCGACACACCCAGGGCATGCCGTACGTCTACCCCGACAACGACCTCGATTACGCAGGCAACTTCCTCGGGATGATGTTCAAGATGACCGAGCTCAAGTACGAGCCCGATCCGCGGCTCGCCAAGGCGCTCGACACGCTTTTCATCTTGCACGCCGATCACGAGCAGAACTGCTCGACCTCGGCGGTGCGCGCGGTCGGATCGAGCCAGGTCGACCCGTACTCGGCCGTGGCGGCCGGCGTCGCCGCGCTCTACGGCCCGCTGCACGGCGGTGCCAACGAGGCCGTACTGCGGATGCTCACCCGCGTTAAGTCGGTCGAGAACATCCCCGACTTCCTGGCCAGCGTGAAGGCGGGAAACGAACGCCTGATGGGCTTTGGCCACCGCGTCTACAAGAACTACGACCCGCGCGCACGGATCATCAAGAAGCACGTCGACGAGGTGCTCGAAGCGACCGGTACCGAGAACCCGCTGCTGAAGATCGCCGTCGAGCTTGAGAAGCAGGCGCTCGACGACGATTACTTCACCTCGCGCAAGCTCTACCCGAACGTCGACTTCTACTCGGGTCTGATTTACGAGGCACTGCAGATCCCGCGCTCGATGTTCACGGTGATGTTCGCGATCCCACGCACGTCCGGCTGGATCGCCCAGTGGCTCGAGATGCTCGACGACCCGGAGACCAAGATCGCGCGCCCGCGCCAGATCTACACCGG
>CAZRAA010000017.1:1432-35212 GCA_964597975.1 uncultured Thermoleophilaceae bacterium | reverse complement strand
AGGTCAAGCGCGACTTCCCGAACACGCGGATCGTCGGCCCCAACTGCCCGGGCATCCTCTCGCCGGGCAAGGCGAACGTCGGGATCATCCCGGCCAGCTTCTTCAAGCCGGGGAACGTCGGTGTTGTCTCACGGAGCGGCACCCTGACCTACCAGATCGGCAATGAGCTGGCGCAGAAGGGCTTCGGCAACTCGACAATCGTCGGCATCGGCGGCGACCCGGTCCCGGGCAGCAGCTTCATCGACATCATCGAACTGTTTGAGAAGGACGAGCAGACCGAGCTGATCGTGATGAGCGGCGAGATCGGCGGCAGCGCCGAAGAAGAGGCGGCCGAGTACGTCAAGGCCAACGTCTCCAAGCCGGTCGTCGCTTACATCGCCGGCTTCACTGCGCCCGAGGGCAAGCAGATGGGTCACGCCGGAGCGATCGTCTCTGGCTCCGCCGGCACCGCCAAGGCGAAAGCTGAGGCACTCGAGGCCGCGGGAATCCGTGTCGGTCGCACTCCTACGCAGACGGCTGAGATTGCGATGGAACTTATCGGCGCTCCTGCCTGAGGTCACGCCGCACAAGCATTGCGATGAGGCCGCGTGTCCAGGCTGGACGCGCGGCCTTTTTCGTGGCCGGCAGATCGACCGCACTCATCGCAGCGAAGGGCGCCCGGAGGCGGCCAAATCCGTAGAATGGTCCGATGGCATTCACCGTGACCGAAGCCCGTGCGCAGTTCCCCACGCTCGTTGAACTCGCCGAGAAGCACGAAGAGGTCGTGATCGTGCGCGAGGACGGGAGTCGTGTGCAACTCGTGCCAGTTGACGATCAACACGGCTCGGATTGCCGCTGCCTAGTCTGTGGCGAAGCGACAAAGACGCCCTGAACCCCCGCGCCCACTTCTACGGCGACAGCTTCACCTTCGGGCAGGGAGACACCGAGGGGCTTGGCTGGGTCGGCCGACTCGCCGAAAAGCTCCCGGGGGTCGAGATCGCCAACCACGGCGTCCCCGGCGCCCCGGCCTCTTACATAGTCCAGTCATTCCGCAACACCGAGTTCGACTCAACCCGCACCGAG
This sequence comes from uncultured Thermoleophilaceae bacterium, assembly GCA_964597975.1. Classification (GTDB taxonomy): domain Bacteria; phylum Actinomycetota; class Thermoleophilia; order Solirubrobacterales; family JACPNS01; genus JACPNS01. The sequence continues at coordinate 34,150 of CAZRAA010000017.1, read as the reverse complement.
CTAGCGATCTTCTGCCTAGGCACCAACGACGCAGTCCTCCACATCCCCCAGTACGACACAGTTGCATCTGTGTCGTATGCGTTGGAGCGGGCTGAGGGGCTTGGGTTGCCGGTGTTTTGGATTGGGCCTCCTCCGATCGGTGATCTGGCCGAGGAGGATGTTGCGCTTCGTTCGTTGAGTCATGCGATCGGGGAGCTGGCTGCCACTCATGGCGTTCCTTTCGTGTCGACCTTTGACGAGCTAGGTGAAGGCAGCGTCTGGCGTGCTGAGGCCCGCGCCGGCGACGGGTCGCACCCCGGTGCGGGCGGCTACGCCGAACTGGCGCAGATTCTTGAGCGGGGTGGGCTGCTCGACTGGATCGCGCAGAACACGGCTCGATAGGCTCAAACACCGTTTTCATCGACCCGACTTTCGAAGCTGATCCCATGACCACGACCGTCAAGACCATCTCTTTCGCCCGCGGCGCCCCGTCGCTCGACCTGATCCCGGTCGAGGGACTCAAGGAGTCCGCGCAGAACGCCTTCACCAACGACCCGGCCGGGGCATTCGGCTACGGCACCGCCGTCGGCTACGTGCCGCTGCGCGAGTGGATCGCCGAGAAAGAAGGCGTCGAGATCGACCGCGTGATCGTCACCAACGGCTCGCTGCACGCCTGCGCGCTGATGTTCGATCAGCTCGTCGCTCCGAGCGACCAGGTTGCGATCGAGCAACCGCTCTACGACCGCTCGCTGCTGATGCTTCGTCAGCGCGGCGCGGATCTGGTCGGTTACCCGCTGCAGAGCGACGGCTTCGACCTCGACTCGCTCGAAGCCGACCTCAAGGGCGGCTTCAAGCCGAAGTTCGTCTACACGATCCCGCACTTCCACAACCCGGGCGGCTGCACGATGCCGCTCGAGAAGCGCCAGCGCCTTGTGGATCTCGCCGGGGAGTACGACTTCCTGATCGTCGAGGACGACCCCTACCGCGACATCGTCTTCGACGGCGAGTCGCTCCCTTCGATGCTCTCGCTCGATCAGTCGGGCGAGCGCGTCGCGTTCATGAACTCTTTCACCAAACAGGTCTGCCCCGGCCTGCGCATCGGCTACGCAGTCGGACCCAAGAGCCTGATCAAGGCAATGGTCACGGCCGGCACCAACACCTACATCTCTCCGGGCCAGGCGTCGGAGGCGATCCTCAACGATTACGTCCGCGCCGGCAAGCTCGACGACTCGATACGTACCGTGCGCACCGCCCTCTCCGAGCGACGCACCGCGATGGTCGAAGCTCTACGAGAGCACTTCCCTGACGCGACCTTCGTGACGCCGCAGGGCGGCTACTTCATGTGGGTTGATCTCGGTGACGGAGTCAACACCGACGAGATCGCCCCGCGCGCAGCCGAGGCCGGCGTGCCGATCACCAAGGGCAGCGACTTCATGATCGAGGGTGGCCAGAACGCGATGCGGCTGGCCTACAGCGCCGTGCACCCGGACGAGATCCGCGAGGGCATCGAGCGGCTCGCGGGGATCATCAACGGCTGAGGATCACTCAGCGCGCCGGCGCGCCTTCGCGGCAGCGCGTTCGCCCTTGCGGCGCAAACGGTACCCCGCGACTGGCTCGTCGATCCCCTTGAAACGCCTTCGTCCGGCGCTGCTCCAGTCGTACTCATCGCGGAAGGCCTCGCGCAGCGTCTCGGTGACAAGGATGGCGCCAGGGCGCGCGACGTCGCAGAGCCGGCTGGCCAGATTGACCGGTGGCCCGTATACGTCGCCGCCACGTTCAACGGCGGTGCCGAACGCGATGCCAACCGACAGCTCCGGGAATTCTTCGCCTTCTCGCTCGACGGCGTCGATCAACTCCAATGCTGTCTCCAGCAGTTCGCCCGCAGAGGTCGAGGCCAGCATCACCGCGTCGCCGATCGTCTTGACCAGTCTCACCGGCGGCCTCACGACCCCGGCAGCGATCGAATTGAAGCGCTCGGCAATTTCGCCCAGTTCGTCTGCGGCAATCTGTTGCCCCAGCGAAGTGAATCCGACGAGATCTGCGAAGCAGACCGCCATTTCGCGCGTGCCGTCGAGGAAGTCGATCGCCGCCTCGTTGCCGAGAATGTCGGCGCGCAGTTCGTCGCGCAGATGGAGATTGAAAAGGTGCTGCAGCACAAAGGCGAACTCCGGCGTCGTCGCACGCGTGATTGCGGCGTAACGCTTGGCCATCTCTGCTTCGTCGAGCGTCGGATCGAGGTAGGTGGCAAGGAACTGTCGCTCGACGACGACCGCCAGCTGCGACAGCGCTCCGCCCAGCACGCGATTGATTTCTCGGATGCTCTCCAGCGACATTCCCATCTCAAGGTTCGCTCGAACCGAACGCATCGTCTTGACATCGAACTCGCTGAAGTAGACCTGGTCGTGCTCGGGTTCGGCAAGCCCTAGCGATCGGCGCAGCTCGAGAAACAACTCGAGGTCGACGTCCGCCTGCTCAGCGACCTCCGCAGCCGTGAACCGCGGCGCGCCGCCCAGCGCGCGCTCGACGGGCAGCAACAGCAACCGCTGCTCGCCGTGCGCCTCGAGGATCTCGTGCGGCTCGATCAGCTCGTCATCGATCAGATAGTCGAGAAGGCGGCTGCGGGACTTTCGCGCGGCCTCGCCCTCGACGTCGTCAAGCAGACCCTCGGCCTCGTAGTCGAAGTCCGGGTGGCGTTTGCTCACGCGTGCCTCTAGCGGCCGTAGCGGTCTTTGGCCAGTACGAGCTGCTCAGGGAGCGCGGTGCGCGGCGGCGGCGACGGGTCGGCGATCACCGAAACGGTTTCGGCGACTGAACGCGTGAGGGTGTGTTCTCCGCCGTCCGAGCGGTAGGTGAGTTCCTCGTCGTCGACCGCGAGGATCTCACCCTCGTCGCCCGGTTCAACGCCCTGCGTCTTCAGGTAGTGCAGGAGATCCTCGGCCTCGTTCTCGAGCCTCAAAATGCGCACCTTCGCGCCGACCGAGCAGTCGCCCAGCGGCACGCCTTGGATGCGGTCGGCCGGATCGATCGGGTGGCCGTGCGGGCAGGTCTTGGCGTCGCCGATCGCCGCGAGCATCTTCTCTTCCATCAGCGGCGACATCGCGTGCTCCATCAACTCAGCCTGCTCGTGGACGTCGTCCCACGGGATGTCAAGCACGTCAGTCAGAAACCGCTCGATCAAGCGATGGCGACGAACGATCTGCTCGGCGTGCGTGCGCCCGTGCTCGGTGAACTGCCAGCTCTTGTCGGCCAGTCTCGTGACGTAGCCGTCGCTCTCAAGCCTTGCGACCATCTCATGAACGGTCGGCGCTGAGAGCTGCATCGCGCGCGCGATATTCGCCCCGGTGATCGGCAGCGCGGCCTCTTGGAGCCAGAAGATCGTCTGCAGGTACTCCTCTTCGGCGACAGTGGCGTGGTCGTGCGACATCGGGCAAGATCCTACACACGGCGCCAATTAGGCTGGCTGCCGATGAAGCCCGCAAATCGACCGGTGCTCGTTGCGCCGGACAAGTTCAAAGGCACGCTCAGCGCAGACGAAGTCGCGCGATCGGTTTCCGACGGACTTGCTCGGATCGGCGTTCCGGCCGACGTCTGTCGGATCGCCGACGGAGGCGAGGGAACGATCGAAGCCGTGCTCACCGCGCGGTCTGCCGAGATCTTCGAGACCGCAGTTCAGGACGCGCTCGGGCGACCGACCGACGCGCGCGTGGCCATTTTCAAGGACGGCACCGCCCTGGTCCAGAGCGCCGACGCGATCGGCTTGGGCGCGATCGCCAACAACGACCGCGACGCGCTTGCGGCCAGCTCGCGCGGGGTCGGAGAGCTAATCGCGGCCGCCGCCGAATCCGGCGCCGACCGAGTACTTGTCGGAATCGGCGGCACGGCATCAAGTGACGGTGGTCTCGGCGCAATCGAAGCGCTGCGCGAACGCAAGCTGGTAGGAAAGCGCGGTCCGCTCAAAGGATGTCCGAAGATCGTGGCGCTCTGCGACGCTCGCGCTGCCTGGGAGCAGGCGGCAACGATATTCGCGCCGCAGAAGGGCGCGGGCAAAGCCGAGGTCGCAGAGATCTCCCGTCGTCTCGATCGATTGGCTACCGAGTTCCCGCATGATCCGCGCGGGCGGCTGATGACCGGTGCCGGAGGAGGGCTTTCCGGAGGCCTCTGGGCAGCCTGCGGCGCCGAATTGAAGTCTGGCGCGGCGTGGGTGCTCGATGCCGTCGGATTCACGCCGAGGATGCTCGCCGCGCGGGCAGTCGTCACCGGCGAGGGTTCGCTCGACCGGCAGACCCTGCTCGGAAAATCAGTCGGCGAAGTAGCTACGCGCGCCCGGCAGGCCGGCGTTCCGTGCCACGCGATCGTGGGCACGATGGCGATGACGGAGTTCGACGCCCGCGTGCTCGACTTTGAGAGCTGGTGCGAGGCCGGCGAGGCCGATGCGATCGCCGACGCGGCCGAGCGACTCGTCGCCGTGCTGCCTGAACGCTGATCTGCTCGTCAAGTGCGCGCGACAAGGTTGCTGACCACTGCCTCGTAGACCCCGCTGCCGTGGGTGGCGTCCGTGACAGTGATGTTCTCCCCACCGATCGCGAGTCCCTCGAGTTCGGGGTTCTGCACAACCGCATTGCGCATCAGGTAGAAGTGCCCGACGACCGGCGCGACCTCCATGTCCTCGCGCGAATCGCCGCAAGCGATCACCTGGTCGCGCGAGTAGCCGCGGATCTGCATGTGCCTGGCCACCGCCCCAGCTTTGCTCGCCATCTTCGGGATCAGGTGGTAGGCGTGCAGGTGTTCGAAGCGCAGCTTCTCGGACTTGCGACGGATACGTCCGTTGTCCACCAGCCGCAAGTGCTCGTGACCGCTCGACGCGAGAAACGAATCGACTTCGGAGGTGTCCAGCCAGCCGCGAAAGAGATGTGAGACGTCGCGGTCAAGGTGCCACGGCGCGTGATACTCGAGCCTGTCGGAGTACTGCTCGAGCAACAGATCAGGGACGCCTGCCGCCTGAATCTGCTGGTAGATGTTTCCAGTCTCGTTGGGTTCGAGTCCGCCGGTTAGCCACTCGGGGTTTTCATTGTCCCCGATCACCAGACCGCTGCCGACTTCGAAGATGTACGCGTCCTGGCCGAGCAGCCGTGCATCCTCGAGCACCTGCGCCTGCCGGCGCCCGCTGAAGATGCAGATCTCCACGCCAGCGCGCAGGCACGCCTCGACGGCCCGAACGCCGTCCATCGTGATTCGGCCGTCGCCGTCGTGAAAGAGCGAAGCACGGGAACCGAGCAGCGTGCCGTCGAGATCGACATAGACGCACTTAAGCGCCACTCGCAGCCTCTGTCCCGATTGATGACAGCGGTGGGCGCTCAAATGCCGGGATCGAGCTGATCTCCGGCCGGCCCTCGACGTATCCCAGGAACTCGTCGCCCGGCAGCGCGCCCGCCGGCAACAACTCCACGCGATCGAGCAGCGCGCGCTGAACCGCGAAGGCCATCGGAGCAAGTTCATGCAAGTGTTGGTGGCGGTTGAGCCGCTCGCCCAGATCCGACTGTGCGATCGCCTCGAGCCCGAAGCGCGTATAAAAATCGATCAGCAGCGCTATCTCCACGCCGTAGCCAGTGCGAAACGGAACAGTCGTGAGCGCGTCCCGGCGCGCCGCCAGCTCGCCCGCCAGCGGCTGGCGGACCGCCGCCAGCTCCGGAAAGTAGGTGTTGAGCAGCGGCCGCGCGACAAGCTCATTGACGCGTCCTCCGCCCCCCTCAATGCGCACGCCGGCCGATGTGAACGGACGGTCAAACGCACCCTTCACAAGCTGCAATCTGTCTTCTTCGAGCAGTGGCCCAACCAGCCCGCAGACAAATGCTTCGGAGAATCCCTCGGTGTCCGAATCGACGAATACGACGATGTCGCCGCTGGCAACCGAGAGCGAGCGCCAGAGCGCGTCGCCTTTGCCGTGCACCGGCCCTTGCTCCGGGAGCAACTCAGACTCTTGATGAACTTCTGCGCCGGCCTGAGCGGCGAACTCGGCGCTGCCGTCCGCCGAGTCGGCGTCGATCACAAGGACCTCATCAACCGCTCCGGCGTCGCGCAGTCGCAGGCAACTCGCAGCGACGCGGCCGACAGTGAGCGCGGCCTCCTTGACCGGGATCACGACACTCACGCGCTGCTCCCGCTTTAGCTCGGCGAGGCGTTCCGCGCCGTAGGCGGCGCCATCGAACGTTCGCTCGCGCGCCCACTCAAGCGCTCTCGCGAGCGCCGCTTGTCTCTGCTCGCCGGCCATATACCGGCGAGCATATTGGAGCGCGGCGGTGCGGCCGCTCAGGCCGCGACCGGTTCGCGCTGTTCGCTGGCGGCGGCGACCTTCGAGAACTTCAGGTTGCCGTCGTCGAGCTCGGCGCGACGGAAGTCGACGTAGTCCTGGTGGTAGGTCATGCGCAGCTTCCATGGAGCTCGCGAGCCGGCCTTCGGGAACTTCTCGATTGCGCGAAGTACGTACCCGGCAGGGAAGTCGAGCAGCGGCTCTTCCTTGACGGTCGGGTCGTCGTTGTGCGGCATCACGACGTCGTAGTTCTTCTCGTCCATGTAGTTGAGCAGTCGGCAGACGTAGCCGGCGACGAGGTCGGCCTTGAGCGTCCAAGAGGCGTTGGTGTAGCCGACGGTGAACACGAAGTTCGGCACGTCGGTGACCATGCATCCGCGGTAGACCATCATCTCGGAGATCTCACCGGTGTGACCGTCGATGTCGAAGTCGATGCCGCCAAGCGGGAGCAGGTCGAGTCCGGTCGCGGTGATCACGATGTCGGCCTCGAGCTCCTGTCCCGACTTGAGCTTGATGCCGTTTTCGGTGAAGGTTTCGATGTGATCGGTGACGATCGCGGCCTTGCCCTTGCGCAGCGACTTGAAGAGGTCACCGCTGGGGATCACGCAAAGGCGCTGGTCCCACGGGTTGTAGGGGGGGTTGAAGTCCTTGCCGACCTTCACGTCAGCGCCTTCAACCTGGCGCGCCACGCCCCCCATCAGGAGCTTGCGTGAGAGCTTGGGGAAGCGCTGACAGAAGTGGTAGAACGCGAGCGTCTGTGTCGCGTTCTTCCAGCGCGTCCACTTGTACCCGCGCTCTGGGCCGGCGATCTTGAAGAGGAAGCGAGCGATCGGGTCGACCAGCGGAAGCGAAAGCATGTAGGTCGGCGTGCGCTGCAGCATCGTTACCTTCTCCGCCTTGTCGGTCATTGCCGGGAGGATCGTCACCGCGGTGGCGCCGCTGCCGATGATCACCACCTTCTTGCCCGTGTAGTCGAGATCTTCCGGCCAGAACTGCGGCTTGACGACTTGACCCTTGTAGTTCTCGATGCCCGGGAAGCCCGGCTCATAGCCATGGTCGTAGCGGTAGTAACCGGTGTTGCCGTAACAAAACTTCGCCTTGATGTGGTTCTGTTCGCCGGTCTTCGTGTTCTCAAGCGTGACGGTCCAGCGCGCGTCTTCTGAAGACCAGGAGGCGTGAATGACTTTCTGGCCGTAGCGGATGTGCTCATCGACCCCGGTCTCGCTGGCAGTCTCCTTGAGGTAAGCGAGGATGTCCGGACCGTCGGCGATCGCCTTGGGGTTGGTCCACGGCTTGAAGTTGTAGCCCAGCGTGTACATGTCGGAGTCCGAGCGCACGCCGGGGTAGCGAAAGATGTCCCAGGTTCCGCCGAGGGCGTCGCGCATCTCAGTGATCAGGAACGTCTTGTCCGGGCATTCGAGCTGCAGGTGTCGGGCAGCTCCGATTCCGGAGAGTCCGGCGCCGACGATCAGTACGTCGACTTCTTCGGGAAGCGTGGCGGTGGTCTCTGACATCGGGAAAGTCTCCTCAACGGGGTTGCACTGGGGTGCTGCTTTCTGGCCAATATACCAACAGCGTGTCGAGTTTGTCAACTACTTGTCGAAAAAATCAACACCGTGTATATTGGACGCATGACGCCGTCCGCCACCACCCCCGCACGCGGCCGCCGCGCCAAGCGACCGACCGGCGACGAACGCGAGCAGGCAATCCGCGAGACACTCGAGTCGCTGCTTGAGACGAAGCAGTTCCACGAAATCTCAATTGACGATCTCGCGCGCGGCGCCGGACTCTCGCGCCCGACCTTCTACTTCTACTTCGAGTCCAAAGAGGCCGTGCTGTTGGCATTGCTCGACGAGATCGTGCGCCAGGCGGACGCCGCAAGCGACGTCGCCCAGACGATGCTGGACAAAGACCCGCAACGTTTTCTGCGCGACGCGCTCGCCGCCTACGTGACGATCCTCGGTGCCCACCGCGGCGTTATCGTCGCCGGCAACCAGGCAGGCGCGACAAGCGAGGATGTGCGCGCACTCTGGAACGTCGTGCGCGAGCGCTGGGTCGAGATGGGCACACGCGGCATCGAGGCTGAACGCAGGCGCCTCGGGATCGAGGGGGCACTCAGCGCGCGCGAGCTGTCGATCGCCCTGCTGAACATGAACGAAGGCGTGATGTACTCGATGTTCGCCGGCGAAGAACCGGCGGTCCCCGAAGACCGCGTGATCGAGGTCATCTCAAGCATCTGGATCAGCGCCGTCTACGAGGGCAAGCAGCCGCCCTCCGCTTAGGATCGGGCGGGTGCACGCCCGCATCGACCAGCTACTCCAGTCCGACGCCGCCGAACACCCCGAGCAGCTGGTCGAGATTGCCCACGAGCCCGGGCAAGCGGCGCACCTGGTCGATTTTCCCGACGAGCTGAGCCCGCCGGTGCGGGCGGCGCTCGAGGCCATCGGCATCGACCAGTTGTACGGCCACCAGCTGCAGTGCTTTGACGCAGCGATCGGGCTTGGCGACTCGCCGGGCGGCAACGTGATCGTCACGACCGCGACCGCCAGCGGCAAGTCGCTCTGCTTCAACCTGCCCGTGCTGCAGACGCTCGCCGCCGATCCCAAGGCGCGGGCGCTCTACCTCTACCCGACGAAGGCGCTCGCGCAGGATCAGGCGCGCAAGCTCGGCGAGCTGGGAGCGGGCATGGGGCGGCGTGGGCGATCGGGCATGCTGCGGCACGCGATTTACGACGGCGACACGCCCGGCGGTGAGCGGCGAGCGATCCGAGAGAAGAGCAACCTTGTCCTCAGCAATCCGGACATGCTGAGCCAGGGCGTGCTGCCCAATCACCGCCAGTGGGCCGACTTCTTCGCCAACCTCGCTTGGATCGTCGTCGACGAGGCCCACGTCTACCGCGGAGTCTTCGGATCGCACGTGGCAAACGTGCTGCGGCGCCTGCGGAGAATCGCCGCCGCCTACGGCACCGCCCCGCGGACGATCATGACGAGCGCCACGATCGCCAATCCACGCCAGCTCGCCGAGCGCCTGACGGGCGAGCAGTTCGAACTGATCGATCGCGACGGCGGGCCACGTGAAGACCGTGAGATCGTGATCTGGAATACGCCGCTGATCGATCGGGAAGCCGGCACTCGCGGCAGCGCGCTGAGCGAAGCGGCGACGATGCTGACGCGATTGGTGCGTGCCGACCTGCGCACGATCGTCTTCATGAAGTCGCGGCGCGGCGTCGAGTTGATCCACCGCTTCGCTTCAGATCAGCTCGCCGATCGGCCCGACCTCGTCGAGGCGATCGCGCCGTATCGCGCCGGCTACACGGCAGCCCAGCGCCGCGAGATCGAGCAGCGACTGATGAGCGGCGACCTCAAGGCGGTGATCGCAACCAGCGCGCTCGAGCTCGGCATCGACATCGGCGGACTCGACGCTGCGCTCGTCACCACGTTCCCCGGAACCGTGGCGTCGCTGCGCCAGATGTGGGGCCGCGCCGGTAGGCGCTCCGAGGGCGTCGGCGTCTACATCGCCGGCGACGACGCACTTGATCAGTTCTTCTGTCGCCATCCAGATGAGTTCCTCGCCCGGCCGGTCGAGGCGGCGATCCTCGACCCGTGGAACGAGTCGGTGCACCTGCGCCACCTCCACGCGGCGATCTACGAGCTTCCGGTAAAGGCCGCCGACGCCGAGTTCTTCGGCGAGAGCACCGGCGACTTCGCGGCGCAGCTGGTCGCCGCAGGAGCCGCGCGCGAAGAGAACGGCCGCTGGCTGCCGCGCGGCGAAGACTTCCCTGCGGCGCGCATCGCGCTGAGGTCCGCGAGCGCCGACAACTTCCACATCTGCGATTCCGAGAGTGGCGAGGTGATGGGCACCGTCGAGGCCGAGCGCGCGCTCACCACGACGCACCCCGGTGCGGTCTACATGCACATCGGTCGCCAGTACGAGATCGAAGAGCTGAACTTCGATTCAAGATCGGTGCTCGCGAGGCCCTTCACCGGCGACTGGTACACCCAGCCCAAGTTCGAGACCGACACTTACGTCGAACAGGTACTCAAGACGCGCGAGATCCCCGGGGCGACGTTGCACTTCGGCCATGTCGCCGTGACCGAGCAGGTGATCGCTTTTCAGCGCAAGTCGATCAGCGACCACGAAACTCTCTCATTGGAATCGCTCGACCTGCCGCCGCAGCACTTCATGACACAGGCGCTCTGGTACACGCTGAGCGACATTGAGATCGACGGAGAATTGCCGCTCAACGTCCTCCAGGGCTCGCTGCACGCGGCCGAGCACGCGCAGATCGCCGTGCTCCCATTGATCGCGATGTGCGACCGCTGGGACATCGGCGGCCTCTCGACGGCGATGCATCCCCAGACCGGACAACCGACGATCTTCATCTACGACGGTCACCCGGGCGGAGTCGGAATCACCGAACGCGGCTTCGAGCAGTTCGAACGGCTGACCGACGACGCGATCCGCTTGATCGGTGAATGCCCCTGCGAAGCCGGCTGTCCGAGCTGTGTGCAGAGCCCCAAGTGCGGGAATCTGAATGAACCGCTGCACAAGTCCGGATCGCTGCAGTTGCTGCGCTCGCTACGCGGCTGAGTCTGCAACTCGGCTCGCACCTTGTCGTCGAGCGCGACATTGCGACGAAACATCGGTTAGAGGTCATGGAGGGCCGCGCCTGGCGCGGGGGATCACACGATGCGCTTTTCGCCAAACAACATCGTCAAGTTGCTCGCCACCGCGTGCGCGGTGCTCGTCTGCTGCGCGCAGGTCGCGTTGGCCGGGAGCGGCGGCGCTATGCCGGACGATTCGACCAGGCCCGACTCGAGCAATTCCGGCGGAAGCGCGGTCGGCGGCAAGACCAAGAAGAAGCGCGCGGCGCGTCGCACGCCCGTGCTCGCCGGCTTCTCCCTAACAAGCGCCGCCCTCAGCGACGCTGCCCAAATGAAGTTGCGTTACCGGATCACGGCCCCGGCCAAGCGCATACGCGTGCGCGCAGTCGTCCGCACGAAGGGCGGCAGATACATCAAGACGCTCGAGCTGGGCGTACACCGCACCAACACACTCGTGACAACCGCGCTCTCTGCCACCGAGGTCGGCGTCTCCCGCGCCGGCAGCTACAAACTGCGGCTGACAGCGCGCGATGGGAAGCGGCGCGCAGCCAAGCGCGCAAAGAACGTGCCCGCGTGGCGCGCCTTCACCTTCTCCGACCACCGCTTCCCGGTCGACGGGCCGTTCAGTTTCGGCAGCGACGGAGCTCGTTTTGGCGCCGGCCGGCCCGGGCACACGCATCAAGGCCAGGATGTGATCGCCGATTCGGGCACACGGATCGTCGCCCCCTACTCGGGGACGGTCAGCTACGTCGCCTACCAAGCCGGCGGGGCGGGCTACTACGTCGTCCTCAACGCCGACGACCGCCGCGACTACGTATTCATGCACCTCCTGAAAGGATCGACGGCGGTCGACCAGGGACAGCGGGTCCGTACCGGGCAACGCATCGGGCTCGTCGGCGCGACGGGACAGGCCAGCGGCCCGCACCTGCACTTTGAGATCTGGACTGGCGGGGCCTGGCAGTTCGGCGGCAAGCCCGTCGACCCGCTTCCATTGCTGCGATCTTGGTTTGCCTCAGGGCCCGGCAAGGCCGTGCGAACGAGTTCCGTCGCATCGGCCGCGGCTTACCAAGGCCCGCTCGACTAGCGCAATCGTCCAAATAGGCTCTGGCGCGCAATGGCGATTGTGCGCCCCGAACAACCTGGAGATGAAGCCGCGATCGGTGCTGTGTACGTCGCCGCGTTCCCGAGCAGCGACGAACTCGAGCTGTATCAGCGCCTGCGCGAAAGCGATGTCTTCGTTCCGGAGCTCAGCCTCGTCGTCCAGCAAGAGGAGATGATCGTCGCCCATGCGCTGCTCTCGGGCGTGGTCGCCGGCCAGAGCGATGCGCTGATCCTTGGACCGATGGCGATTCTCCCTGACCATCAGCGCGGGGGTCTTGGCACGGCAATGGTTCGCATGGGACTCGAACGGGCGCGCGCGCTGAAGTACGAATGCGTGGTGGCGATCGGACCCGGTGACTTCCTGGCCGGCTGCGGTTTCCGCCCGGCTCGCGGCCGCGGCCTGACGATCGAGATGAACGTGCCGGACGAGAACTTCTGCGTCGCGGAACTCGCACCGATGGGCGTCACCCCCGGTCCGGTGCTGTTTCCCGAGGAGTGGTCGGGCTAACCGGCCGATACGCCAGCGCCGCCCTTATGCTGACGGCGATGATGCGCATAGGCCACAAGGGCGCCCACACGATCGAGCACGGGAACACCGTGGCGAGCTTCAACGCCGCCCGCGAACTCGGCGTGGACATGATCGAGTTCGACATCATGCGCCACCCCTACGACGACCGCTCGGGCGGAAAGCTCGTGCTGGCACATGACCCACACGATGCCGAGGCTCGCGCGGACTCCACGTTGATCACGATGGAGCAGGGACTCGACCTGTTGGCCACGCCGCAATTTGCAGACATCTGGCTCGACGTCGACATGAAGCACCGCGGATATGAGCTTCAGCTGATCGATGCGCTGCGCGAACGCGGCCTGCTCGGGCGCACGATGATCACGACGATGGAACACGAGTCGATCAAGCTGATCCGAGAGCACATCGCGCCGGGCGAGGTCAAGCTCGGCATCACAATCCCGAAGGTCACCAAGGATTGGCTCAACATGCCGTCAGTTGTCAAACCGATCATCGCCGCCGGGGTCCTCGAGCATCGTCTGCGCCAGCCCGCCCGCGTGGCGAAGATGGTGGAATCTGGCGAGGTCGAAGCCGTGATGGCGTTCTATGCGTTGGTCACGCCGCGCCTGGTCAGGGCGGTCCACGACGCCGGGGGCGAACTGTTTGCGTGGACGGTTGACTCGGCAGATGAGATCGCGCGGCTTTTCGAGCTGGGCGTCGACGGCATCGTCAGCAACGATCCGCGCCTCTTTGACGCGGCTGAAGCTCAGCGCAACGCGGCCTGAGACATCGCCGGCGGATCGCCCGTAGGATCGCCGCATGCCCAAACACATCGATCTCCCCTCCGATAACGACCTCAAGCGCCTGATGGCGGTATCCGCGCCGGCGTGCGTATCGATCTACATGCCGACGTCGGTACTCCCGACCGAAGCGGACGCCAACCGCATCGAATTCAAGACGCTCGCAGGCAGGGCGATCGAGCGTTTGGCCGAGTCGAACGTGGCCAAGCACGACATCAATGCGATTCACGAGGGATTTGCGGAACTCGATGATGACGAGGCGTTTTGGCAACACCTGGCTCGCAGTCTGGCCGTCTTCGCAACCCCCGAATCGGTGCGCACATTTCGCCTGCCGAACAACCTCACTGAACTCGTGGATGTGTCCGATCGCTTCATCGTCAAGCCATTGCTGCGCACCGTGACATTCCCGCAGTCGGCGTACGTGCTCGCGCTCTCGGTCAACTCGGCCAGGCTGCTGGCGATCTCGCCGGACGGGGACCCACACGAGGTCGACGTGCCGGGCATGCCCAAGGATGCAGTCTCTGCTGTCGGGCTTGATTCGCTGCGCGACAACGATCCAACTTCCCGCACGCAGGGCGACGAGGGACGCAAGCTGCGGCTGCGCCAGTACGCCCACCAGGTCGATCGCGCGCTGCGGCGAGCGATCGGCGCCAGCGATTTGCCGTTGATCCTCGCGGCGACGCAGCCGCTTGAGTCGATCTTCCGCGCAACGAGTCACTACCCACGACTTGCTCCGACGAACATCGAAGGCAACCCCGACGAGCGAAGCGACGCCCAGCTCGCAGAGATGGCGCGCAAGGTGCTCGATGTCGTCTACGCGGAGAAGATCGAAGCGCTGAAAGAGAAGTACGAGAATCGCGCGAGCAAAGACCGGGCGACGACCGATCTCACGCGCATCGCCCGCGCTGCGACGTTCGGCGCGGTGGACGTGCTGCTGGTCGACATCGACGTTTCAATCGACGGGACGGTCGACAGCGAAACCGGCCAACTCCAGATCGACGAGCACGACACCGTGGGCAACTACGGCATCGTCGATGAGATTGCCAAACGCGTGCTCGAATCCGGCGGACGCGTGATGGCCGTGCGCAAAGAGCAGGTGCCCAGCGGCGCAGACGCCGCCGCGATCCTGCGCTTCGCTGTCTAGCGGTACCATCGTCTGCGCCGCTTACGCAGCGGCCGTGCGGCGAGATAGCTCAGTTGGTAGAGCACACGACTGAAAATCGTGGTGTCCCCGGTTCGAATCCGGGTCTCGCCATCTCTCGGCGACCTAGGCCTCGACTAGCGCGATGTAATCGATTCGCGCGGCAAACGTGTCCCGCATCTCTGCGGTCACCTCGGTCAAGAACTCTTCGCGGTATGTCCCGTCAGTGACCACAGCGATTGCGTAGTAGAGCCCGCTGAGAACCGCGACGGCGCCTGCGACCGTGAGCAACTGTGTCGTCAGCGTGAGTTGGACTCCGGCCACACTCCATTGAGCCAGCTCATCGGGCGAGGACCCCGTCCACGTCGAGGTCAGATCAAGACTCACCGCGATCATCCCGAAGACGGCGAAGAAGCCACCGACCGCGACCGCGACCAGCAACACCTGGAGCGACTGCGAAACGAGCAGCACCAAGCCGACGTTGATCCGCTGGGCGCGCGAGAGCGGCGGAGCGGCGTCGCCCGTACCCGCGGCAATGCGGTCGACTTCGCGCGGCAGTCGCACGATCAGGAAGATCGTTCCCACGAGCACGAAGAGGATCGCCACCGCGGCAAAGTTCGCCGTCGGCATTCCCGCGAACGCCTGCCAGACCTCGTTGGTCATGAACAACACCACGCTGAAGAGCATCAGCAACGGCAGCGCGCGAGCAATCAGCGCGAGTGACCCAGCGAGCTGGCCGAACAGCCTGCGGCCGGTCCAACGAAGGATCGAAACAAGGCCAAAGACGGTCGACGCATAGATCACAGCGAGCAGAGCGAGGTTCACCCCGGCGGTGACGAGCGCGCTGACTGCTTGCTGATTGAAGATCAGCGGCAGAAGCGCCGGCACAATCACGAACGCCGCAAGCTCGGGAGTGCCGATGTCTTCCGGGCGCGCCTTGGCCGGGCGCCCGCGCAGGCGATTGGCAAACACCCAGGCGCCGCCGAGCAAGAGCGCGCCGCCGAGCAACGCGAGCGCATTGGCCCACCATGACCATTCGAGATTGACCGCGCCGACGAGCTCGATCCAGAAGACCAGTGCCAACAGCCCGGCAGCCCGCGTCCAGATGTCGCGCCGCGCATCGCGATCGACGATCAGCAGCGGAAGTCCGGCACGTCGAAACTGTTCCTCGTACTGCTCCCGCGTCATTCTGCGAGCGTTACGCCCGACCGGGACGGAATCTGGCTCAGCGCGGGGTGAAGGTCGCGATGCCGCCGTTGCCAGGGGCGAACGTGATGCTGCGGAATCCCCAGGGCTCGTACGGCTCGGTGGTCGGCTGCAAGTCGAAGCGATCAAGCATCCGCTCCATCACCGCCGTGAACTCCATCCTCGCGAACGCGGCACCGATGCACCGGCGCACGCCACCGCCGAAGGGGATGTACGCGTAGTTGCTCGGGCGTTCCTCGAGAAAGCGCTCGGGGCGATACTCGCCAGGGTTGTCGAAGAGATTGGGGTCGTCGTGCGTGAGCGTCGGGGCACTGGCGATCCTGGTGTCGTGCGGCAGGGCGTAGCCGGCGAGTTCGTACTCGGGTACCTGGACGCTGCGCACGGCGAACGAGACGGTCGGTCGAATGCGGAGGGTCTCATCGAAGACCGCACCGAGGTATTCGGTCTCGCCTGCGCGCACCGACTCGGTGAGCTTGGTCAAGACTTCCGGATTGCGCGAAAGCTGCTCGACGGCCCAGGCCAGTGTGCCCGCCGTGGTCTCGTGGCCGGCGACGAGCATCGTAAGGAGCTGGTCGCGAATCTCCTGGTCGGTCATCGGATTGCCATCTTCGTCCGTCGCCTGCACCATCAGCGCAAGGACGTCGCCGCGTTCGGCAAGGTTCGGATCGCGGCGCGCCTCGTCGATCATTCCGAACAGCAGGCGGTCGGCGATCTCTTTCTGTTGCGTGAAGACACGCCACGGACTGCGCGGACCGAGGTCGCGCTGCGCGAAGCGAAGCAGCACAACTCGCTGTCCGGCGTCGACGAACTCCGGCATCCGCTTCTCAAGCTCGTCGAGCTGGCTTCCGTGGGCGCCGAAGACCGTTTGGAGAATCGCTCGCAGGGTGATCAGCTGCATCGACTCAAGCGTGCGCATCGGCTTTCCGGTCTCCCAGGTGTCGAAGACTCGATCGGCGATCTCGGAGAACTCATCCGAGTACGACTGCATCCGCTCGCCGTGGAACGGCGGCAACAGCAATCGGCGCTGGCGTAGGTGGATGTCCTCGTCGATCGCAAGCAGCGAGTTGGCACCGAGCACCGTGCCCAGCGGGCTCCCGGTACCGGCGTGCAGAACCGTCGGCTTCTCGGTCAGCACCTGCTTGATCAGGTCCGGGTCGGAGATGATCACGAAATTCGGGAATCCGTGCAGGCGGATGCGGAACATCGGACCGTACTTGGCCCGCGCGCGGCGCATCATCGGGACGTGCCGCAGCATGAATCCGACGGACTGAATCGTCATCGGCATCTTCGGTCCGGGCGGGAACCCGTGGATCAGCTGGGCGGATTCCGTACTTGCCTGCTCCGGCCTGACTGGCGTCTCTACTGCCACCTGGATGCTCGACTTTCCTGGCTCTGGGGTTGCTGGTTCTGCCAAAAGAAGCGGGGCGGACTCCCCGATGGGGGGCTGTCGCGGGGAGTCCGCCGCTGGTACACGCGTGTACCGCTTGCGTTCGATGGTACAGCGATGTACCATGGATTTCAACCCCCGAACGATTTTTTTATGCACGCCGTCGCCACTGACACGCAGATCTCTCCAGCGCTCGCGGCGCTCTTCGATGAGAGCGTGACGCGCGATCGGCTAATGCGGGCGATGGGCGAGTCGCTGATGGAGAAGGGCTACTCAAGGACCGTGGTCGCCGACGTAGTCAAGCGCGCCCGCGTCTCCAGGCGGACCTTCTACGAGGAGTTCTCGGACCGAGGAGAGTGCTTGCTCGCGATGTGCGACCGCAGCACCGAGGTCGCGCGCGAAGTGATTGCTGTCGCCGCCAATCCGGATCTTCCTTGGGAAGACCAAGTCGAGAACGCGGTCTCGGCGTACTTCGAGTTCCTCACGCTCGAGCCACGTCTGACCCACGCGATGCTTTTTGAGGTGTACGCCCTCGGGGAGCGTGGGCTGGCATCTCACCGCGAGGTCAGCCACGCGTTCACCGAGCAGGTACTCGAACTTGCGGAACGTTCACGAGCGGCCGGCGCGGACATCCGCGAGGTCTCATACGCCACCGCAGCGGCCTTGGTCGGGGCGATCTACCAGCTGCTCCAGTTGATGAGCGACGAGCCGCAGCGGATCACGGTCGAGGAGGCGCGCCGCGCCGCAATCGACCTCGTACTCGACTCCGCTCGGCCACGCTCCTAGTCCTTCGGGCCGTCTACCGGCCAGTATCGGTATCTGGACAAAGTTCGCATTTTGCGGGAATTTCGACTGAATTCTCGTCAGGACTTCTCAGAATCGTGTATATTGGCTGAACAGCCAGCCAATGCCCGCTGGTCCCTACAGATCGCGTTTCCTCCTAGAACAAGATCTGTCCCAAACACCCCGGCTCGTTCAGCCGGATCGGAACTCAAAGCGACAACCGATCCGGCCTCCGCACACAGAGTCGATCCTGCCAAAGCGGCCGTTGCTCAGTCGGCCGCTTTGGCGTTTAAGGATGCGGGCGGAGGTTTGGATTAATCCAAACCTCCGCCCGCTCTCCGGGCTGGAGCCTTTTTCTTGCAATTTGCGCGAGCCGCGTGCTGGCTGGTGCCCGACAAACCCAGGCCTCACCTATGCTGCCTCTGAGTGGCCAAAGACACTGAAAAACTGATTCGGCAGCTTTCGCTGATCTCGTTCCTGATGGCAAAGCGCCGTCCGGTCACGGCACTCGAAATCAAGCGCGACGTCGAGGGCTACAGCGAGATGAATGACGACGCTTTCGCGCGTCGCTTCTACGCCGACCGCGCCGAACTCGAGGCGCTCGGCATAGAACTCCGTGTCGACCGCGCAGTCGACGGTTTCTATGAGGCCGAGAACTACTCGCTGCCTCCCGAGAACTTCTACCTGCCGAGCGTGCAGTTCACCGATCGCGAGCTGGCATCGCTGACGACCGCGCTGAAGATGCTCGACGGGCAGTTTGCCTACGCCGAGCCGCTGCGCCTAGCGCTCCAGCAACTCACGTGGGGCCGCCCCTCGCCGCTCTCTTCTCCGGACGAAACCTCGATCCATGTCGCCGTCGGCCCCGATGTCGAAGGCCGCGAGCTTTCGCAGCGACTCTCAAAGATCGAGAACGCAATCTTCCGCCGCAAGACGATCCTCTTCACCTACAACACGATGAGCAGCGGCGCCAAAGAGAAGCGCAAGGTCGATCCGTACCACCTGCTCTACCGCGGTGGCCAGTTCTACATGATCGGCCACTCGCACGAACGCAACGCCCAGCGAATGTTCAAGCTCTCGCGCATCGAGGGCAAGATCAGCTACGCGAGCAAGGCCGAGCACGACTTCCCTTCGCCGGAGGACTTCGACCCCCGCGACTACGCGACCAAGGCCGAGTGGCAGTTCGGTCAGGACTTTGAAGGCGCCTCAATCTGGGTCAGCGAGCGAATCGCCTGGTTGGTCGAGCGCCACTTCTCGCGCGCCGGGACGATCCGCGCGCCCAAGCGCGGCGAAGCCGTGCCGGGCAAGGGAGTGATCTTTGAGACGGAGTATTCAGAGGCCGCCCCGTTGATCGCCTGGGTTCTCGGCCTCGGTCCACGCGCGCGTGTGCTTGAGCCGGCGGCGCTTGCCGACGATGTCGAGCGCCGGGTCGCCAAGATCGCATCAGAGCACGACGGCGACTTCGATATCGCTCCGAAGATCGCGCGGCGCCGCGGCCCGGCTGCCGGCAGCGGCGCAGCCGCGGAAACAGAGAACTCGATCCGGCCCGAGCGCTTTGCCAGGCTGATCACGCTGGCCGGAATACTGATCGGTGCAACGCACACCGGAGAGTCCGTCTCGTTGAGCAAACTCACCGCCGACCTCAACGTCAGCCGTGAGGAAATCGAAGAGGACATCGAGGTGCTGAACGTCGTCAACTTCGGCGGCGGCAGCTACGTGCTCTTTGCGCAGATCGAGGACGACGAGATATCCGTCGACTCAGAGCCCTACTCAGACAACTTCGCCCGTCCGGCCCGGCTGTTGCCGCTCGAGGCCAAAGCGTTGATCGCCGCGATCGACCTGCTCGGGGTGTACTTCCCCAACGACTCGCTGCTCTCGGCGCGCAAAAAGGTCGTCAAGGCGCTCGGCGAGGACCCGGCGACGAGTGGACTTCAGATAGCCGCGAGCAAAGCCGACGACTCCGAGATCGCCACGCTGATCAGCCAGGCGATCCAGGGCAATCTGCTGGTCGAGATCGAGCATTACAAAGAGGATCAGGACACCTTCACCAGCCGCATGGTCGAGCCGTACTCGCTGATGAACGGGCGCGAGGGCTGGTACGTCCACACTTGGGATCGCGAGCGCGAGGCGCCGCGCGATTTCCGCCTCGACCGCATCAAGACCGCCGACGTCAAGAACGAGACCTTCGAGCCGCGGGACGGAATGGTTCCCGACCTCGACGGTTGGGCGCGCACGGGCACGCTGGACACCGCGACGACCGCGAAGATCTGGATCAGCCCCGACCACGCACCGCGCGCCCGCGAGGAGTACGAGCCTGCGCTTGAGCTGAAGGACGGGGCGATCCTGATCGACCTGCCTTACGGCGGCATCAATTGGCTCATCACGGAGATCTTCAAGTTCGCCGGCGACGCAGTTGTGCTTGAGCCCGAGGATGCGCGCGAAGCTGTCCGCGAGGCGGCGATGGGTCTTTCGGCAGACATCGCCGGCGGCGGAGTCAAAGCCGCCGCCGCAAGGCCGCGCAGCGGCGGCTCACGCAAGAAGCCAGTCGCCGCCGCCTGACGCCACCCAAGCGGCCCCGACGGCGCACGTTTGGTGCGCAGTTGGGGATAGCCTGCGCGGATGGCTTCCAAGCGCGACCTGATCAAGCTGTCGGACTCGGAGATTCGCGAGTTCCTCGAGGCACACCGCACCGTCGTCGTCGGTACGAATGGACCGCGCGGGTTGCCGCATCTGATGCCGCTCTGGTACATCGTGCGCGGCGATGAGATCTGGGGCTGGACCTTCACCAAATCGCAGAAGATCAAGAACCTCCAGCGCGACCCGCGCGCGACCCTGCTGTTCGAAGACGGCGTCAGCTACGACAAACTACGCGGAGTCTCCTTCGAGTGCGATGTGGTGGTCGACGACAGCTACGAAGTCGTGAAGGCCGTCGGAATCGATCTCTTCACTCGCTACGGCGATGGCTACCCGGCCGACGAAGTGATTGCGATGATCGAGCAGCAAGCGCCCAAGCGCAGCGCGCTCAGGTTCTTGCCCAAGCGCACTATGAGCTGGGACCACCGCAAGCTCGGGGGTGCCTATTGAAGATCAGCGAGGCACGTCCGGCTGACGCACCGCGACTGGAGTCTCTGCGCGTTCGCGCCTGGCGCGACGCATACCCCGGCCTCGTCGAGCAGCACGTACTCGAGGACCTTGATCCTGACGACCCGACATCGATCCTGGTCTGGCGCAACCTGATCGACCAGGGCGAGATGCGCGTCGCGATCGCCGAGAACGAAGGCGGCGACCTTCTGGGGTTCTGCGCGGTTGCGGCGCCGTCGCGCGATGCCGAAGAGCCGAAGGACGTCGCCGAGGTCGTCGCCCTCTACGTCGATCCGGGGCACTTCCGCGCCGGCGTAGGTCGCGCGCTGATGAAGGCCGTGCTCGGGCGGCTGCGCGAGAGCGAGCACGGCTGGAAGGAATGCACGGTCTGGACGCTTGAGCAGAATGAGCGCGCACTGAAGCTCTACGAAGGCCTTGGTTTCACCCGCGACGGGAGCTCGCGCACCGAACAGCACTGGAAGTGCCCAGACATCCGGCTGCGGCTACTGCTCTCGCCCAGCTGAGCCAGCAGCGATCATCGCGCGGTCGCTCTCACGCCAGCCGAGCAGCGCAACCGCAACGACGAAGACCAGTTCGTCTTCGGCAAGTCCCCCATCCCCGTTGGTCTCAACGAGCTTGAGCGGAAACCCCGAGCCACGCACTTCGGTGACGATCGCGACGTCATCGCTCACAGTGGAGTGAGCGAGTCCAGGCCTCACTTGCTCGATCGTCAGCGGACGATCGCCCAACACCAAACTCCAGAGCACGCCCGCGCCGACCGCATAGCCGACCTCACGCTCGCCTTCGAGCAACCAGATCTGTTCGCCGTCCAAGCGCACTTCGTAGTCGCGATCCGGGTGCAGCAGCTCAAGCCGGCCGCGATCGAGACTGCGTCCGGAGGGACGCACGATGGTGAAATCGCCGGCGCGAAACTTCGACCGGCCGCGCCGCTTGAAGTTCATCAACCCTCGGGCCGGTACATCGGCGCCCGCGAGTGTCCGCGCTCTTCAAAGTACGCCCACTCTTCCTCCCCGAGCGGCGTCGATGGTTTCTCGGCGAACCACCATTCGCGTCCGATACGGGTCCAGTTTGCCGACGCCTCGAGTCTGCCGAGGACGGCGAGCACGCCCGTCTCCATACGGCGGCCCATCAGCTCGTCTGCTGGAAGAGACGCGGTGCGCACAAGCTCGAAGTACTGGCCACGCGGATCCGAAAGTGCCGAGAGCGCCTTCATCACATAACGGCGTGAGATCTTCTGCTTCCTGCCCGAGAGGTACCAGCCGCCGACCAGGCGGACGTGATCCATCAGCAGCTCGACGTTGAAATTGTCACGGTCGCGGATGAAGCCGAGTTCCTCCATCGAATCGGCGAACCCATCGGGGTCGTCGTTCAACACCGCCGTGACCGCTGCCACCTGCAGCGCCATCTGGCGATCGCCGAGGCGCTTGGTCATCCCGAAGTCAAGAAACGCGACGCGCCCGTCCTTCATCCAGACGTAGTTGCCGGGGTGGGCGTCGGCGTTCAGCTGGTGCAGGTGGTAGATCGAGCCGAACGAGAATCGATAGATGATCTCCCCGAATCTGTCACGCCGCGTCTGGCCGAGATTCACAACGTCGTCGAAGTCCATGCCATCGACCCACTCCGAGACCAACACACGCTCGCGCGAGAGTTCAGTGACAACCTCGGGGACGTGGATGAACGGATGACCCCGGTAGGCGCGCGCAAAGCGCCGCTGGTTCTGCGCCTCAAGCTCGTAGTCGAGTTCTTCAAGCACGCGCGCCTTCAGCTCTTTGGCGACCGATCGCGCATCGAGACCCGGGGCGACCATGCGACCGAGCCGCAGGAACAGCGCCGCGTTCTCAACGTCGGCACGCAGCGCGTCGGCGATGTCCGGATACTGGATCTTGACCGCCACGTCACGGCCGTCCTTGAGCGTCGCGCGATGCACCTGGCCGATCGAAGCGGCGGCTGCCGCTTCGTGATTGAAGTCCTTGAAGATCCGGCCGATCGGCACGTCCCATTGGTCGTCGAGCACCGATTTGACCCGCTTCCAGGACATCGGCGGCGCGCTGTTGCGCAGCTTGCCGAGCTCTCGCTGATAGATCTCGCGGTATTCCTCCGGCAGCATGTCGACGTCGATGATCGACGCCATCTGCGCGACCTTGATCGCCGCTCCCTTGAGCGACCCGAGCGTCTCGACCATCTGCTCCGCGGACTGGGTGTGGCGCTTCTCGAGGGCCGCCTGACCACCCTCCTTGCCGCGCAGCACGTTGGCCGATGCGGTGCCCGCCAGCTTCACACCCTGACCGCCAAGCGCCTTCCCGACCCGTGCCGCGCGCCCGAGCCGGCTGCGGGAAATCGCCCGATCTTCGTTCTCAGCCACGAATCGAGCGTAGTTCCAAAGCGTGCCAGAGCGAGAATCACCCGCTAGAATCCCGCCCCGCATGTCAGACGACCGCCAGATACTCGAACTTTCCGCCCGCGACACCTTTGGATCCCGGGAGGGACGCCGCCTGCGCAAGACCGGCCATGTCCCAGGCATCCTCTACGGGCGCGGCCGCGACCCACAGGCCTTCTCCGTCAACGAGCACGACCTGCGAGCCGCCATCAAGGCGGGCCACGCGCTGTTCGACGCCAACCTCGACGGCAGCTCAGTCCCGGTGATCGTCAAGGACCAACAGCACCACCCCGTGCGCGGCGACTTCACGCACATCGACCTACTCGAGGTCGACCTCAAGAAGTCGATCCACGCGGTCGTCGCCGTCGAGCTGATCGGCACGGATGACGCCCCCGGCGTGGTCCAGGGCGGTGTGCTTGACCAGGTCACCCGCGAACTCAACATCGAGGCGCTGCCGACCGACATCCCCGACTCGATCACGATCGACGTCTCCGCGCTCGAGATGAACGAGACTTACCTGCTCTCCCAGGCGACGATCCCGTCTGAGCTGACTGCGCTCGACGATGCCGACGAGACCGTCATCGCGACGATCAGTCCTCCGACCAAGGTCGAGGAGCCCGAGGCTGTCGAGGAAGAGACCGAGGTCGTGGGCGAGGGCGAAGCGCCCGCCGAGGACGCCGCCGAAGAGTCTGGCGACGAGTCGGGCGAATAGTCCGCGCTCTCCTTCCCTAGCCTTACTTCCATGAGCATCTTCAAGCGCGGGGGCAAGCCCGTGCCTGTCGACTTTCTTGTTGTCGGACTCGGCAACCCCGGCAAGCGCTATGCGCAGACGCGACACAACATCGGCCAGCGCGCGGCCGAGCAGTTGATCGAGCAGTTCGATCTGGGTAAACCGCGCTCGCGCTATGGCGGGGCGTTTGTCGAAGGCCGGCTCGGCCCCGGCGGTCCGCGTGTCGGTGTTCTGATTCCGGAGACCTACATGAATGAGAGCGGCCGCGCCGTCGGACCGGCGCGCGGCGAACTGCGTGTAGAGCCCGATCATGTGGTCGTGATCCACGACGAAATCGACTTCCCGTTTGGCCGCGTCGAGAGCAAGCTCGGTGGCGGTCACGGTGGCCACAACGGACTCAAATCGATCAAGTCAAACCTCGGCACGGCCGACTTTCGCCGCGTGCGCGTCGGGGTCGGACGACCGGACTCGACAGACCAGGAGATCGTCTCAGCTTGGGTACTCGGAAAGTTCGCCGAGTCGCCGGCGCAGGTTGCGGCACTGACCGACGACGCGGTGCGCGAAACGCTTCGCGTGGTCGGCGCCTGAGCGCCTGTCAGCCCGGTGGACTAGAAGAGCGTCTCGCGCTGCACCGGCCGTTCGGCACGCGTGCGAGACGGGCGGCCAGGTGCCGTGGACTTCGCGAACGTGCGCCGTGGCTCACTGCTCGGGGCACTCATCGCGCGAAGACCGCCGTAGGGAAGCTTGCCCGTCAGCGAGAGCTGTTTCTCCGGCGGAGCGAGCATGATGCGCTGTTTGCGCGCTTCAGTTCGTACTGCCGCCTCGCTGCGACGCAGCTTTTTGGCGATCTTGTCGGCCGGTATCTGGTGCTCGGCCATCAGTTCGAGGCGCATACGGTCCGCCCCGGTCCACGCGCGACCTGCGCGTGCCTGCTGTCTGGTGACTTTCTTCATGTCCACCAACCTAGGGGTCGTGCCGGACGAACATATGTTCGTGTCGGCCGTTCGCCGGGAATCGGGGGATTCCTGCCCGGCTGCTTGTTTATGTAAACACCAAACTGCGGTTTTTGTTGCTGCGATTCTGTGAACGCGCGACTCGCCTAGAGTCAGCGCTGCACGTGATCAAAGGCGCTGCATTTGGGTGATCTGGCCGCTCCGGTTCGCCAGGTTGAAGACGACGGGCTATTCGATGCGCTCGGCGGCAGTTCGGCACGCCCATTTGTCTCGGCTGCGCTGACCCCATTCGCACTCGCGGTGGCGCTGGAACGGTTCGCCTCCGGACGCACTGCGGTGATCGTCGCCGCCGATGACGCCGCGGCACGGGAGCTGGCGGGTGACCTCGCGGCGTTTCTGCCAGACCGCGCCGTTCGCACCTACCCGGCCCGCGGCGTCATGTACGAGTCGCACCTCACGCCGCCTCCCCACCTCGTCGGCCTGCGGATCGCAGCGATCGATTCGCTGACAGCAGAAGGTTCTGACGCGGTTGTGGTCGCAAGCGCGGGAGCGCTCGCCGAACGGGTCCCGGACCCGTCGCTACGCCCACATGGGTTTACGCTCGACCGCGGCGGGCTGGCAGATCTTGACGAGCTGTCGGCCGACCTGATCGGTGGCGGCTACGAGCGCGTGGATCGCGTAGAGGATCGCGGCCAGTTCGCCGTCCGCGGCGACATCCTCGACGTCTTCCCCTCGACCGCCGAAAACGCAGTGCGCATCGAGCTTTTCGACCTTGAGATCGAGTCGCTCCGGCGCTTCTCGACGTTCACCCAGCGCTCGCTCGAGGAGGTCGAGAGCGTCGAGATCGAGCCGGCGACCGAGCTTGCTGAACAGCACCGTGAGGAGGCGAGCCAGGCACTCGCCGACGCCGAAGACGACGAGCACCCGGCTGACATCGCCGAACTGCTTCCGCTGGAGCACTTCCACGCGTTTCTCGAACTTGCACCCGAGCACACCTGGCTGGCCGTCGCCGGCGTCGAGGAGGTGGGCGCTTCGCTTGACGAACTCTGGTCGGACATCGAAGCGACATACCACGACCCGACTGGGCACGGTCTTTACGTCCCAACCGACGACCTGATCGGCGCACTTGAGGACGACGCCGATCTTGCGATCAGCAATCGCACCGCGCCCGAAGGTGCACCGCAGCTGCGCGCAGAGCACCCGGGGAGTACGGCTCGTAGCTTCGAGGCGGCAGAGCTTGAGATTGAGAAGCTGCTGCGCAGCGGCTACCGCGTGATCGTGGCTTGGAGTCGTCAGTCCGAGCTTGAGCGCGCCAGCTACAACCTTGCCCGCGTCAAGCCACGCCCAGTGGAGGAGCTCGATTCCGTTCGCGAGTGGGTCGGCGTCTTCTTCGCCCAGACCGCACTGAAAGAGGGTTTCGTCTGGCCTGCCTGCAAGCTGGCTATGATCCCCGACCGGCTGCTCCTGCGCACCTCAGGACGCAACGCGGCGGCGCGCGCTGGGGGGACTGCCGGCGGGCGGATCGCAAGCTTTGCCGACCTCGCCGTCGGCGACATCGTCGTGCACGAGGATCACGGCATAGCGCGCTTTGACGGCTTCGAGACGAAGACGGTCGCGGGCGTCACCCGGGACTACCTGACATTGGCCTACCGCGGCGGCGACAAGGTCTTTCTGCCCGCCGAGCAACTGCACAAGGTGAGCCGCTACTTCGGCGCGGCCGGCCCCGACGGCGTAACGCTCAGCAAGCTCGGCGGCAAGAGCTGGGAGAACCTCAAGACCCGAGCCAGGAAGGCCGCACACGAACTCGCCGGAGAACTGATCAACCTCTACGCCGAGCGCCGCCGGGCGATCGGCTTCGCATTCAGTCCGGACACCGAGATGCAGATCCAGTTCGAGTCCTCGTTTCCCTACCACGAGACGCGCGACCAGCTTGACGCGATCGAACGCGTGAAGGAGGGCATGGAGTCGCCGCAGCCGATGGACATGCTGATCTGCGGCGACGTCGGCTTCGGTAAGACGGAGGTGGCTCTGCGGGCTGCATTCAAGGCCGTGCAGGATTCCAAACAGGTTCTGGTGCTGGCGCCGACGACGATCCTCACGCAGCAGCATTTCGGCACGTTCAGCGAACGCATGCGCGATTACCCGGTGGAAGTCGACTTCGTCAGCCGATTCAGGACAAAAGCCCAGCAGAAAGAGGCGCTGGCGAGGTTTGAGGCAGGCACCACCGACATTCTGATCGGCACGCACCGGTTGCTCAGCCCAGACGTGCGGCCCAAGGACCTCGGTCTGATCGTTGTGGACGAGGAGCAGCGCTTTGGCGTAAAGCAGAAGGAGCTGCTGCGTCAGCTGCGCCTGCGCACGGACGTGATCAGCCTTTCAGCCACGCCGATCCCGCGCACCCTGCAGATGTCGATGGCCGGCATGCGCGAAATCGCGGTGATTGCCACAGCGCCGGAGGGTCGCCGGCCGGTGCGCACCCACGTGGGCGAGTGGGACGAAGAGGTCGTGAAGCAGGCGCTCAGGCGCGAGCACGAGCGCGCGGGCCAGTCGATCTACATGCACGATCTCGTCGGGACGATCGACGAGACCGCAGATCGCATCCGCGCCCTGCTGCCCGAACTGCGCGTTGAGGTCGTGCACGGCCAGCTCGACGAGTCGACGCTCGAGGAGCGCATGCTCGCGTTCATACGCGGCGAGTACGACTGTCTCGTCTGCACGACGATCGTTGAATCGGGGCTCGACATCCCGGCAGCCAACACGCTCGTGGTCGAACGCTCGGACAAGCTCGGACTCGCGCAGGCCTACCAGATCCGCGGACGCGTCGGACGCGGCCGCGAGCGCGCCTTCGCCTACTTCCTCTACCCCGGCGCCGCGGCACTCTCCCAGGTCGCAGCCAGCCGGCTTGCGACTCTCGCCGATCACACCGAGCTCGGCAGCGGATTCAAGGTCGCGCTGCGCGATCTTGAGATTCGCGGTGCAGGCAACCTCTTGGGCGAAGAGCAGTCGGGTCACATCGCCGCGATCGGATTCGACCTCTACGTCTCGATGATCGATGCGGCCGTCGCCGATCTCGAAGGCCGGGGTGCCGACGCCGCGCCAGAACCAGTGCGACTCGATGTCTCGGTCGACGCCTACGTGCCCAGCGAGTACGTGATGTACGAGCAGGCCAAGATCGAGCTGCACCGGAGAATCGCCGGAGCCCGCGAGCTGGCGGACATCGGAGCGCTGCGCGAAGAGCTGGCAGACCGCTTTGGCCCGATCCCCGAGCCGCTCGAGCGGCTGCTGACGTTGCAGGAGGCGCGGATCAAGTTTGGGCGCTGCGGCGCGCGGACCGTGGGCTTCACCGCGGGCCGATTGGTGGTTGCTCCGCTCGAGCTCAATGCAGATCAAGTCGCCCGTGTGCGCGAAGATCTGCCGACGGCCATCTACGATCGTGGGCAGCGCACGATTGCTCTTCGTGCCGATGGGGAACCGGCGGAGCAATTCGAAGCCCTTTCTGGGCTCGCGGATGCGCTGACGGCCGTCGCGTACGAGCAACCTGCGCCGGTCTGAGAAATAGCCGGGGGAGGTCCGTTAAGCCTGTCTTAGGTACCGGTCCGTAGCTTATTTGCAGGGGTTTGCCCTGATATGTTCCCAGCGATTTTTGAGCACGCCACGCGTATTCAACGAAACCAAGTGAGATTGAAAAAGTGAGCGATTCTTCTTCGAACAAGGGCTCGAGCGGAGCCAGCAGCGATCCGGGCAAAGTCACATTCTTCGGCCAGCCGGCCTGGGTGGTGATCGGCGGACTCGCGATCGTCGCGGTCCTCGTAGTCCTGATCGTCAACTTCAGCAGTCGCGGCGTCCCGAGCGACGCGGTCGCGACGGTCGACGGAACCGCAATCCCGGTCGCCGAGTTCAACCGCACGTTGAAGGTCAATTCAGCGGCCAATGGCGGGGTGGCACCGGATCCGCCCAACTACACGAAGTGCATCGCCGCAAAGAAGAAGACTTCGCCCAAGCTCAGCCAGTCCGCGCTCAAGAAGGCCTGCGAGAAGGACTGGAACAACTCCAAAGACACGATCATGACTTCGCTGATCCAGCAGAAGTGGTTCGAACTCGAGGCCGAAGACCGCGGCATCACCGTCTCGGAAGCCGATGTAAAGACTCGCTTCGGTCAGCTCAAGCAGCAGTCGTTCCCCAAGGAAGCCGACTACAAGAAGTTCCTCAAGCAGTACAACCAGACAGAGGCCGACATCCTCAAGCTCGTGCGTGCGAGCATGATTCAGGAGAAAGTGCAGCAGGAGGTCACGGCGATTCCGACCCCGAGCACCGGCCAGGTCAAGGACGAGTACGAGAAGAACAAGGACAAGTACGCAACGCCCGCCTCGCGTGACCTGAACCTCGTGTTCAACTCCAGCAAGGCCAAGGCTGAAGCGGCCAAGTCCGAGCTCGACGGCGGCGCGAGCTGGTCGTCGGTCGCCAAGAAGTACTCGCAGGACTCCGTGAGCAAGCAGAACGGCGGAAAATTCCCCGGCGTCACTAAGGGCCAGTTCCCCGAGGAGCTCGACAAGGCCGTTTTCGCGGCCAAGAAGGGTGTGATCGTCGGTCCGATCAAGACGCAGTACGGCTACTACGTCTTCGAGGTCACCAAGGCGACCGCCGGCAAGCAGCAGTCGCTCGCGCAGGCAACCCAGCAGATCCGCTCGACGATCCAGCAGGAAGCCCAGCAGAAGGCGCAGGAGAACTTCCAGACTGAGTTCACCGACAAGTGGCGCAAGAAGACGCGCTGCGCGCAGGACTTCAAGGTCGATGCCGTCTGCGGCAACGCACCCAAGCCGAAGGAAGGCTCGACCGCGCAGACCGGTGGTCAGTAGACCGCCGCAGAGCGCCAGAGTTTGACTCAAACGCCCGGTCTCGATGCGAGGCCGGGCGTTTTTTTTGCGGCCGGCGCACTAGGCTTCGCGCCGCAGTTTCTACCCCAACTCGACGCATCCGGAGACCTATCCAGCATGACCGCCGTCAGCAAGACCCACGCCCGTCAGATCCTCGACAGCCGCGGCAACCCCACGGTCGAGGTGGAGATCACGCTCGAGTCCGGAGCGACCGGCCGTGCGGCGGTGCCCAGCGGCGCATCGACCGGCGAATACGAGGCTGTCGAGCTGCGTGACGGCGGGCCCGAGTGGGGCGGCAAAGGCGTGACCAAAGCGGTGTCCAACGTCAACGGCGAAATCGCCCAGGCAATTCTCGGGATCGACCCAGAGGAGCAGGAGGAGTTCGACGCTCGCTTGCTCGAACTCGACGGAACTCCGAACAAGGCCCGCCTTGGAGCCAACGCGATGCTCGGCGTCTCACTGGCAGGCGCGAAGGCCGCTGCGGCCGAGCGCGATCTGCCGCTCTGGAAGTACCTCGGCGGCGAGAACGCGCACATCCTTCCGACGCCGATGATGAACGTGCTCAACGGAGGCTCCCACGCCGACAACTCCGTCGACTTCCAGGAGTTCATGATCGTGCCCGTCGGCGCACAGACTTTCGCCCACGCGATGCAGATCGGAACGGAGGTCTTCCACGCGCTCGCCAAGAGCCTCAAGGCCAAAGGCCTTTCGACCACTGTCGGTGACGAGGGTGGATTCGCGCCGAACCTCTCGAGCAACGAAGAGGCCCTGACATCGCTGATCGCCGGCATCGAAGCTGCCGGCTACACGCCTGGCGACGACGTCGCGATCGCGCTCGACCCGGCCACAAGTGAGATCTATTCGGACGGCGTCTACAACCTCGCCCACGAGGGCCGCAAACTCTCGAGTGCCGAGATGGTCGACTACTGGGCCGAGATGGTCGAAAAGTACCCGATCGTCTCGATCGAGGACGGGCTCGACGAGAACGACTGGAACGGCTGGAAGCTGCTGACGGACGCGATCGGGTCGAAGACCCAGCTCGTGGGGGACGACCTCTTCGTCACCAACCCGGCGCGGCTGACCGAAGGCATCGAGCGGGGGGTCGCCAACAGCATTCTTGTGAAGGTCAACCAGATCGGCACGCTCTCTGAGACGCTCGAGGCCGTTGGAATCGCCCGTGACGCCGGCTACACCGCCGTCATGAGCCACCGTTCAGGCGAGACCGAAGACGTCACGATCGCCGATCTCGCCGTCGCCACCGGATGCGGTCAGATCAAGACCGGCGCCCCGAGCCGCTCGGATCGCGTGGCCAAGTACAACCAGCTTCTGCGGATCGAAGAGTCGATCGGCAGCGCCGCGAAGTACCCCGGCAAGGCGTCTTTCAAAGCACTCGGCTGATCGTCCGGCAGGGCAGGGGTCGCGGTTGTCTACGCGAAACCCGACCTCATGCCCTCAAGGACGAAGCAGCGCGTCCGCGTGGCCCACAAAAGCAAGGGCCGGGCGGTTTCAAAGGGAATCGACTGGAGCCGTCTTCCCGGCAACTGGCTCGTCGTGATCCTGCTGCTGATGGCCGTGCTCTACGTACCGCCGTTGAAGGGCTACTACGAACAGCGCAAGGCGACGAGCGAAGCGAAGGCCACGCTCCAGGAGTTGGGCAAAGAGAATCGCGCGCTCCGGGCGAGGGCGCGATCGCTGAAAAAGGAATCGACGATCGCCACCGAAGCCCGCAAGCTCGGCATGATTGCTCCCGACGAAAAGCCATTCGTCGTTCTGAAATAGCGCTAAGCGGCTTCGGTCTGCTCGGTCTCTTCAGTTTCGTCGGATTCCACAAATCGCGAGATAACGATCTGATCCGAAGAAATCTGCACACTGATCGGCCGGTGTCCGGCCCAGTGTTCGGCGTATACGGGATCATCGATGATCGCCGGGTCCAGCCAGAGGCCGTAGCCCTCTTCGCCGTGGTCGAAGGTTGCTTCAAATGCCGGCCGTCGACGGCCTCGGCCGCCGCGACGTCCGCGCCTGCGGCGACGTCCGGGCTCTTGCCCGTCTCCGTCTTCGGCGGCCTTGGCCGCCTCCGCTTCGCGCTTGGCGAGGGCGGCCTCTAGTTCGGCCGCGATCAGCGCGTCGTCTTCAGCTCGCAAATCAAGTTCTTCTTCGACTCCGGGAGTCGGGGCGGCGGACTGACTTTCGGGACCGTCGGCTACATCGAGCGATTGTTCGCGCTTGAACGCGGCGATTTCGTCTGCCGAAGCGTCAAGCTGATGCGCGATCCAGGCGTCCGTGCGGCCCTGTCGGACCCAGACACGAATCTGGTTCAGGTGTGGTCTCAGCTGTCTAGTTGCCATGGCGCTGACACTATCAGCGGGCATGCCGCGCGAAACGGCCGAAAAAGCCATTGGGCGCAGGGGTGGACAAACTGGCCAAGTATCCAGTATGGTGGAGCAACGCGGGAGCAGGACACCCCGCCCGTAGCGGAAAATAGGTACCATCGGCGCTCGGCCCCGGGCACCCAAAGAATGGTCCCCGTTTTTGGCCGGAGGCTCACGCAAGTGCTTGGAGGCGCTGCATGCTCGTACTCACCCGGAAATCGAATCAGAGCATCATGATCGCGGACGACGTGGAAATTTCCGTGCTCTCGATCGTGGGTGACAAGGTACGCATCGGTATCGAAGCACCGAAGAACATCCCGATCTTCCGCAAAGAGGTCTACCTGCAGATCCAGCGCGAACAGGCCGAAGAACACGCCGATTCGCCGGACGCGACGCCCGAAGCAGTAGACGCCGCCCTAGGCGAAATCGCCAACGGCAGCTAACCCCCATACGTCAAAGATGCATCTTTGACGTACTGCTAGGCCATCAGCATGCTGAGGACC
>CAZRAA010000017.1:0-1332 GCA_964597975.1 uncultured Thermoleophilaceae bacterium | reverse complement strand
ATACGTCAAAGATGCATCTTTGACGTACTGCTAGGCCATCAGCATGCTGAGGACCTGGAACATCCCCCAGGAGACCAGCACTACTGTGGTGGTGAGCACGACCAGCAGCGTCACGAAACGCCGAAATTGGTGCTGCTCGTGGCGCTCGCGGTGACGCTCCTTCGTGCGCTTGATCGCCTCGGAGCGCACTTCGTGGCGCTTGTGGCGGTCGAGGTGCGTGTGCTCAAGGAATGCGCGCTCGAACTCGGCTACTGACTGCCGCATCTTCATCGCGAACTCATCCTAGCGAGCGCAGGTCTTCCAAAGCCCCTTGTTTGTGCGTATTGCCACACGTTCCAGATCGGCTAGGTAGTCGGCCTTTCCGGTGTTCGGCTCGATTTCGATCGTCCGAGCGAAGCCGCCCTTGATCAGTTCGGCGTTCACAAACGTGCCGCCGACATACACATACGCAAGCGAACGGCCGTAGCGATCACGCGGCTCCTGGTCGGGAACCAGACGCACGGTCTTGCCCTCGACGAGACGACGGTTGAACTCGCTCGCCTCGTGCCCAAAGCACTGAACCGGCGTGTCCTCCTTGACAGTCTCCGGAGTGTCGACGCCGATGTAGCGAACCCGCTCGGTCCGCCCGCCCGCCGCATCGCGCACGACGATCGTGTCGCCGTCGACGGCCCGCAGAACGCGCGCCGTGCGCGGGCGCGTCTGCGCCGCGTCAGGCGTTGCCACGATCGGCCCGTCCTTGGGCTTTAGGTCCTCCGCCAGGACGATGTTGGCGATCGCGACGAGCGCCGCGAAGACGGCGACCCACGCCGCCGCCCCGCGCCAACTCATCAGATCGAATCCGCCGCAGCCCTAGGGCTTACGGATGACGTTCTTGACCAGCACCTCGCTGATCGAGTTCACCATCCGCTTGGCCGCTGCCGGCTTGCGCTGCCAGATGTTGCGACCGTAGATCACTCCGCTACCGCCAGCCTTCATGATCATCTTGGTCATGTCGAGGACCTGCTGGTCAGAGGCCTTCGATCCGCCCGAAAGCACTACGAGCGAGCGGCCGGCGCTCTCGACGCACTGGCGAATCGCCTCCTGCTGGTCGACCTTGAGTTTGTTGTAAGGCGCCGGGGCATCGGCGTCCGCCTCGAGCCCGACCTTCGGCATGTTGATCTTCACGATGTCCGCGCCCTGCTCCATCGCCATGCGCGCCGCGTAGTCGATCGCGTAGAAGCCGTTGGCTCCGCCCTTGGCGTCAATCGCGCTGCCGCGCGGGTAGCTCCAGACGACGAGCGGCAGGCCGTACTTCTCGCAGTCGGCGCGAACTTCGCCGAGCTGCTTGAGGTC
>CAZRAA010000016.1:0-36404 GCA_964597975.1 uncultured Thermoleophilaceae bacterium | reverse complement strand
ATCATCGAGGATGAGCTCTCGCGCTCCACAGACGATCCGCTGCGCTTCCGCAACCTGCCCAAGCCGCAAGAGATCAATCAGATTCTCGATCAGTACGTGATCGGACAGAAGCGCCCCAAGCGCACTCTGTCGGTGGCGGTGTATAACCACTACAAGCGCATTCACTCGAAAACGGGTCCCGCCACCAACGACGACGTGGACTAGCAGAAGAGCAACGTGCTGCTGATCGGGCCCACCGGCTGCGGGAAGACCTCCCTGGCCCAGACCCTGGCCAAGATCCTCAATGTACCTCTGGCTCTGGCCGACGCCACCTCGCTGACCGAGGCCGGCTACGTCGGCGAAGACGTCGAGAACATCTTGCTCAAGCTGATCCAGGCCGCTGACTACGACGTCAAGCGCGCCGAGACCGGGATCGTCTACATCGACGAGGTCGACAAGATTGCGCGCAAGGCCGACAACCCGTCGATCACGCGCGACGTCTCGGGCGAAGGCGTGCAGCAGGCGCTGTTGAAGATTCTCGAGGGCACCGTCGCCTCGGTGCCACCGCAAGGCGGTCGCAAGCACCCGCACCAGGAACTGCTCACAATTGACACCTCCAATGTGCTCTTCATCTGCGGTGGTGCGTTCGCCGGGCTTGACAAGGTGATCGGCAAGCGTGTTGGCTTCAAGGGCCTCGGTTTTGGCGCAGACGTCAAGGGTCGCCGCGAGCAGGACCCAGGCGAGATCTTCGAAAAGACGCTGCCCGAGGACCTGATCAACTACGGCCTGATCCCCGAGTTCATCGGCCGCCTGCCGGTCGTCACTGCTGTGCACTCACTGCGCGAGCCGCAGCTGATCTCGATTCTGACCGAGCCCAAGAACGCCCTGGTCAAGCAGTTCCAGCGCTTCTTCGCCTTCGACAACATCGACCTTGTATTTGCCGATGACGCCTTGACGGCAATCGCCGATCGCGCGATCGAACGCGAGACCGGCGCGCGCGGACTGCGCTCGATCATGGAAGAGACGCTGCTCGACGTCCAGTTCGAGCTGCCCAGCCGCAACGACGTGACCAAGTGCGTCGTCACCAGGGAGACGATCGAGAAGGGCCTCAACCCGACGCTGGTCACCGAGGCCGCCAAGGTCGAGCCCGGCGGCGCAAAGCGCATCGGCCGCCCGCCGGACGCGCTGCCGGAATCCGCCTAGGCTTCCGCGATTTGATCGCTTAACTCAGAAGACCCCCGAATGGGAGGTCTTCTGAGGGCAGGACAGCGGGAGCTCGGACAGATAACGAAAACCCCCGGTTGAAGCAATTTCAACAGACTACGCCTTTTTCGGTAGAACTCGCGAAAATGCAAGAATTCTTGGCGCGGCCTGCGGCCAACGTATACGAGAAATCGCCAGCGCGCAAGGGCGGGCCGCGTCGATCGTTCAGGCGGGAGAGCGCTACGGCGTGCGGATCGCAGCCGGGTACTTCGCGAGCCAGGCTTTGAGCGCTCCGTAGCCGGCACGCGGAACCCCGTCCGGACCGACGATTCCGGAGTCCCAGGCGAACGGGAATCCACCTTCGCCGGCCAGCGTCGTGCCGTTCCAGGAGTACAGGTAGACGCGCTTGATTCGCTTGTCCTTGAGACCAAGGTTCAGTGTGCGCGTGACCGCACCCGCGGCGCGGTTGGGGTTGAAGCCGTAGCTGTTGTTGAAGGCGACGATTCCGCCGGATTCGGTCAGCCAGACATCGCCCTTGGTCGCCTTGAGGAACTTCTTCGTCGTGCTCTTGCCCCATGGCTTGTTGCGGTTGGTGTCCGTGTAAGTGTGGAGGCCCCAGATCTTCGGCTGCTTGGCGTACTTGAGGAACTTCTTCAGCCAGGGAAGCATGTTCGTCTGGTCAAGCACGTCTGCCGCGACGATCGTGCACTTGGGGCAAGTGATTCGCGTCTGGTTGTAGAACTCAGCGGCGCGCTTGGGATTGTTGACCGTCGGTTGAGACTTGTGGTTTGCCTCGTTCCAAGGCGAGATCGTCGTAACCCAGGGAAATTCGCCCAGCAGGAAGCGCAGGGACTCGGAGTACTCGGCGACGGTCGGGAGCTTGGTCGGGTACTTGTAGGAGCGCTCGAATGAGAGCAGCGGCTGCACGCCCGCTGCCTTGGCTCCTTCGAGCCACATCCGAAGCATCCAGAGCTCGTTGGGCTCGCGGTAGAAGTCGTAGGGGACCATGCGGCGCGCGACCTTCAGGTTCAGCGCGCGGTAGTTGGAATCGGAGAACATCGTCCAGCCGTTGTCGCCGATGCCGACGATCGGGGCAGACTGCTTCTTCTTCTTGGCGGCCGGCGCGCCGGCCGGAATCGCCACGGCGAGCGCGAGCACTGCGACGAGCGCGATCAGGACTGACTTCTTGTGCATGCGTGGGGGATACAACTTGGTCCTCCGAGAACCTCTTCTGCGAGTCGGTCGGCGCCTCCTCCTGAGTCGCACATACGACCCACCCGCCGGTGGGGGTGATTCCTCTTGTGAATAGATCGCTTCAGGACCGAAAAAGTTTCGGTCGCGGGCGCACTCCTAAACTCTTCGGCATGTCAGAGGGGCGACTGGAGGTTCTCGAGAAGCGCACTCGCTACGAACCTTCCGAGGTCGAGCGTGCGGTCCTCGAAAAATGGCTTGAATCCGGGCTTTTCCACCCCGAAGACGCCGGCGACGCGCAAGACAATTACTCCATAGTGATCCCGCCGCCGAACGTCACCGGTGCGCTGCACATGGGTCACGCGCTCAACGGCTCGATCCAGGACACGCTCATCCGCCGCGCGAGAATGCAGGGCAAGCGCGCCAAGTGGGTGCTCGGCACCGACCACGCCGGGATCGCCACCCAGGCGCAGGTCGAGAAGCTGCTGGCCACGGAGGGCACGACGCGCCAGGAACTCGGGCGCGACGCCTTCGAACAGCGCGTCTGGGAGTGGCGCGAAAAGTACGGCGCGACGATCATCGGCCAGTTCAAGCGTCTCGGCGCGAGCTGCGACTACTCCGAAGAGCACTTCACGATGGACGAGGGCTACGCGCGCGCCGTCGCCAAAGTCTTCACCGCCCTATATGAGAAGGGCTACATCTACCGCGACAACTACATGGTCAACTGGGACCCGGGCATCGGTTCGGCGATCAGTGACCTTGAGGTCGAGGACAAAGAGGTGGAGGGTGCGATGTACGACATCCACTACCCACTCGAAGACGGTTCGGGCGCGCTGACAGTCTCGACGACACGGCCCGAAACGATGCTTGCCGACACCGCGGTGGCGGTCAACCCGGAGGATGATCGCTACAAGCACCTCGTCGGGAAGAACGTCATCCTGCCGATCGTCGACCGCGCCATCCCGATCATCGCCGACGATCACGTTGACCTCGAATTCGGCACCGGCGCATTGAAGATCACGCCGGGCCACGACCCCAACGACTTCGAGATTGGTCGTAAGCACGGCCTTGAGGAGCTCTCGGTGATCGGCTTTGACGGCCGGATGACCGAGGACGCCGGTGAATTTGCCGGGATGAAAGTGCTCGAGGCGCGAGAGGCGGTCGTAGACAAACTGCGCGAGATCGGCGTGCTGGGCGACGTGCATGCGCACACCCACGTGGTCCCACATTCGCACCGCTCGGGCGAGCGAATTGAGCCGTTGATCAGCCTGCAGTGGTTCTGCGACATGAGCGAACTGGCAAAGCCGGCGATCGACGTGGTCAAGAACGGCGAGGTGCGCTTTGTGCCCGAACGCTGGGGCCGTGTGTACCTCAACTGGATGGAGGAGATCCGCCCCTGGTGCGTCTCGCGCCAGCTCTGGTGGGGCCACAGATTGCCGGTCTGGTATCGCGGTGAGGAGATCTACGTCGGCGAGACCGCGCCTGAGGGCGACGGCTGGGAGCGCGACGAAGACGTGCTCGACACCTGGTTCTCAAGCGCGCTCTGGCCCTTCGCGACGATGGGTTGGCCCGACGAGACAGACCAGCAGAAGGCCTTTTATCCCACGAACGTGCTCTCAACTGCGCGCGACATCATCTTCCTCTGGGTCGCGCGGATGATCATGATGGGGCTCGAATTCAAGGGTGAGATCCCGTTCGACGACGTCTACATCCACTCGGTGATCCAGGCGCCCGACGGCCGGCGCATGAGCAAGTCGCTGGGCACCGGGATCGATCCGCTCGAGCAGATCGATGAGTACGGGGCCGACGCCACGCGCTTCGGCCTGCTCGCCATGTCCTCCGCGCAGGACGTGCGCTATTCGGTCGAGAAGGTCAAGCAGGGCAGCGACCTTGCCAACAAGCTCTGGAACGCGTCGCGGCTGATCCTGCTCAAGGCCGCCGACGTCGATCCGGCACCGACCGTTGAGTCGCCCGAAGACGCCTGGATTCTTTCGCGCCTTGAGTCGACGGTCGTCTCGACCAACCGGCTGATCGACGAGTACGACTTCTCGCACGCCGCGCTCGGGCTCTACGACTTCTTCTTCAGCGACTTCTGCGACTGGTACCTGGAGCTGGTCAAGCCACGGCTCTGGTCCGAGGGCGAGAACGACGGGGTCTCGGCGAACGCGCTCTACGTGCTTGAGCAGACGCTCGCGCTTCTGCACCCGATGATGCCGTTCGTCACCGAGGAAATCTGGTCGTTGCTTCCTGAGCCCGGCGGCGAGTCGCGGGGCCTGCTTGCGGGGGCGCCTTTCCCAGCTTCGGAGCCGTCGCGCGCCGATCAGCGCGCCGAGGCGAGCGTGGGCAATCTGATTGCCGCGGTGACCGAACTTCGCCGCTACCGCGATGAACTTGGCGTGGCGCCCAGCAAGGCATTGCGCGGCCGACTCGTTGCCGATGGCTACGACGAGCTGTCTGAGCAGTTGGCACGCCTCGGGCGTCTCGAGCTTGGCGGGGATGAGGCGGCGGCCGCCACGCTCCCGATCCCTGGCGGCACGATCGAGATCTTCGAGAGTGATGCCTTCGATCCGACGGAAGTTGCTGCCAAGCGTGAGGCGCGCAGCAGAGAGCTCGAGTCAGAGATCTCTCGCGCGAAGGCGAAACTCGCCAACGAGCAGTTTGTCGCCAAGGCGCCGGATGCGGTCGTGGCGGCCGAGCGCGAGAAGCTCGAGCGCTACGAGGCTGAACTGGCGGCACTGTAGGCGCCGCATGCCCGGCACCGAGGCGATCGAAGACTTTCTACTCGGGCGCGAGATGTTCGGCATGCGCTTCGGGCTTGAGCGCATGCGTCGGCTGCTCTCGCACCTTGGCGACCCGCAGAATGCATTTGCCGCCGTTCACGTGGTCGGAACCAACGGGAAGTCGTCAACCACGTTGATGACCGCCGCGGCGCTGCAGGCGCAGGGGCTGCGCAGCGGGGCGTTCACCTCGCCGCATCTCGTGACGTTTCGCGAGCGGATCGCGATCGAGGGGGAGATGATCGATGTCGAATTGTTCCGCGAGGCCGGCGCGCGTGTGGTCGCCGCGGTTGAAGTCGATGACGACGGTGCGGCCGAGGACGATCGGGTCACGCAATTTGAGGCCGTGGCCGCGATCGCCTTCTGCGCGTTCGCAGACGCCGGGGTAGAGGTCGCTGTCATCGAGGCGGGCCTCGGGGGAAGGCTCGACGCAACCAACGTACTTGGCGACTCGCGTGTTCAAGTACTGACCGGTGTCG
The DNA here is from genome assembly GCA_964597975.1 of uncultured Thermoleophilaceae bacterium. Classification (GTDB taxonomy): domain Bacteria; phylum Actinomycetota; class Thermoleophilia; order Solirubrobacterales; family JACPNS01; genus JACPNS01. Next base: position 30,775 of record CAZRAA010000016.1, on the reverse strand, counting down.
GGATCGATCACACCGAGTATCTGGGGGAGACGCTCGAGCAGATCGCGCGCGAGAAGGTCGCGGTCGTGCGCAGTGGAGCGTTGCTCGTCAGCGGCCCGCTGCCGGATGTTGTGCGTCCGGTTGTCAACGCGGCAACCGACGAGCGCGATGCCAACTGGATTGAGCTGCACGGCGCGGCGCCGGAATTCGACGACATGAGCGGTGCATTCGTGCGCGAGAACGCTTCGCTTGCGATCGCCGCCGCTGAGGGTGCGCTTGAGCGGGTCCGGCCGGGCGTGTGGTTTGACGCCAAGCGGGCGAGCACCGCGATTCGCGAGTTCGCAGCCAGCGAGCGCCAGCAGGGGCGCCTGCAGATTTCCAACAATGAGCCGTTTGAGGTGCGCGACTCGGCGCACAATCCCCAAGCCGCCGGCGCGCTGGCGGACGCGGTCGGCGAGCTGGCGGGCGGACGTCCCGTTACATTGCTCGTCGCAATGCTTGCCGACAAGCCCGTTGACGACACTTTGATCGAACTGCTGAAGATGCTGCCTGAAGGTGGGGCCGTCGTCTGCACGTCCGCGTCGAACCCACGGTCCTTGCCTGCCGCGGAGCTGGCAGCTCGTGTACGCCAGCTCGACGCCGGTGTGCGCGTCGAGGTGATCGACGAACCGCTCGCCGCGCTCGGCCGCGCGCGCGAAATCGCGGGACGCGATGGTCTGCTCTCGGTGACCGGTTCGAACTATCTGATCGCCGACCTGCTGCGCGGACCGGGCGCGCCGAAGGGAGCCACGCTCTGATGTCCGCGATCCCGCCGCCACCCCCGCCGATCGAGCCACCGGAGCCACCGGAGCCACCTTCGCTGCTTTCGATGGTGCTGATCGTCGCCCTGGTTGTGGCGCTCGTGATCCTTGTCTTCTCGGGCATTGGCTACGTGCTTGGGAAGTTCATCTTCTGAGCAATCGCTTGTCGCTCCACCAGGTGGTGTAGCAACGGGCTCAAGTTTTGCGCAGTGGGACCGATTACTAATCGGTATGAGTCCTCTGCTTCTCATCGTCGTTGGCGGACTTCTCGGACTCGCCTTGGTCGGAGTGCTGACTGCGAGCCGTCGCCGGAGGCGTTTGTCGACACCCCACCAGGTCGACTGGCAGTCGCTCGCGCCGCATGAAGTGCCGCTACCGCCGCACCTTTCGCCTGCGCCGATCGTCCCGCAGCTTCATATGGCGCCGGATTCGCCTGAGCCGGTCGAGCCGGCAGCTGCCGGCTACGCGGCATCCGGCTAGCCAAGCATCTCGGCCACGCACCAGACGGCAATTCCGCCCGCGCGCTGGCCGGGTCCGCCGATACACTCGCGGGCACCGATGGCCTGCCGCACCACTCAGACCGCCTCCGCCGTTGTGCCGTTTGCGCTGTTTGGCATTGACAACAGCGGAATCGGCGTCGCCGCAAACCTCCTGGTGATCTTCTTGATCGCGGTTTGGTTTGCGCTCGTCTTCTGGACCTATGCGGATGCACGCCGTCGTCTGACCGACTCGGTCTTGATCGGCTCGGCGACGCTCGCCGCCCTGATCTTCCCGTTCGCCGGCGCCTTGGTCTACGCGATCGTGCGCCCGCCCGAGACGCTCGACGACGCTTACGAGCGCGAGCTCGACGTGCGCGCCGCCGAGCTTCGAGTGCGGTTACTCGAGTCCGCGGTCAAGGGCGGACCCGGGAGCAGTTCCCACGCCGCCTCGCTTTCGGCTGAAGTCACCGGTGAGCCGCAGGCCAAGCGCGGAGCCGCGGCTCCGTCGCAGCAGCGCCAGCAGCAGCAGCAGTCTTCACAGCCCCGCCGCACTCCGGAGAAGGGCGCCCAGCCGTCCGGATCCTCGCGGTCAGGGCAGCCGCGTCGCCCGGCATCGGGCGGCCCGTCGCGACCGCCGGCCACCGGCGCCGACGGCGCCTGATCGCGGCAGCCCGCCTCATTCCCTCATCCCACAGGAGCCCAATTCATGGAACGCACTCTGATCCTCGTAAAGCCCGACGCCTTCGCCCGCAACCTCACCGGAGAAGTGATCGCCCGTTTCGAGCGCAAGGGCCTCCGGCTCGTCGCGCTCAAGCAGCTCACGACGTCCGATGAGTTGGCCAAGGAACACTACGCCGAGCACGCTGAGCGACCGTTCTTCGGCGAGCTCGTCGAGTTCATCACCGGCGGTCCGCTGGTTGCTGCGGTGCTCGAGGGTCCGCGAGCTGTTTCTGCCGCCCGTCAGGTGATCGGCGGCACCGACCCGGTCGAGGCAGCGGCGCCCGGATCGATCCGCGGCGACTTCGGTCTTGAAGTGCAGAACAACCTGGTCCACGGTTCGGACTCGCCGGAGTCGGCGGCGCGCGAGATCGCGCTCTGGTTCCCCGAGCTCTGATCGGTAGGGCATGAGCCAGCCGCGACTGGTGCTCGCTTCGCGCTCGCCGCAGCGTGAGACGATCCTCGCGCGGCTGGGTCTCGAATTTGAAGTTGTCCCGTCAGGGGTCGACGAGATCGAGTCGGGCGTGCCTGAGCAGGTTGTCGTCGGCAATGCGCTGCGCAAGGCGCGTGCCGTTTCCGATCGGCTCGCCGATCCCGAAGCACTGGTGATCGGCGGCGACACCGTGATCTCGCTGGATGGCGAAGTGATCAGCAAGCCGGCCGACGCGGCGGAGGCCGCGCAGTTCATGCGACGGCTCTCCGGTGCTGCACACCAGGTGGTCGGCGGTCTGGCGATCGCGCGCTTTGGCGGTGAGGAGTCGACGGCAGTGACTGCCACCCAGGTGCGCTTTCGCACGCTCAGTGATCGGCAGATCGAGCTCTACGTGGCCACCGGCGAGTGGCAGGACCGCAGCGGCGCCTACGCGATCCAGCAAGGAGGGTCGATCCTGGTGGAGTCGATCGAGGGCGACTACCTGAACATCATCGGACTCTCAGTCAACGCTCTCTCCCACCTAGCCCCAGAACTAAACCTCTAGGTCCTACAAAGATGCACCTTTGACGTACGTCAAAGGTGCATCTTTGTAGGAGAGGGGTTGTGCAATCCCGCCGTCATGAAAACTTGGAATTGCCTGCAAATCTTGCTCCGTCGCTAGACTCGCCAGCGAGTTTGCATCCCGGGCTTCATTGGTCCGGAAATCCTCTTCCAGAGCCGATTCAAGAGCCATAGACAATGGGAATCTTCTCCTACCTGACAGGTTTTGGCGGCCGCGACATGGCGGTTGACCTTGGTACCGCGAACACGCTTGTGTACGTGCGCGGTCGCGGCATCGTGCTCTCAGAGCCCTCCGTGGTCGCGATCGACTCGCAGACTCACGACGTCCACGCCGTCGGCGTGGAGGCCAAGCGCATGCTCGGCCGCACGCCCGGCAGCATCACGGCGATCCGTCCCCTGAAGGACGGAGTGATTGCCGACTTCGACGTAACCGAGCAGATGCTGCGCCACTTCATCCAGAAGGTCCACCAGTCGCGCTGGGCCCACCCGCGAGTCGTGGTGTGCGTGCCTTCCGGCGTCACCGGCGTCGAGAAGCGCGCCGTCGAGGAAGCCTGTCTTTCAGCCGGCGCGCGTCAGGCCTACCTGATCGAGGAGCCGATGGCGGCCGCGATCGGAGCCGGCCTGCCGGTCTCTGAGCCGACCGGCTCGATGATCGTCGACATCGGCGGAGGCACCAGCGAAGTTGCGGTCATCAGCCTCGGCGGAATCGTCACCAGCCAGTCGGTGCGCGTCGGCGGCGACGAGCTCGACGAGGCGATCGTCAATTACGTGAAGCGCGAATACAAGCTGATGATCGGCCAGCAGACGGCAGAAGAGGTCAAGCTCGAAATCGGATCGGCCTTCCCGCTCAAGGAAGAAGTGCAGGCCGAAATCCGAGGCCGCGACCTCGTGACCGGTCTACCCAAGACGATCGTCCTGACCAACGATGAAGTGCACCGCGCCCTGGCCGAGCCGGTCGGCGCGATCATCGATTCGATTCGTGTGACGCTCGACCAGACGCCGCCGGAGCTGGCCAGCGACATCATGGACCGAGGGATCATGCTGGCGGGCGGCGGCTCGCTGCTCAAGGGTTTCCCGGAGCGGCTCCGGGATGAGACCCAGATCCCAACCCACCTTGCGGAATCGCCCCTGACCTGCGTCGCGATCGGCTCCGGCCGCTCGCTCGAAGAATTTGAGGCGATCCACCGCACGACCAAGGCGCGCCGCCGCCGTCGCTAACGGCTGGCGATGCCCACTCGCAAACAGATCCGCAGGCGCCGGCTGACCGCCGCGGGCCTCGTCGCGCTCTGCTTGATGATTCTCACGGTGTACTTCAGCGAGGCGACCGGCGGCGTCTTCCACACGATGCAGCGTGGCGCGATGGAAGTGCTCAGCCCGTTGCAGTCGCTTGCCAGCGGGGCGGTCAAGCCGTTCCGGGACGGCGTCAACTGGGTTGGCGATTCGATCAACGCCAAGAGCGAGAACAAGCAGCTCGAAGCCCAGCTCGCCGACTCGCGGATCGAGCAGGCGCGCCTCCAACAGGCCGCCACCGAGAACACCCAGTTGCGGTCGTTGTTGAACTTCAAAGACAGCGGCGACCTCCCGGCCGGGCGCAAGGCTGTCACCGCCCGCGTGATCGCGCGTTCGCCGACCGAGTGGTACGGGCGAGTGACGATCAACGCCGGCACCTCAAAGGGCGTGCGTTTGGACGACCCGGTGATCGCCGCCGGCAATGACAGCGGCGCGCTCGTCGGCAAGGTGACCACGGTCGCCAGAAACTCCGCTCAGGTGACGCTCTTGACCGACAGCCTCAGCGGCGTGGCTGCGCTGATCGCCAAGCGCGGCGCCCTCGGGGTCGTGAAGACCGGCGCGGGCGGCGAGGCCGGAGCGGAGGATCTCCAGATGGTCTACATCCAGAAGACGCGAGGTATCCGGACCGGCGACATGGTCGTGACTTCGGGTACGACCGACGACCCCGAGCGGGTCGACTCGATTTTTCCGGCAGGAATTCCGATCGGCTCTGTCTCGAGCGTCGACAGCGAAGAGCTCAAACTCTTCGGACGCGTACGGATCCAGCCCTATGCCGACATGCGCGACGTTCAACTCGTACAGGTATTGACCAGAGCGAGGGGCTGATCGATGAGGCCCGAGCAGATACGCACGCTCTGGCGCCTCGTGCTCGTGGTCGGCGGCGGGGTGCTTATTCAGATCGCCGTGGTGGCGCAGTTTCGCCTTTTCGGCGTTGTCCCTGACTTCATCCCGGTACTGGTGGTCTCGATCGGACTGCTCGGCGGATCGAGCGTCGGCGCGACTACCGGTTTCGTCGCGGGTTTTCTGATTGATCTCACTTTGATCCAGACGATGGGCGTCTCTTCACTACTTCTGACTATTGGCGGCTACGCCGCCGGGCGACTGCGCGAGCTGTATCACCCCGTGCATCCGTTGACGAGTTCTGCGGTCGGAGCGAGCGCGAACGTCTTCTTCACCATTGGCTTCGCGGTCCTGCAGTTCTCGCTGGGCCAGCCGGCGCCCGAGCCGCTGGCGATGCTCTGGCAGATCCTGATGTCTGCCGTCTGGGGGGCGCTGCTCGCGCCGATCGTCTTCCGTGTTGCCCGCTGGGCGATGCTCCCGGCGATCGGGCTTGGGGCCGATCCAGTACACCGGCGGCGACGCGCGACGATCGCGAGCCAGAGTGTGCTCGCAGCGCCGACGATCGACTCGCGACGGCGTCGCAAGCTGAGTCGCAAGCGCGGGGGTGGAATCTGATGCCCGACAGCGCGCCGTTCTTCCGCCTCCCGACTCGCCAATCCGACGCGATGGGTTCGCGTGCGACGCTGCGAATCGCCGTGCTAGGCATCGTGGCGCTCTGCCTATTCGCGATCGTCTTCTTCAGGCTCTGGTTCCTGCAGGTGCTCAGCGGCGACCAATACCTCGCCGAGGCGACTCAGAACCGCGTACGCGACGTGCGCGTGGAGGCGCCGCGAGGAGACATTCTGGATCGCAACGGCAACACGCTCGTCAAGAACCGCAGTTCTTGGCAGGTGAGGATCGATCAGAACGCTTGGGACATCGCTCTCTCCCAAAAGAACCAGCAGCTCGTCTTCAACAATCCCGACTTCGCCCCAGTGCTCAAGCGCCTCTCACTGGCGCTGCACACGCCGCAGCGCGAGCTCAAGGAGAAGATGCGCGACTCGATTCGCCAAGAGGGTTTCGCAAACGCCGTCGTCGCTGAGGACGTCGACTACGAAAGCGTCGTCAAGGTTGCCGAAAACAGCGAGGCATTTCCGCACGTCACGGTCTCGCAGTCCTACAAGCGCGCGTATCCAAATGGCACGCTCGCGGCCCACCTCTTCGGCTACGTGCGCGAGATCGACGAGCAGCAACTCGAATCCCGCCAGTTCGAAGGCGCCTCGCAGGGTGACCGAGTGGGCCAGACCGGGCTTGAGTACGAGTACGACCGCTACCTGCGCGGCAAGCCGGGCCTTGAGCGCATCGAGGTTGAGGCCAGCGGCAAGGCCCGCAAGGAGCTACCCGGCACGAAGCCCAGAACCGGAAACAGTTTGCGCCTGACAATCGACAAGGGCCTTCAGCAAGCCGGCGAGGCGGCGATCGCCCGCGGCTCGGCAGGCGTACCCACGCACGGGTCTGCCTTTGTCGTGATGGATGTTCAAACCGGCGAGATCCGCGCGATGGCCAGCTATCCGACCTATGACCCCGCGGTCTTTTCCGGGGTACTCAAGCAGTCGGTCTACGACCGCATCAGCTCCGCGTCCAACGGTCTCCCGATCATCAACCGCACGGTCGGATCGGTCTACCCGCCAGGCTCGACCTTCAAGGCGATCACGTCGATCGCGAATATGCAGGCCGGTCTGTTGACGCCGGGTTGGTCGATCGACGATGCCGGAGTCTGGGAGTACGGGGGCTACAAGTGGCAGAACGCCGGCAAGGAACCACTAGGCAACATCAACCTCACGCAGGCACTGCAGTACTCGAGTGACATCTACTTCTACCAGCAGGGCCTCAAGGCCTACCAGAAGGGCGGCCAGATCATTCAGCGGATGGCCGGGCGCCTCGGGCTTGCGAGTAAGCCGACGATCGACCTGCCGGACGCTGCTGCCGGGCAGGTTTCAAATCCGAAGATCATCCGCGCCCAAGAAAAGCGCCCGTGGAACGCGGGAGACAACATGAATGCGTCGGTCGGCCAGGGTTCGACACTCGCCTCGCCGCTGCAGATGGCAGTCGCTTACGCAGCGCTCGGCAATGGCGGTTACGTCGTGACGCCGCACCTGGGCAAGGGCATCAATGGGCCGTCTGGACAAGCTGTGCAAGAGATCAAGCGACCTTCCAGGCGCAAACTGGATCTGAACAAGTCGAACATCGACGCGATCCTCGGCGGGCTGCATGCCGCAGCCCAGGGCGGCGGCGGCACCTCGGCTGCTGTGTTCGGCGATTTCCCAGTTCAGATCGCCGGCAAGACCGGTACGGCCGAAGCCGGGGGCGGCAAGGAAGACCAGTCGTGGTACGTCGCACTCGCTCCGTACCCCAACCCGCGCTATGTTGTCGCTGTGACGGTTGAGCAGGGAGGCTTTGGCGCCGAGTCCGCCGCGCCAGCAGCCCGCCAGATCCTCGCAAAGCTTTTCGGGCTCAGCAAGTCTGAGCAACAGAAGTGGCAGCCGGGCAATTCGAGAACGCTTTAGTCCAGGCGCCCTGACCACGACTTTTTCGTTTGTACACGCCAATGCCGACCGCAGACATACCCGCGCAGAGGGTCGACCCGACCGGAGTCGCGGCAGGAGTCAAGCGCTTCCGGGCCGATGCTTCGGCGCAGGCGCTGTCCCGCGGATTCGACGTACCGCTGCTGCTGGCGGCGGTCGGACTGATGATCTGCAGTGTCGTCGTGCTCAGCGGCGCCACGCGCGACGACATTGCTGGCTCCCCGCACTACTACGTGATCCGCCAGTCGGTCTTCGCGGCAGTCGGGCTTGCGCTGCTGCTGGCAGTCAGCCGGATCGACTACACACGACTGCGTGAATACCGCACGCAGATCTACGCGTTTCTCGTCGCGTCGAACGTCTTTGTGCTGCTGGTCGGCGCAGCGGCGAAGGGCTCGCGCCGCTGGATCGACCTTGGCTTCTTCCAGTTCCAGCCGTCGGAACTGGGCAAGGTGCTGCTGATCCTGACGCTCGCGGCGTTCATCGCAGATCGAGCGCGCGACCGCCACACCGATGGGATCGTGCTGCCGGTGCTTGGCCTGACCGCGATCCCCGCAGCACTCGTTTTTCTCCAGCCGGACCTCGGATCGGCGCTGGTCTATGGGGCGATCGCGCTGACGATGCTCTTTATCGCCGGGATTCCCTGGCAGCAGATGTTCGCCCTCTTCATGGTGATCGTGCTGGTCGCGACAGCCGTGCTCTGGGCGCTGCCGGCGGCCGGCGTGAACGTGCTCCACGACTACCAAGTCGATCGCCTGACCGCGTTCCTGCACCCAGGCGAAGACCCCTCCGGCCAGGGCTTCCAGCAGAACCAAGGGGAGATCGCAATTGGATCGGGCCAGCGCGTCGGGCGCGGCGCCGACAATGCGACCCAGACGCAATTGAACTTCATCCCCGAACACCACACTGACTTCGTCTTTGCGGTGGTCGGCGAGTCGTACGGCTTTGCCGGAGCGGCTCTTGTCATGACGCTTTACGCGCTGCTGATTTGGCGCGGGCTGCGGATACTCGCATTGGCCCGTGACCTGTTCGGTGCGCTGATCGCCGCGGGAGTCGTGGCGATCTTGATGTTCCAAGTATTCGTAAACGTAGGGATGAACGTCGGCATCATGCCCATCACGGGTGTGACGCTGCCGCTTATGAGTTACGGGGGAGCTTCGGTGCTCGCCACGTTCATCGCGCTCGGCCTATTGCAGTCGGTCTCCGTGAAATCACGGGAATCTGGCGCATTTGGCTGAGTTGAAACAACTTCAGAGGTAAAAAGTGAAGAAGAAGGTTTTGGTCAGCGCGGACCGCAACGAAACCCGCGTGGCGATGCTCGAGGCCGCAGGCACTCCGAGCAAGAAGCCAACGGGAGCGACCGCCAAGGACACCACAAAATGGCGCACCGCCGAGCTCTACCTGGAGCGCCGCGGTGAGCGTTCGATCGTCGGCAACGTCTACAAGGCGAAGGTCGAAAACGTCGTTGCCGGACTTGAGGCCGCGTTCGTCGACATCGGCTTTGAGAAGAACGGCTTCCTGCACGTCGACGACATCGTCGTCGACGGCAAGCAGGTCGCCAAGCGCGGCACCGGCCGCGGCGCCCGAATCACCGATCTGCTCAAGAGCGGGCAGGAGATCGTGGTGCAGGTCACCAAGGATCCGCTCAAGACAAAGGGCGCGCGCCTGACCATGCAGCTGGCGATTCCCGGCCGCTACATGGTCTTCGTGCCGAGCGGCGAAGGCGTTGGCTTTTCGCGGCGGCTCGAGGACAAGGAACGCATCCGGCTCAAGCGCGAGTCGCGCGGGCTGGACCTGCTTGGCGGCGGCGCGATCATCCGCACCGCGGCCCGCGGTGCCACGCACGAGGATTTCGTGCGTGAGCTCCTCTATCTGAACATGCTCAACGGCGTGCTCGAAGGCCGCGCGAAGGAGGCCTCAGCGCCGGCGATGATCTTCCAGGAAGCAGACCTCTCGATTCGCGTCATCCGCGACGTCTTCACCGACGAGCTCGATGAGGCGCTGATCGACGACGAGGCTCAGTTCGAGCGCGTCAAGTCGTTCCTCACGCGCACCGCGCCGGAGCTCGCCGATCGCGTAATCCGCTACGAGGCGCCCAAGAAGACGCTTTTCGAGCAGTATGGGGTGGAGGAGGAGATTCAGAAGATCCTCTCCACACGCGTGGACCTGCCGTCTGGCGGTTACTTGATCATCGAGCACACGGAGGCCCTGACGATCATCGACGTCAACACGGGTTCCTTCACCGGCAAGGGCAAGGCGCGTGGTCTTGAGGAGACGATCACGCACACCAACCTGGAGGCCGCAGAAGAGGCCGTGCGCCAGATCCGTCTGCGCGACATCGGCGGCATCATCGTGATCGATTTCATCGACATGGCTCGCGCGAGCAACCGCGATGCCGTTCTCAAGGTGATGCGCAAGCATCTCGATGAGGACCGCACCAAGACTCATGTCGTCGAGATCTCCCCGCTCGGACTGGTCGAGATGACGCGTCAGAACGTCACCGACGGCGTGCGCGAGATAATGACCAAGCGCTGTCCCGTCTGTGATGGCGAGGGCGTCGTGCTCTCCGAGGAGACCGTCGCACTGCACGTCGAGCGCCACCTGCGCGAGTACATCGCCGAACACCCGAACTCCGACGCATATCTCGTGCAGATCAATCCGCGTGTAACCAACGCGCTGCTGCACGGCACGGGCCAGCCGATCGCGCATCTCGAGATGACGACCGGCAAGGTGATCATGTTCGAGGGCGGCGATGGTCTGCCGCTTGAACACTTCGCTGTCACGCTCGAAGGCAAGGTCAAGGACGTCGAGAAGCGGGCACTGCCGTTTGAGATCGGCGACGAGTTGATGGTCAGTGTCGTCGAACCGCACATGTACGAGGACGACGCGGCCGTCGCCAAGATCGATCACTACATAATCGCCATCTCGGGCGCATTGGACCGCATCGGAACCAAGGCGCTGGTGCGGATCACGGACGTCGGACGCAACGTCGCGCGCGCGGAGATCGCCGACGACGGGCCGCCCAAAACGGCCAAGAAGCCGCGCTCAGAGCGAAAGCCTGCTGTGGTCGGGGAGGGTTCTTCGCAAAATGGCGATTCCGACCAACTAGAATCCTCCGAATCCAAATCCCCGCGCCGACGCGGCAGTCGGGGAGGTCGGGGTCGTTCGCGTGCCCGCAGTTCCGAAAAGTCGGGACAGGGCGGCGATTCGGCTTCTTCCAACGAATCTTCTGACAGCTAGAAAGCACCGAATCTGATGGCAACCGCCACCAAACAAGACACTTACGCCGTGGTCGAAGTCGGCGGTAACCAGCACCGCGTTTCCGAGGGCGACTTCATCATGGTCGACCGCATGGAGGGCAAGGAAGGCGCGAAGGTCGCCTTGAAGCCCCTGATGCTGCGCGGCAAGGACGTTGTGCTCGACGCCAAGGGCCTTGAGAAGGTCAAGGTCGAGGCGACGATCCGCGGCCACGAGCGTGGCGAGAAGATCCGCGTGTTCAAATTCAAGCCCAAGCGTGGCTACAAGAAGACTCAGGGTCACCGTCAGGAACTGACGCGCCTCGAGGTCACGAAGATCACGGGCGGCGCCGCCGCTCCGGCCAAGAAGGCACCGGCCAAGAAGGCCGACGAGTCAGCCGAGGCCAAGCCGGCCGCTGCCACGAAGCCCGCGGCTGAGAAGAAGCCGGCAGCGGAGAAGAAGCCCGCCGCCAAGAAGCCTGCAGCAAAGAAGCCGGCAGCAAAGAAAACCGAGGAGTAGACGATGGCTCACAAAAAAGGTCTTGGATCCAGCAAGAACGGTCGCGACTCGAATGCCAAGCGCCTCGGCGTGAAGGTCTTCGCCGGCCAGAGCGTCACCGGTGGCGAGATCATCGTGCGCCAGCGCGGCACCGTCTACAAGCCCGGCGAGGGCACCGGCATTGGTCGTGACCACACGATCTACGCCGCTCGCGAGGGCGTGGTGGACTTCTCAACCGGCCGCCATGGCCGCGTGATCAGCGTCTCGGACGCTGCCAGCGCTTCTTAGGTTTTCGCGGCGCGCTCGGGCGCTTACCGTTGAGTATCCTCCTGCGAACGTCCGTGTTCTCGAAGCGGTCGACTCGGATCGGAGTGTTTGCTCGTGCTCGCAAGATTCTCATCACTTTTCGCACTGGCTGTGGTGCTCTGCGCGTCGCTGGCCGGCGGAGCAACCGCCACACCGGTGGGAACCACGCCTGGGGTCAGCATCGAGTCGGAGGCGGGGCGCATGCCCGGCGGCGTCTACAACACGGCGCAGATCGCCTCGCAACTGCACTACTCGGTGACCGGGTCGACTTCTGTGCCCAGCGGCACTCCGGAATGCCGGCTCACGGTCACCGGTAGCTCGCCGCAGACGATCGACTGGCGCGCCTGCAACACGTCGCCCTTCTCACACGCCGGCACGCCGTTTGCGCCGGGCAACCGCGCCGACTGGAGCGGCGGCTACGGGTTGAGTACGAGCATCGAAGGCGTTTGGACGTTCTCGGTCCGCATAACGATCGATTCCGTGCTCTACTCGGCATCGCAGTCGTGGTCGATGGATTCGACCCAGCCGACGGTCAGTCTCTCCGCCGTTCCGACGCTCGTCAACAGCGCCACGCCATCGCTTCCCTTCTCAATCGTCGACGCCAACCCAGGCACTTCGCGATGCGAGATCACGGCTCCCGATGGTGTCTCCTATGACGGGGTGGTCTGCACCAACTCGTTCGTGCCGGCTGCGCTGACCGACGGCACCTATCGCTTCTGGGTTCGCCACATCGATGCGACGGGCGACGGATTCATCAACTCAGGCTTTGCCTATAAGAACTTCACGGTCGACACAACGCCGCCGAGCGTCGTGCTCGGCGAATTCGACACGCCAACAAGCTCTGGCGTGCAGACGTTCGCCTTTGCGGTGACCGGGGGCCAAGCCGAGACAACCGCGTGCCGGCACTTTCTCGCGGATGCGTCTTCACCCTCTGCCTGGGGCGCTTGCAGTTCTCAGACCTCTTACGGCCCGTTCGACCTTGACGACGGTGTCTGGACAGTCGAGGTCAAGAACACCGACGCGGCCGGCAACACCGGGATCGACGCCCGAAACATCAAGATCGACACCACCGCGCCGTCGATCACGGTCGATTCGCCGCTCGCCGGAGAAGTGGTCACCTCGGCCGCGCCTTCGGCGACCGTTTCGGCCGTCGACCCGGCGCCGAACACAGGCGTTACCGAACTGCGGTGCGCGTATGACGACAGTGATTTGCGCGACTGCGACGACGCCGAGTTCCTGACTCGTCAGCTTGCCGACGGCGCGCACACGCTGAACGTGCGCGCCGTCGACGGGGTGGGCAACGTCGGTACGCAAGCAGTCGCTTTCACCGTAGACGTCCCGGCGCCGCCTCCGCTGGCGTCGACTCCGGAGAAGGTCGCAAGCGTTCAGTTCAAGCGGATCTCCGGCAAGACATCGGGCAAGACCTATCGACCGCGGGTCCGGGCGACGCTCGGATTCGCTAGCGCGGCAGTCTCGCCCGCGATCTGCGCTGGCAAGGCGAAGCTCGTCGTGACCTCGAAGCTACGGGGCAAGTCCAAGACCTACGTCAAGCAGTCTGACCTGCAACTCGCGCGCGGGGTGTGCTCGGCGGCAGCGACCTTCTCGCTGCCCAAGGCGCTTCACTCCAGGAGCGTCAAGCTGAGGATCCGCTTCCCCGGCAGCGAGCAGCTTGCCGCTTTCGACCTCTCGGGATCGATCAAGAAGCTTTAGGCCGGCTGCCTGCGACCGCAAACCGTTGAAGATTCTCGGCTTGAGCTGGCACCTACCATCAGCAGGTGTTCTTTGACCATGTCAAATTTCGTGTGCTCGCTGGGCGCGGCGGCGACGGCTGCATCTCGTTCCGGCGCGAGGCGCACGTCCCCAAGGGCGGACCCGACGGCGGCGACGGCGGCCACGGCGGCAATGTCGTGGTCGTTTGCGATCCGTCGATGCGCGACCTTCAGCGCTATCGCGGTCGCGCGGAGTTTCGCGCGGAGAGCGGTCATCCGGGGGAAGGCAACCGCCGTCACGGATCGACCGGCGAACCACTGGAGCTGCCCGTCCCGCCCGGTACGCGGGTGACGCGCGCCGACGGTGCGGCCGAAGTCGAGCTCAACGAGCCCGGCGAGGCGTTCGTGATCGCCCGCGGTGGTACGGGCGGGCGCGGCAACAAGCAGTTCACAACCAGCACTCAGCAGTCACCACGCTTCGCCGAGCATGGCCTGCCTGGCGAAGAGGTCGAACTGGAGCTGCGCCTACGACTGCTAGCCGACGCCGGTTTGGTTGGGCTTCCCAATGCCGGAAAGTCCTCGCTGCTCGATCGCATGACGGCGGCCGCCCCGAAGATCGCGGACTATCCCTTCACGACGCTCGAACCGGTGCTCGGGACACTCGACTCGGACGATCGCCAGCTCGTGCTGGTCGACATTCCGGGCCTGATCGAAGATGCGCACGCGGGCGCGGGCCTTGGCCACGAGTTCCTCGCCCATGTCGAGCGCTGCAGGCTGCTGGTGCACGTGCTTGACCTTGCGCCGCTTGACGGCAGCGACCCGGTCGAGAATTTCGAGACCGTCGAACGTGAGCTCTCCGAGCACGATCGGCGGCTCGCGGAGCTCCCGCGGATTCTTGCTCTGAGCAAGGCCGACCTTGTGCCGCCCGAGGACGCGCGCGCAGCACTCGCCGACTGGCGTGAGCGCCTCGGTGACCGCGCACTCGACGTCGTCCTGACTTCTTCAGCGACGCGCGAAGGATTGGATGCTCTGCGCAAATCGATCTTCGAGCACGCGCCGGCCGACGCCGGCGAGGTCTTCCCGGCGGGAGAATCTGACGCGCGCGGCGAGACCTCGGCGCGGACCGGCCATATCGTTTACCGACCTGGCGAGAGCGACGGATTTGCGGTCGAAGAGATCGAACCGCGAGTGTTTGCGGTGCGTGGCAAGGGCATTGAGTTGTTGCTTGCTCGGTTTGACACCGGCAACGATGAGGCCCTCAGGCACATCGAAGCACGCCTGCGCCAAATCGGCGTGATACGCGAGCTTGAGCGCAAGGGCTTCGAGTCCGGCGACGAGATCGAGATCGCTGGCGAGCGTTTCGAGCTGGAGGCCTGATCATGCGCTGGGATTGGGACGAGCTCAAGCGCTGGATCCCGGCGGCCGTGATGGCAGTGGTGATAGTCGTCACGCTCGCGATCGTGCTCGGCGGCGGCGAGGACGAGCAGCAGCAGGCGTCGGTGCGTCCAGCGGCGCCGCAGTCGCAGCGAAAGCCGGCGTCAACCGCATCGACCGGCGCAACCGCCAAGGTCACGCCGCAATCGACTGAGAAGGTGAGCGGCCCACATGACGACCCGGTGCCGATCCTGATGTACCACGTCACGAAGAAGGCCCCAGCCGGCACGCCATATCCGGAGCTCTGGGTGACACCCGCTGACTTCAAGGGCCAGATGCAGTGGCTCGCCGACAACGGCTACACCGGCATCACGATGGCGCAGCTGTTCAAGTACTGGGACGATGGTTTCAAGTTGCCCGAGAAGCCTGTGGTGATCAGCTTTGACGACGGGTATCCAAGCCATGACAAAGTGGCGCGGCCGGTTCTGGCTGGGCACCGCTGGCCCGGGGTCCTGTTCGTTGAGCTGCGAAACGTGAACAACCCGGAGACCGGCCTTACAGCGTCGATGGTCAAGCGGTTGATCGCCAGCGGCTGGGAGATCGGCTCGCACACGATCAACCACTCGGATCTCACATCGATCTCGGGCGCCCAGCTCGAAGCGGAAGTCGCCGGTTCACGCAGGCAGATTGCCGAGAAGTTCGGCGTGCCGGTCGATTTCTTCTGTTACCCGGCGGGCAAGTACAACGACGCGACGATCGCGGCCGTCAAGGAAGCGGGATACAAGGGGGCGACGACCGTGATTGAAGGAGTCGCGACGCCGGACCAGCCGTTCGAGCTCAAGCGCGTGCGCATCGACGGCGGCGACGGCGTCGATGGATTCGCCACAAAGATGCGCCAGGCCGGCCAGTAGCCTGCTCCGCAAATGCCGGTAGTCATCAAAGTCGGATCAAACGTCGCAACTGACGAGAGCGGGGCCGTGCGCAGCGAGGTCGTCGAGTCGATCGTCGCGCAGGCGGCTGACCTGCACAAGGCGGGGACCGATGTCGTGCTCGTGACCAGCGGGGCGATCTCGCGCGGTATTCAGCTGCTGGGTCTTGACGGGCGGCCGAGCGCGATGGCAGAGCTGCAGGCGGCATCTGCGGTCGGCCAGGGGCAGGTCTACTCCGCCTACGACCGGCTTTTCGCCGAGCGGGGGATCGCGACTGGCCAGATCCTGCTCACCGCGAACGACTTCGCGGCGCGATCGACGTATGTGAATGCGCGGCAGACGTTGCGCAAACTGCTCGACTGGCACGTTGTGCCGGTGATCAACGAGAACGACACCACGGCGACCGACGAGATCACGTTCGGCGACAACGACTTTCTCGCCGCGCAAGTCGCAATCCTCGTCGGTGCGCGGCGGCTGGTGCTTGCCACCGATATCGATGCGCTCTACACGGCCGATCCTTCCTTGGACGCTTCGGCTGAGCGGGTGTCTCGGGTCGACGATTTCACTGAACTTGCATCGATGTCGATCGGCGGCTCGGCCAGCGCGATCGGCTCGGGCGGCATGAACTCGAAGGTCCGGGCGGCGGAGATCGCCACCGCCGGTGGTATCGAGGTGGTCGTCTGCGGGGGCAAGCGGGAGGGGGCTGTCGCGCGCGCCGCGGCCGGCGATGCTGACGAGGGCACACACTTCGCCGCGCATCCGCAGCCGCAGAGCAGCTTCAAGCTCTGGATCCGCTACGCGAAGGAGGCGGCCGGCTCACTGCACGTGGATGCCGGTGCGCAACGCGCGCTCAGTGAACAGGGGACGAGCCTTCTGCCGGTTGGCATCGCCGAGGTTTCCGGCGACTTTCAGGCCGGAGACGCGGTCGAGATTGTCGCGTCGGGCACCGCGATCGGCAAGGGCATCGTGAACTACAGCGCTGATGAGCTGCGCAGGATCAAGGGACTACAGTCGGAATCAGTCCGAGAGTTGATGCCGCACGCCACGGATGAGGCGGTACATCGCGACAACCTGGTGCTGACCTGACGATGACTGAGGACGAAGTGACGACTGAGAACCAGCAGGACGACTACGCGACCTCCGCCACCGGCGACTTCGAGATCGTCGAACTGACTACTTCCGACGACGACATCGCGCGGATCTACCCGATCCTGCGCCAGCTGCGCGACCACCTTACGCTCGAGGATTTCATCGACCGCTATCGGCAGACCTACGACGCGTCGAGCTATCGGATCGTCGGTGTTGAAGTCGATGGCGAGTTGCGCGCGATTGCCGGGTTTCGCTTCATCCTCAACATGGCGGTCGGCAACGCGCTCTACATCGACGACCTGGTCGTTGGCTCCGAGTGGCGTTCTGCCGGCTATGGCGCTGAGCTCGTGAAGTACCTCGAAGGAGTCGCGATCGCAATCGGTGTCGACGCAATCCGCCTCGACTCAGCCGTCCATCGCTTGGACGCCCACCGCTTCTACGAGCGCGAAGGCTTCTACTTCTACAGCAAGCACTTCGTCCGCGAGCTGTAACCCCAAGCCACACCACCCAAAACCTCGCAATTGCACACAACCTCTGGCACCTGGTGCCAAAGGTTGGACGGAAATTGCGGGGGTGGCGCGCATCGTGGGGTTGGGGCGTGTGTTGAAGAGGGGGATGGCGACTCCGCAGAAACGCCATTTCGCTCTCGCGGTGTTCGTGGCGCTGGGTTCTCTCGGGCCTGGCGTCGCGGCCGCGGGTGCGCAAACGGCAACCGAGGCGCCGAAGGTCAAGCCGGGCCATTTCCCGACCGCGTGCAGCCGACTCTCGACCGATTCCGCCGTGCGCACGCTCAGAAAGGGCGACTCGTGGCGCTTCTCCAAGCCCTACAAGTTCCCGTTCGACGGCTGGACCTCGCGCGGGCGAAGCACCGTGATCTGGAGCTTCATCAAGAACAGCACCTTGCGCAAGTCGCCGTACCCCTCACCGAATCTCCCGTCGTGCCGGGTGGCCCGATTCGGAACCGAAGATCGCGCCGCGCACAAGGCAGGCAAGTATTTCCCGATGCTTGAGCCGATCGACGGCCAGACGGTTTACGAGTTCAAGGACACCTTCGATCGACACATCGCGACGCTCACATGGAGCAGGACTCCACCGGTCCCCAAACAGCCCTCCAAGTGGGGATGGTTCATCGACGGCAAGTGGGCCGGGCACGACGCGACGCGCGCATTCGAGTTCCAGTCACGCGCCTGCAAGCTCGTACCCGCACCGGCCGCGACAGGTTGGAAATGGGTGCGTGATTCGCGCTACGTGATGGTCTCTTTCGCGCCGAATCTCGGCTCGCCGGGCAAGGGCTATGCGCCCAAGGGTGTCAAGGAGCTGCGCGTGCGCGCATTCCTCGATCGCCGCGCGATCCCGCCGCAGATCCTTACGCGCTTTGACAACTACGACTTCGGCTGCGGGTCAAGCACCGTTCCGCCGCTGCTCGCACCACAGACGCTGGGCGCCTACAAGTTCGACAGCGGACTGGGTCCAAACCGCGCGTACCTCCGGGCCTACTACTTCGGCGAGGGTCCGACGACGATCGCGACTCTGCCGGGCGAATCGAAGCTCTACAACACCTATCGACTCGACGTCTACAACCCGCGCCCCCATTACAGCCACGCGACGTACCTGATGGCCAACACGACCGCCGTCGCCGGCGGCGGCATGGTACGGGCGATCGTGCAGAGCACCAGGGACAGCTTCACCCTGCACGACGAAATGCGCTACTGCGATCCCAACTTCACGCTACGAAACATGCACGTGCGCAAGGGCAAGAAGCACTACAAGAAGTCGCTCTATTTCGAGCCCTACACATACAGCGCGCAGAACCGCAAGGCGGTTCGCTGGCTCCACGGCCGAGTCGATCCCAATCCGGACACGCTCGGCCCCGAGGGCCGACAGGCGAGCCAGAACCCGGAGAGCGTCGCGCTCTACGGCTGGTCGCCGATCAACTGCGACCGATAGCGCGCCCGGTACCTTGTAGGGACCGATGGCGATCACTCAGAAAACGGTCTCAGACATCTGCGCCGAGGCGAAGTCGGCCTCGCGCCAACTCTCGGGACTCGACACCCAGACCAAGAACGCGGCGCTGAGCGCGATCGCCGACGCGATCGACGCCCGAATCGACACCATCGTCGAGGCCAACGCGAAGGATCTTGACGCTGGCCGCGAAGCAGGCCTGACCGACGCGCTGATGGACCGCTTGATGCTCGATCGCGCCCGGCTCGAGGCGATCGCCAGCGACGTGCGCAAGGTCGTGGAGCTAGAGGATCCGGCAGGCCGCCTGCTCTCGGAATTCAAGCTCTACAACGGGCTCGACGTGCGCAAAGTCGCCGTTCCGCTCGGCGTCATCGCGGTCGTCTACGAGGCGCGCCCGAACGTCACGATCGACGCCGCGGCGCTCGCGCTCAAGAGCGGCAACGCGATCGTCCTGCGCGGTTCCTCCGCAGCAGCCCACTCAAACGCGGTGCTCGCCGAGGTCGCTCGCGAAGCGATTGCCGGCGTCGGGGTCCCTGAAGCGGCGATCTCAATCCTCGGCGGGGGAGATCGCGACGAGCTCAAGGAGCTCGGCACGCAGGAGGGAGTGATCGACCTGATCATCCCGCGTGGCGGCGAAGGCCTGAAGGCCGCGCTCAAAAGCGTCGCCACAGTCCCGGTGATCTACGCGGCGGCCGGAAACAACCACGTCTTTGTCGACGCCAGCGCAAATCTTGATTGGGCGGAGGAGATCGTTGTCAACGCGAAGGTCCAGCGACCTGGCGTCTGCAACGCCGCGGAGACGCTTCTGGTGCATGAAGCGGTGGCCGCGGAGTTTCTCCCACGCGTGCTCAGGCGGCTCAGCGACGACGGCGTCGAACTGCGCGCGGACGCCCAGACGCGGGCGCTTGCCGGCGTGGAAGCGGGACCAATCGAGGCTGCCAATGACGCCGACTGGGACACCGAGTTCCTCGCCCTGATTCTCGCCGTGCGAATCGTTGACTCAGTTGACGCCGCAATCGAACACGTGAACCTGCACGGCACCGGCCACTCCGAGGCGATCGTCACCGACTCAAACGAGTCGGCGGACAAGTTCACGAGCCTCGTAGACGCCGCCTGCGTGTACGTCAACGCCTCGACGCGCTTCACCGACGGCGGCGAATTCGGGCTCGGTGCCGAGATCGGCATCTCCACCCAGAAGCTCCACGCCCGCGGGCCGCTCGCGCTGCGCGAACTCTGCACCTACAAGTACGTGGCTCGCGGCGACGGCCAGGTGCGAGGGTGATTCACGGCTAATGCGCGTAGGAGTCTTCGGTGGCACATTCAACCCGCCGCACCACGGCCATCTGATCTGCGCCCAAGAAGCCCGAATTCAGCTCGACCTCGACGAGGTGCGCGTCGTGCCGGTGGGAATCCCGCCGCACCGCGAGATCGAGCCAGATGCCGACCCCGGGAATGAGCGACGTCTCGCGATGGTCAAGCTCGCGGTGATCGGTCAGCCTGGGCTGACCATTTCGACGCTTGAGCTTGAGCGCGAAGGCACGTCGTACACCGTCGATACGCTGGCGACGTTGAAGGATCAGGAGCCAGAGACGGAATTCACGCTGATCATCGGGGCCGACCAGGCGATGTCATTCGGCAACTGGCGCGAACCCGAACGGATCGGCACGCTCGCGCAGATCGCGATGGCCACGCGCGTTGAGCACAACCGCGAAGAGGCGATCGCGGAGGTCGAGCGTGCGACCGGGGGCAAGAGTCCGCAGACTTTCGACATGCCGCGCATCGACATCTCTTCAACGCTGATTCGCGACCGCATCTACAACGGGGCGACCGTGGCGCACCTTGTGCCGGCCGGCGTTGCCGAGTTGATCGAGGAGGCCGGTCTCTACCGATGAGCGACAAGCCAGAAGTTCAGATCACAGGCGAAGAGCTGGCTCGACGGATTGCAGAACTGCTCGACGACAAAAAGGGGGTGGAGATCAACGCCCTTGACGTGCGCGGACTCGCCAACTTCGCCGACTATTTCGTCTTCTGCAGCGGTCGCAGCGATCGTCAGACCAAGGCGCTGCACGACGCCGTCCGCGAAGGAATGAAGGCAGACCCCGGCATGCTCCCCGTGCACACCGAAGGCGAGCGCGAGCGCCGCTGGATCCTGCTCGACTACGGCGACGTGATCGCACACATCATGGTTCCCGAAGTTCGCGAGTATTACCGGCTCGAGGAACTCTGGGGCGATGCGCCGGCTCTGGAGCTTGAGATTTCGCACGCCGGGGACTTGGTCGAGGACGACGCGGCGTAGATCCGCCTCGCTAAGATCACCCCTGCTTGGGGCTATAGCTCAGTTGGGAGAGCGCTTGCATGGCATGCAAGAGGTCGCCGGTTCGAGCCCGGCTAGCTCCACTGCTTAATTGGTCGGATCGGCTTACCCGATCCGACGTCCCGCCAGGTGGAGGGATTCGCGCGGGGAACCCGCGCGAACCTTGGTCGGGCAGCGGCTTTGTTGGTCGGATCGGCTTACCCGATCCGACGTCCCGCCAGGTTGAGGGGTTCGCGCGGGGGACCCCCGCGAACCAAGGTCGGGCAGCATGAGTCGCTGGTTCGCACGATTGAGCGCCTCGTCAATCTTCGGTGAGCCGCGGCTTTTGGCGTTTCGCCTTGGTCTCTGACGCGGCGCGCTTGGATTGCAGGCGGCGCTCCTTGGAGGCCTTGCTCGGCTTTGTTGCCACTCTCGTGCGCTTCACGCTGAGCGCGCCTTCGAGCTTCTCGCCGAGTCGCGTCAGCGCCAGGTCTCGGTTGCGAGCTTGCGATCGTGCGTCCTGGGCGGTTGCCCGCACTATCGGGCCAACTCGCTTGATAATCCGCGCGCGCTGCTGCTCGCCAGGAGCGCTCGACGCCAGGACGTCGAAGCTCGCATCGACTCGCGAGGCGGTCTTGTTTGCGTGCTGCCCTCCGGGGCCCGAGGAGCGGCTCGCGCGCAGTTCGATCTCGCCCAGCGGGATTTCGAGGCTGCGTCCGACGATCAGGTGTGTTTCGGTGATTCGTGCCACTGCGTCAATGTTCGCACCTGGACGCGCCCGAAGTCTTCGTTAATCCGTCCAGAAATACTCGCTATTTGCGGCGATTTGTACCGCGTTTGGTTCAACGTATCGGTCGCCCGCGCCGATGAAATGGGCATGGCTGACTCCTGGCTACTACGGGACGGTATGGACCGTGAACGCATGCTCGACATGGACGAGCGCATTCGGCCCTTGCGTATCGCTGCCCTGGGAGTGCTCGCCCTCTCGCTGATCGTTTCGACACCGTGGCTCGGCGTCGGGACCATCGGGGTCACGATCGTCGCGATCATCGTCGCCGGCGGTTTCTTCAAGCTCGCCGGGGACCGCACGGCCGGGTCGGAACGTCCCGAGTACTACCTGTTCGCCGGCTGGGCCGCCGCGGAAGTCGTGATCGCCGCCTGCATAATCATGACCGGCGGGGCCGAGTCGCCGGCGCTGGCCTGGCTTGCAATCCCCGTCGTGACGCTCAGCGCACGCTTCTCTCTCCGCGGTGTGATCGCCGGAGTTTTCGTCACCGAGCTGCTGCTCGCCCTCACTGTCATCTCCAGCGGCTTTGGGGCATTCTTGGAGAACCCGGTTGCGGTCGGCGCGACCGCCGCGATGATCATTGCGGTCGCGATCCTTTCGAGCGCGCTGATGCTCTCTGATGTCGAGCACCGAACGGAGGCCGTGATCGACCCACTGACCGGTCTGCTCAACCGCACCGCTCTTCGCAACCGCACGCTTGAACTCTCTCAGCGCTCGGAGTTCACCGCCGAGCCCGTCGGTGTGATCGTCGCCGACATCGACCACTTCAAGCGCATCAACGACCGGCACGGGCACGCGGTCGGAGACGCCGTGCTCAAGGACATCGCCTACGTGATGCGTAAAGAGCTGCGGGCGTTCGACTTGGCCTACAGGATTGGCGGGGAAGAGTTCTTGATTCTGTTGCCCGGCGCAAACGTCGGCGAAGCGGAAGAGTTCGCCTCCGACCTGCACCGGGTGATGGGCGCCGCCCCGCGCGGCGGGCAGCCCGTCACAATGAGTTTCGGCGTGGCCGCATCGCACTACGGCGACATCTTCGACTACGAGACGGTCTTCGCCGCAGCCGACGCGGCCCTCTACCGCGCCAAGAAGGACGGGCGCGACCGTGTCTGCGTGGCCTCCGAATCGGAAGCTGCTGCCCCCGGGGAATTCACGCGCCATGTGCGCGTTTGAGCGCGACAACCAGCCATAATCGCCGCAATGGCGAAGTACTCGGCAACTGTCCAGACCAAAGCTGACCCAGCAAGCGCATTCGCGCTGATGGCTGACTTCTCAAATGCAGTTCACTGGGATCCGGCGACCAAGGCTGCACGGCGTCTGGATACGGGCGAGATCGGCGTTGGCTCCAAGTTTGAGCTGACGATGGAGATCTTCGGACGAGAGAACTCGATCGAGTACGAGATCCTCGAGTTCGATTTACCGACGCGCGTAGTGCTACGCGGCGAAAACGCCGGGTCGATTGCAATTGACGAGATCACCGTCGCCCCCACGAGTGAAGGCGCGGCCGTGACATATGCGGCGAAAGTGACCATGAAGGGCGCCTACAAGGCGATCGGACCGCTCTTTGGTCCCGTCTTCAAGCGCATGGGGGACTCGGCGCGGGATGCGATCGGGCCGTGGCTCGATTCCCGCGGCGAAGGCCAGTGACACCCCGACGGGTCGCCGTCATCGGTGCGACGGGATACGTCGGCGGGCGGCTGATCGATCGTCTCGTCACCGACGGGATCAGCGTAACGGCGCTCGCTCGAACTCCCGAGAAATTGGCCGAGCGCGAACGGGCCTCCGGAGGGCTGCTCACCGTGCGGCGCGCCGATGTCCAGGATCGCGAGTCGCTCGCGCCGGCGCTGGAAGGCTGCGACGTCGCCTACTACCTGGTGCATTCGCTGGCTGGCGGCGCAAGCTTCAAGGAGGACGACAATCGCGGTGCCCGCAACTTTGCCGACGCCTGCGCGGCCGCCGGGGTGGAGAGGATCATCTATCTGAGCGGCCTCGGCGCCGACGATGGCGAGCTTTCAGAACACTTGAGCAGCCGTCACGCGACGGGTGATGCGCTCCGCGAGGCAGATGTGCCTGTGACCGAGTTGCGGGCGGCAATCATTGTTGGTTCGGGCAGCGCGAGCTTTGAGATCATCCGCGACCTCTCCCGCAAGCTGCCGGTGATGATCACGCCTCGTTGGGTGCGCAGTCGCTGCGAGCCGATCGGCATCCGCGATGTGATCAGCTACCTGCTGGCGGTGATCGACGAGCCTCGGTCGGTCGGCCAGACGCTGGAGATCGGCTGTGGCGAGAGCCTCAGCTACGCCGACCTGATGAAGATCTGCGCGCGAGAGCAGGGCCGGCGGTGCTGGATCCTCACCGTGCCGGTGCTGACGCCGCGGCTCAGCTCCTATTGGCTGCACCTCGTGACCAGTGTGGACATGTCGATCGCGCGACCGCTGATCGAGGGGTTGCGAAATGACGTGGTCACCCGCGACCAGCGCATCCGCGAATGGACGGGAATTGAGCCTGAGTCATACCGCGACGCGGTGCGGCGCGCGCTCGAACGCGAGCGATCACGCACTCGCCGTGAATCTCGCTGGACTGACGCGTCGCTGCCGACGCGGGTTCGCGAGGCCGCACCGAGCCTTGGCCGCGTACGCCCGTCGCTCGATGCCTTCACCGATCGCCGCACGTTTTCCACGGATCTCGATCGCGACGAGCTATACCGGCGGATCTCGCGTATCGGTGGCGAATTCGGCTACGGCCGCACGGCCGGCTTCCTCTGGAGGATCCGTGGCCTGATTGACCGCATCGGCGGTGGCCCCGGACTACGCCGCGGG
This sequence comes from uncultured Thermoleophilaceae bacterium, assembly GCA_964597975.1. Taxonomy (GTDB): domain Bacteria; phylum Actinomycetota; class Thermoleophilia; order Solirubrobacterales; family JACPNS01; genus JACPNS01. The sequence goes on along the minus strand of CAZRAA010000016.1, from coordinate 6,115 downwards.
CGCCCGTTCGGTGACGAGCTGCGCAAAGGCGACGTGGTTGACTTCTGGCGGGTGATCGAAGCTCGGCCGGGCGAACGCCTGGAGCTGGTGGCCGAGATGCGCGTGCCGGGCGAGGCGCGGTTGCGATGGGACATCGAGGATGGGGCGGGGGGCGCGACGCTGGTACAGACGGCGACTCTGACGAACGATTCGTTGCTTTCGGGGATCTACTGGTACTCGATCGCCCCGGCTCACAACTGGGTGTTCAATCGGATGGCGCGCCACTTGCTTTCTGATTGACTGCCCGTCATGACCAAGACACTCGTAATCACGGGCGCCTCCTCGGGAATCGGCGCCGAAACTGCAAGGTCCGCGGTGGCAAGTGGCTGGAACGTGGCGCTCGCCGCGCGCAGCGCTGACAAGCTCGAGGCGCTGGTCGCTGAGCTGGGTGAGGAGCGCGCAATCGCCGTGCCGACCGACGTGACCGATTTCGATCAGGTCGAAGCCCTGATGGCGGCGGCCGAGGCGCAGTTCGGATCGATCGATGCGGTCTTCGTCAACGCCGGCTTCGGCGCGCGCCGGGGCTTCACCGAGGAGTCTGTCGAGCACTGGCGCGAGATGGTGCTGACGAACATCCTCGGCGCCGCTTTCACGATCCGCGCCGGCATGCCGCGAATCAAGGCGAGCACCGGTCATTTTGTTCTCACGGGCAGCGTCGCCGGCACCCGCGCGCTCCCGGGGTCGCTCTATTCGTCGACGAAGTTCGCGGTGCACGGGATGGCAGAGTCGCTTCGCCTTGAGCTCAATGGAAGCGGAGCACGAGTGACGCTGATCGCACCGGGCATGGTTGACACGCCGTTCTTCGACAAGGGTGCAGGCCCGGGATCGCTTCAGGCGGAAGACATTGCGCGCGCGGTGATGTTCGCGCTCGAGCAACCCGAGAGCGTGGACGTCAACATGATGTTGGTACGACCAACCGCGCAGGAGACCTGACCAGGTGACGCGCATGATCCGGGAGGCTGGCCCGGAAGACCGTGAAGCGCTGGCGAACGCATTGGCTGATGCGTTCCTGGAGGAGCCGGTGTCGATCTGGGCCGTGCCGCCCGAGCATCTGCGTCGCCCGTTGCTGGTCAAGTTCTTCCGCGAGTACCTGCGGCAACACGAACGCTACCGCACCGTCTGGTGCGACGAGGAGCGTTTGGGCGCGGCGATCTGGTCGCCGCCTGGCAAGTCGAAGATGGGGATCGGCGACACGGTCGCGCTGGTGGCGCGGGTGTTCCATCCGCGCATGATTCTTCGTGGGCCACTTCTGGCGTGGGGCGGACTGGCCGTTGAGCGCCGGCAGCCGCGCTCTCAGGACTTCTTCTACCTCGCTGTGCTCGGCGTCGCGCCCGCGGCCCAGGGGCGTGGCCTCGGGTCAAAGCTAATGGCGCCCGCCTTCGAGCTCTGTGACACCGACCGCGTCGGTGCGTATCTCGAATCGTCCAAGCCTGAGAACGTCGACTTCTACAGCCGCCACGGCTTCCGACTCACCGGGGAGCAGCGACTTCCGCGCGGCCCGATGATTCCGCTGATGTACCGCGAACCGGCCTGAATCGACGCGGCGAGCGGAGTGAGCGATTGCTTCTACCGCGTCACGACCACCGGCTGGACGATCGAGTAGGTGTTGAACCGGTAGCGGGGGTTGCTGGACTTGACGACCTTGACCTTCAGCCGAATGAAGACGGCCGTTTCGCTTCCGCCACCGCTCGCGACCGATCCGTCGAAGCTTCCGTTGCGCTTGACCGGCAGCCAACCGATCTGCCGGTAGACGCCGCAGGCGTCGCTGCGCTCAACGCGCAGGGGCTGACCGTTGGCGATCGGCTGGGTCACACTTCCGGAGATCTTCAGCCGCCCGTTCCCGTCGTAAGTGACGGCGCTGGCATTCATGCGCCGCGTGAGTTTGATCCACGAGGTGGTTGAGTTATTGATGCTCGCTCGGTAGCGCGCCTTGTTCGAGGTGTAGGCCGGACTTGATGGCCGGTTGACGACCACGCTGAAGCTTCCGTCAGAAAGCACCAGCGGCTTGGCGATGATCTTGCTGCCGCTCGGCTGGTACTGCAGGGAGACGCGCTGGCCGGCGAACTGTCGACGCGCGATGCCGAGGATCCGTGTGCGCGATCCGACTCGCTGCACGCTCGTGATCGTGACGTCCTTGGCACATGCCGGAAGCGTGTCGGGCCGGAAGACGACGACAGTGGACGTGGTCTTGTTGCCGAACGTGTCAATGCACGTGATCGTGATCGTGTTGATACCGACGTTCAGCGGAACGCTCGCGCCCGGCGGCGGATCGCAGGTGGTCGTGCTGTGGTCGCTGGCCGCGCTGTAGTTGAGCGTCACGCTGTCGCCGGAGACGACTTGACCCTGTGTCGGACCGGTGACCGAGATCACCGGCGGAGTGGTGCTGATGCGCGTGATCGTGGTGCTCTGCGTCGAGGCGTTGCCGGCAGCGTCTGTGCAGGTGACAGTGATCGTGTTGGGTCCGAAGTTGAGCGGGACCGAGATGCCATCGGCTGAATCGCAGGTCGTCGCGGTCGCATCGATCACCGTGTAGCTGAGCGTTGCGGTCGGATCCTCTGTCGTCGAGCCGTCGACCGGCGAGCTGATTGAGATTGCGGGTGGGGTCGAGTCGCGGGTGACGGTCACCGAATCGGAGCCGACGTTTCCCGCGGTGTCGGTGCAGCTCACCGAAATCGTGTTCGGACCTTCAGTGAGTGCGATTGTCGAACCATCAGCGATTGTGCAGCCCTGGAGCCCAAAGCTCTCCACGACCGAGTAGTTGAGCACCGTGCTGGCTTGGTTGGTCAGCAGCCCAGTTGCCGGCGCGACGATCGTTACGACGGGTGCAGTGTTGTCACGCACGACGGAGACGCTCGCGAAGCCGACATTTCCGAACTCGTCGGTGCAAACCACTGTGATCGAGTTGAAGCCGGCAACCAGGGCGATGCTCTCGCCGTCGGCGTGATTGCAGGTCACATCGGTCTCATCGTCAACCGTGAAATTGAGCGTCACGCTCGAGTTTGAAGTGACAACGCCGTTTGCCGGTGCGGTGATCGTGACCACCGGCGCTGTGACATCCAGTCGCGTCACCTGCACGAAGTCGGTGCCGATATTGCCGGCCCCGTCTTCGCAGCTGACGGTGATCGTGTTCGGTCCATAATCGAGCGGGACGCTTTCGCCGTCAGCGATATCGCAGGTGACGTCGCCGCCGAAATCGGTGACGGTGTAGAAGACGGCGACGCTCGAATCGGTCGTCTCGAATCCGTTGGCCGGGGAGGTGATGTCCACGACCGGTGCGGTGGTGTCGTCATCCCACTGGTGCGTGACCGATTCGTGATCGAACGTTGCCGTTGCGCTGCGGCCGGTCGCCGCGCTCGACGTGAATGTCGTGGCGGCCAGTGAAGAGGTCAGAGTCGGATTGGCGCTTGAGAGGCTGCCCGCGGTGGCGCCCATCGGCAGCACAGTTCCGTTGGCGAAGATCGCCGGTGCCGCCGCGTTCGTGTTGAGCTTGTCGAATCCGGCGGTCACGGTCGCCGACCCGCTGTTGGAGAGAGCCGAAGCGGGCACCGCGGAGATGCCGAGCACGGCCCAGTTGTCCAGGGTGATCGCTCCTGGGAAGCCGGTCGAGACCGTGTCGCAGTCGCCGTCCGGCGGGCTGGCACCGATCGTCGGTCCCTCATTGCAGCCCCACCAGTTGCCGTTCAGGGTCGCGTCGATCGATATGCCGGAGTCAGTCGAGACTCCGGTCGTGTTGTCGACGATCTGGTTGGCGCTGGCGACGGTGGCGGTCGGGTGGTGGTCGAACGTGCCTGGGTTCGGCGCCGCAGACCGGGTGTGCCTGTTGAGCAGGATGCCCGTCGAGCGGCTTCGGATGTTGTTGCCAGTGATTTGTGGGCTCGGTATGCCGCCCTGGAGGTTGATGCCGACGCCGGGTCCGCTGCCGGTGAATGTGTTGCCACTGATCACGACATCGAGAATGCGACCGGGAGTGCCGTCGTTCGCGTTTGTCGCGTTGATCAGCGCGACGGCTCCAGCTGTGCTCGTTGTCGTGTTGATCGTGTTGTTTGCGATCTCTACTCCGCCCAGATACGCAGACGGCCCATAAAGGTTTGAGTAGGGCCAGCCGGCGAGCACGTTGATTCCGGCGCTGGCGGTGATTGTGTTGTTGCTGAACGTGTGCTTGCCTGTGACGTTGTAGGCCTGGGTGTTTGCGGTGTTGGCGTGGGTCATGTCGAAGACCGCCGCGCCGCTGCTTGAAACCGGCTTGGAGATCGTGTTGCCGGTGATCGTCGCCGTGCCCATCTGCTGCTCGAGCAGGATCGAGTTGCCCATAACGTTGTCGAGCACATTGTTGGTGATCGTCACGGTGCCCGCGTTGGCGGCGGCGTAGACGGCGTTTTCGGAAGCTGAGACGCCGGTGTTGCCGATGAAGTGGACGTTGTCGATCGTTGCGTTGATCGCGTGCGTGATCGCGACCGGGGAGGGAAGTGACGGCTGCACCCAGACTCCGAAGCGACTCGAACCGCCGCTGGTCTTGCCCATGTTGCTGATCGTCATGTCCTTGACGGTGCCGCTCCGGCCGTTGTACTGGAAGCGGAACATGCCGTTTTGCGGGAACGAGGTCGAGTTGTTGCCGCTGACGGTGGTGTTGGCTGGGCCGCTGCCGATGTACTCGATCGACTTGTTGCCCGGGTTGATCGTCTGGCTGATGACGAATGTGCCGCTGCCGATTAGGACGCGGTCGCCGCTGGCGGCGTTCGTGCTCGCCTGCGCGATCGTCAAGCAGGCGGTGATGATCGACGTGCCGCATGTGGGCGAGTCGGATCCAGTGGTCTCGACATACAAATCGGCCGCCGAAGCGGTCGCTGCACCGAGACCAAGTGAGACCGTCGCGCAGAGCGCGACGAGGAATCCCTTCACGGTGAATCTCTCCAAATTGTTTGTTGCACACTGGACCGGTCTGCCTACCGTCCAGTAATCACAACACGATACTCGCTGAATCGATTCGCGGCAAGTAACCTCGCAGGCCACGAATGGCCGACCAAAACGAGATCCAGCACCTGCGCTACGACCCGAGTGCGATTGAGCCCAAGTGGCAGCAGCTCTGGCGCGAGGAGAAGACGTGGCACGTGAGTAACAAGCCCGACGGGCGGCCGAGCTCTTATGTGCTTGAGATGCTGCCGTATCCGTCGGGCGAGCCACACATGGGCCACATGAAGGTCTACTCGGTTGGCGATGCGCTGGCCCACTATCGGCGTCGCAACGGCGTGCGCGTGCTGCATCCGATGGGTTATGACAGTTTCGGTCTGCCGGCCGAGAACTACGCGATCAAGACTGGCCGGCCGCCACGCGAGTCGACCGAGGACGCGATCTCCGAGTTTCGCCGGCAATTCGAGACCTGGGGCGTCTCGATCGACTGGGACCGCGAGTTCGGTACGCACCAACCTTCCTACTACCGCTGGACGCAGTGGATCTTCCTGAAGTTGTATGAGGCGGGGCTTGCCTACCAGAAGGAGGCCGCGGTCAACTGGTGTCCCAACGACCAGACGGTGCTCGCCAACGAACAGGTTGTCGACGGCCACTGCGAGCGCTGCGGCGCGGCGGTCGAGGTCAAGCAACTCAAGCAGTGGTTCTTCAAGATCACCGCGTATGCCGAGCGACTGTTAGCGGATTTTGGCGAGCTTGAGCATTGGCCGCAGAACGTCATCACGATGCAGCGCAACTGGATTGGTCGCTCAGAAGGTGCACAGGTCGTCTTCACCTGCAAGTCGCTCGAGATCGACTATCCCGTCTTCACGACGCGTCCGGACACGCTCTTCGGCGCGACTTTCTTCGTCGTTTCGCCCGAGCACCCCGACGTCCAGCGGATCGCTGAAGGAACTGGGCAGGAGGCGGCTGTCCGCGAGTACGTCAACGCTGCCGCGCAGAAGTCGAAGGAGGAGCGCGGCGCCGACGACAAGGAGAAGACGGGGGTTTACCTGGGCCGGACGATCACGAACCCGGTCAACGGCGAAGAGATTCCGATGTACGTCGCCGACTACGTGCTGATGGAGTACGGCACCGGCGCGATCATGGCCGTCCCGGCGCACGACCAGCG
>CAZRAA010000015.1:0-37423 GCA_964597975.1 uncultured Thermoleophilaceae bacterium | reverse complement strand
TCGACAAGCACACCGGGCGCGGGCTCAACGCTTCTGCGCGGGCTGCGCTTCCCGAACTTCGCGATGCGCTCGAGGCCGCCTGCGCCGCCTCGGAGTCAGCACTAGTCAAAATCAAGTAGAGTGGCCTTGGGTGTGATTCGACTTACGGCCCAGAACCTTGCCTTCTGGCGAAGTTCTTCAGCGATCTATGCGAACGACCCTAGGGGGCCACATGATTTCGTCTTTCGTACGCACACGCGTTGAGATCCGCGCGCTTGCCATCACCGCGACTCTCTTCGTTGTCACGATGATCGCTTGCGTTGGCAACGCCCACGCGATTGCTCCGATCAACGTCAACTTTCAAAAGGACATGACTGAGGGCGTGCCGGCCGGCTACCTGCCCGACCTCGGTGACACTTACGCGGATCGCGGCAACGGCTACGTATACGGCTGGAGCCAGGCGATGACGCTGAACATGCGAAACCGCAACAACACGGCGTCACCGGACAATCGCTACGACACCCTTGCCGGCATGGCAGACGTCGGACTCCAAGTTCACTGGGACATCGGGGTGCCGAACGGCAACTACCGCGTGCGCATCGTCGTTGGCGATCCGACCTACTTTGGGTCTCGCAATCAATGGGACATCGAAGGGGTGCGGGCGGTCGACTGGACTTCCTCCAGCGCTGTGCGTTGGTACGAGAACACTGTCAATACGACGGTCACCGACGGCAAGCTCACCTTTATCCAGGGACCTTCAGCGTCGGGCGGGAACGTCGACTTCGTTGAGATCACCGACCTTGGAACGAGCGACACCACGCCGCCAACGGTCACCATCACCGCTCCCGCTAATGGTTCTCGACAGGCTTCGACCTCAGCGAGTGCGACGTTCAGCGCGAACGAGTCCGCGTCGTTCCAGTGCCAGTTGGATGGCGGGACGCTGGCCGCCTGCACGTCACCGAAGTCGTACACCGGACTCTCGGCCGGAAGTCACACGATCACCGTTCAGGCAACAGACGCAGCTGGCAATGTTGGAACGTCAGCAACGACGTTCACTGTCGACAACGTTGGCCCGGTCACGACCATCGCTTCTCCGGTCAATGGCTCGTTTGTCAAGACGACGACGGTGAGCGCCACCTTCAGCGCGAATGAAGCAGCAACATTCAAATGCAAGCTCGATTCGGGCTCCTACGCAGCGTGCACATCTCCGAAGTCGTACTCGGCACTTTCGCAGGCGAGTCACACAATCTCGGTGCAGGCAACCGATTCGCTCGGCAATGTTGGCGCAGCTGTCAGCTCATCCTTCACGGTCGACACAACCGCTCCGGTTGTGAGTATCACCGGCCCGACGGCCAATCAGAAGTTCAGCACCCGAAGCATCGCCACTGCGTTCACCGTGAGCGAAACCGGTTCGACCGCCCAGTGCAAGTTGGACTCTGGTGCATACGCGCCATGCACCACCGGCTACACGTTCAGTGGCGTTGGCGACGGCACACACACGATCTCGGTGCTCGGAACCGATCGCGCCGGAAACACTGCCACCGCGACCCGCACTTTCTCTGTCGACGCCACTGTGCCGACTGTGACGATCACCTCTCCGCTCAACGGCGCGTATCTGAGGAGCACAAGCCTCTCGGCCGCTTGGACGGTGAGTGAGACTGGCACGACCGTTCAGTGCAAACTTGACGCTGCGTCGTTCGCGTCGTGCACTTCACCGAAGGCGTATTCGGCCCTGGCCCAGGGGTCTCACAGCTTCACTGTGAAGTCGACTGACGGCTACGGAAACGTCGGGACGACGGTCTCATCGTTCACCGTCGATACATCTGCGCCGATTGTGACGATTTCGTCTCCCGCGGCCGGGCAGACGATCACGTCAAGCAGCGTTCCTGTCTCTTTCAGCGCCAATGAGTCGGCGAGCTTCCAGTGCAAGATCGACAGCGGTGTGCTGGCTGCGTGCACGTCGCCGACGACGTTCACGGGTCTTGCCAACGGTTCTCACACCGCTGTCGTTCAAGCAACCGATCTAGCTGGGAATGCCAGCGCAGCGGCGTCGAGGTCGTTCACGGTTTCGGTCTCGTCTCCGCCGGCGCTCAGCGCAACGGTCGTCGATTTCGCGCATGTCGATTTGAGCTGGACGAACACGCCGAGCGGACTGACTCGAATTGACATCTATCGCGACGGTCAGAAGGTCGGGCAGACGCTCCCCAGCGCCAGCACTTACCGAGATGCGCAGCTCTGGTACACAACGACCTATTCCTACACGGTCAATTTCATGAACGGCACCACGACCGTGGCCAGTATCGGCCCGGTGAGCGCAACCACGACCGCGATGCCGGGAGGAACGTTCCCAAAGGAATTCCCGAATTCGACCTACTACTCGAGCCAGCTGAACAACCCAGCGCCGCTAACTTGCGGCAGCGGCTCCGGCGGAAACTGCGACTACGCGACATATGTCGCCTGGGTCGGAAACCACCCGGATCAGAACCCGAACATGATTCTGCGCAGCTGGGGCGTAACGATCTATGAGACACATCCGGGCGATCAGACGATCTCGAACTTTGGCTGCGTCTACGGCGGAGCAGCTTGTTCGGTCAACGGCCAGGGACCGATCCCAGTGCCGTTTGACGCCCAGCCCGACGGCGGCGCATACGACCAGCGGGCCGGGTATGTGAAGGACAATCACATGGCACTCGTCGATCGGTCGCGCAATCTCCAGTGGGAGTTCTTCCGGCCTTCAATGGACGCCCCCGGGAGTTTCATCCAATTCAACAACGGCGCGACCAGCCCAACATTCCCTTGGTCTGGTTCGGCGAATTGCACAAACGCCGCTGCGACCTGTCCGTGGGGAGTCTCGGCCACCGTGGTCGACCTCGCCGGGAACAGCATCATCCCGAGCGCGAACACCGGTGCGGATGCGGCAAACATGCCGCTTCTGGCTGGCTTGATCCGTCCAGAGGAGATCGCTCAGGGCCACATCGACCACGCGCTCGCGCTGACCGTCCCCGGAATCGGCGCCGATCCGGCGATGTGCCCGGCGACCCACCGAGTGACTACCAACGCACAGCAGCCATCCGGGTACAACCCGGCTGTGAACGGCGAGGCACCGCCCGAGGGTGCGAGATTCCGTTTGGACCCCTCAGTGGATGTGGCGGCAATCTCGCTTTCTGCAGCCAATGAATGGCAGCGGATCGTTCTCTATGCGATGCAGCGGTACGGCATGTACGTGCGCGACAACAGCGGTCAGTTGGGCATCGCCGCAGAAACGACGACCAGCACACTCGGTGGACGTCACTACGACGGCTGGATCAAGACTGGCGTTGCGAGCCTCTCCAATCCGTCAAGTGGCTCCGTTGGATTGAGGGCCTACCCATGGTGGAGTCACCTGGTGGCGCTGAACCCGCCTTGCTGAGCGCCTGATCTCGACAAGTCGCGGCGCGAAAAGCCTCAGATGTCGCAGTTGACCGCATCCCGCTAAACACACGGGGTGCGGTCCTGCGCGCGTACAACGCCTCACGCGGCCAAGCACCGTTGAGAGCATTCGAACCGTTGACCCTTCATCCCGACTACCGATGCTTATAGGGGCGGACGACGCACAGAAGTCAGATCGAATAGTGTCCCCGGATGGGTTACCAAGTTTTTGCGAAAGCCTCGCGGATCATTTTGCCTGTCGTATTGGCGATCAGTTTTGCGATCGCGCCCGCGCAGGCGGTAGCCAAGACGCTGCCGCTCTCAGCTGCCTCTGATTCTCAATGCTCTCGTGCGAGTGGGTCCGTCGTTGACGGCGCGCCGCTTGCAGAGACGATCAACCTGAGTCCCGAGCCCAGGTACGCGCAGGTGGTCGTGAACTTCGACACAAAGCGCGGTCTCTACAAAGGGACTTTGATCTTTTCGGCCGACAAGCCTTTGCCCGCTTCGGTGAAGCCGGAGAACCTGATGTTGTTCGCGGAACCGATGCTGAGGTCTGGCGAACTGCTGGAGACATCAAGCTTCCCGGATCCGACGTTCGGGGAGCCAAAGATCCTGTCCAACCGCAAGCGCATCGAGTTCAAATTCTGCCTCGATTCGACCGACCTTGCTCCGGGCAAGTACTCGACAACGATCACGCTTGGCGGGCCCGAAGGGGTCAACTCAGCAACCTCGAGCCTGGTCGCCAATCTGAAGGCCGGAGTTGCCTTCTGGATCTCCTGGGTGATCGTCTTGGCCCTGGCGGCCGCATTTATGGCGCTCCAGAGAAGGTCGTCCACGACCAGGGAGAAACCCGACCGATGGATGTTCGTGCTGTCGTCGCTGGTCAGTTTGGGTGTTGCAGGTGTCGCGATGCTGAAGATCTACGGATCTGACCCTGCATGGGGCGCAAGCCTGGTCGATGCGTCGATCGCGCTGCTCGGCGCCGCCTTCGCTGCAATCGGCGCTCAGAATGTGTTGCAGCTCGGACTTGACAAAGCCGTGAAGGAACGGAAGTAGGGTCCGCCGACCGTTGGTCCCAGCGACGCGCCCGAGAGGATTCGAACCTCTGACCTTCGGTTCCGTAGGGGGACCGGGCAGTTCGCCGCGAGGGCGATCCTGAAGGGATTTCTAAGGGATTTCGTGTTACAGCTGCAAGATCGCCTGAACTCATCTCGACCTTTGTGGACCGATGTCGACTGCTGATTCCCGTCCTGCCGGGGTCGCTCCGGGGTCTGCCGCGAACAAAGGACGTCGTGCGAACTCGCCTTGGCGAATGAGCGAATAGCTTTTGGCGATGCATCCGCGCGCGCTCAAACGAATATTCCAGAAGAACACGGCCGAGCGGGACGCGCTCGTGGTTGAAGGGCTTGACTTAATCGTGCGTCATATCGAAGCGCTCCTCGAATCGATCGAAAGCTCGTTGAACGCGAGACAGACCGAAGTCGTTGCGGTGTTTGCCGAAGAGGAAGCGGCGAAAGTCCTGATCTTGCTGGACATGTACCGCGCTGGATGGAATGACCAGAAAACCATTTCGCGCTTGGCATCCGCGTTCTACAACCACCTGTCGCGCGGGATCTACGTGCGCATGGCGAGTATGAGTCCGGACACCTATGGGCAGGCTCGCGAATACGTGGACGACATCCGCGAATCGCATTACCTCGACGGGCCGAACGAAGTGGACTGGATCTTTCGCAACGCGATTCTCTCGGAGCGGGAGGAGGCTCTCTACGTTGATCTCCTGGAAGACGAAGATGGCGGACTCTTCTGGAGCGATCCCGGGCGGTGGGATGACCTGCGGATGGGGCCGCCCACCGCCGCGTCTTCTCGGGTGCTGGCGCTGGCCAGGCTTGGCTGCACTTCGGCAGAGGGTCTTCAGCACATTTCGGAGACCTGGCATGAGGTGCAGCTTGAGCCGGAAACGCACTACCAGGTCGTCGCCAAACTCAACCGCGAGATCCTGTTGAGATTGGACCGGCAGGCGACGGAGCCGGAAATCAATCTCGCTCTCGATTGGCAGTTTCCCCTTGGCGATTTCGACCTCCAACAAACCGACGTCGATCTGAAAGCGCTTCAGGAATTGCGGGAAAGGCATCGGCATTGGGAGATTTGAGAATCGCGCGGTTCGACCATCGTCACAATTTGTGTGTACATTGACCCGATGCCAACCGACCCTCTTGACCCCAATGAAGCTCGCTCCCTGTTGGAGGCCGCCGCAAAGGTGGACTTCGATGCTGGAGCGGGCCGCGATTTCCACTACTCGCTTGCGTTGAGGGACGGCGGTGCGGTGTCGGGGCTCTTAGTCGAGCAGACCGAAAAAGATGTGACGCTCGCTGATGTCTCGACTGAAGCGAACGCCCACCAGACAGTCATTTGGGCTGACGTTGCTTCGCTCAGTGTGACCGGGTACGTCTGATTTCTTAGCGGGCGCTGCATTTTGATTGACGGAGTGAGCACGAACGCGGCGTGTGGGTCCGCGAAGAGCTGATCGCAATCCGGGCTGGCATCTTGCCGAAACTTCATTAGTCTGCCCGAATGAGTCTTGTCCGAGTCCGGCAATTGCGCAATGGTTTTCATGCGGCGACTGAGCGGTTCGAGGAAGCGCGAACTTCGACGGACTCCGAGTCCGCTTACCAATCAATCTTTGAAGCACTCAACTGGGCCGTCGCCTTCGAAGATCGGATCAGAAGAGACTGGGTGCCGGAAGGGAAGCCTCTTGATTTTGCATGGCGAGATTGGATCGCTGGCGCTCACATTCTCGAGGCCGTGCGATGGACTCGCAACACGGTTCACCACGATTGGGTCGATGCGCTTGCACTCGCGGAGGGGGCCGCGTACCCACGGACCTATCCGCGGGTGTACTTCGAGTGGTGTTGGAGGCCTGCCGCCGAACTCCCAGTGACGGATCTGCAACGACCGGCGGGAAGGGCGGCCTACATAGACAGCCTCGAGGGGCAGACGGTTCGAGACACGCTTGACAGGTTGAATGAGGTGCTTTCGAGGGTGACCCACATAATCGATCCGCCTCGTCCTGTCGTGCACGGCGCGATGTGACAACAGCAGTTGCCGCCGCGACCACCGTTGAGGTTCTTTGTCGGGGACTTTTTGGATCTCGGCGGTTGATATGTGTGGAACCGACAACGCACGTATGAACGTGATGCAACCTCTGAGTTGAAGAATCGGAATTAGGTCGGAAAATTCGTGAGGTTTTTTCGGTCTGATTGGCTCCCGCGTCCTGTACGTTGTCATTAGGTCCTTTTTGTACGCACCTTCCAAAGGCAGTACTCGACACGGCATGAGACGAGGCCGCCAGGCCGGGAATCGAACCGTGAGTCGCTCGTATTGGGGCGATGTCGGAGGGAGGTAGGACCGGGCGAACGTCCTGAGATGGGCGCGCCGGGGCGATTGACTGGCGATCGCTGTCTGAAGCGGCACAGGTTCTGTTGATGTCGCGCGGCGAGCGGATGTCGAGGCAGATCCTGTAATTCCGCTCGCCAGCAAGGACTTGGTCAGCAATGACTCAATTCAGAAGCTGCGGCTCCGGGAACGAGCCCAAGCCCGTCAGCGAACTATTGGACGTCAACGCCGCCGCCGGATACCTCTCCGTGACTCCCAGATGGATGCGGCGTGCCGTGAGCGAGCGCAGATTGCCGTATTACCGGCTGGGTGGACGAATCCGGTTCTTGAGAGCCGACCTAGAGGCGTACGTCGATTCTTGCCGTCAGGACGGAGGGCAGCAGTGATGAAACATCAGTTCAGACGCGTGGATTACGAGTGCCCGATCTGCGGCATTTCCGGCAAAGCTGACGCGACACGCAAACCGGACACGGACGGTGCGTACCGCTGGTTTGTCGGTTGTTTCGCGTGCGACAGTCGAATCAGCCGAAAGGAATACCTCGAGTTGCTTGCCGATGCCGTGGGCGCCTCAAGTATCGAAGAACTCATGGAAGATCCCGAGCGCTTTTTGGTGCCGTTCTCCATCCGGATCCGCCCGAAGTTTGGGTACCGAGCGCCAGCCGCATTGCCCTCGCTCCAGCAAATCGCGGAGTGGCAGGAAGCGTTGTACTCGTCGCGAGGGCGAGAAGCACTTGACTGGCTCAAGGACGTCCGCGGAATAAAAGAATCCGTGCTGCGGCGGTTCGCCGTAGGCTGGGACGGCGAGGCGATTACGTTTCCGCTACACCGGGGCAAGCGCGTCGTGAATCTCAAGCGTCGCGTGCCGGGTCCCGGTTTCAACATGCGGTCACTGCCCGGCCACACCGCGGCGCGCGGGGCGTTCCCGCTATACGGCGCAGTCGGAAATCGTGATTGGGTGCTGTTAGTCGAAGGCGAACTCGACTGTCTTCGAGCGCGTAGTGCAGGTCTGCCGGCCGTCGGCGTGACTCTCGGCGCTGGTGTCTTCCGTGCCGAATGGGCTGAAGGCTTCGCATCCACATTCTGCGCGGTGTGCTTCGACCTTGATGCGCAGGCGCAAGCGCTCCGCGCGGTCGAGTCGATCAACAACCACCGTTCGGGTTGCGGTGCCGTGCGGCTTGATCTCGCCACGCTCGGACTAGATGGGGAGAAGTCGGACTTGAGCGACTTCTTCACGCATGGCGGAACGCCTCGAGACATACGGCGAGCTGTCAGAAAGCTGCGACTCAACACGGAAGGAGCCGCAGAGTGAGCGCAACTGTCAACAGCTCGTTCAAGAGCCGCGTCATGGATAAGACAATCGACTTGGTCGAGCTCGCCGAACGCGGCGAGATTGAACTCGAGTACGTCAGCGGCTCGGACCGGATGCTGATCAAAGGCAAGCGTCATCAGATTGCAGCGAAACGGAAGTCGGGCAAGTCGCTCGTCGCTCTGCTCATGGCGCTCGACATCGCTGAGGCTGGAGGCCGCGTCGCGATCTTGGACCGAGAGAACGGCTCTGCCGAGTACGCCCGCCGCCTCAAGACAATCGCGGACGCGCGTGGCTATTCGAGCGCTCAACTCGTCGAGATTTCTGACCGCTTGATCTATCTCGAATTCCCTGTGCTGCGTCGGGTGGACGGCTCGAAGCTCGCCAGCTGGCTAAAGCGGAAGCGCGTGGATCTAACGATCTTCGACTCGCAGCGGATGTTCCTGACTGACCTCAGCCTCACCGAAGACAACTCCGACGACTACGCGAAGTTCATGAACTGGGTCATCGAACCGCTTTCGCGAAAGGGCATCGCCACGTTGATTCTGGACAACACCGGGCACGGAAACACAGATCGTTCGCGCGGCTCGTCCTCTAAAGGCGATCTCAATGAAGTAATCATCGGCTTTGCCACTGCGAGACAGTTCTCTGCCTCCACGAGAGGCGAAGTCGTCCTAACGATTGATCCAGGGTCTTCGCGCTTCGGCAACACCGGAAGCTGGAGCCTCGAGCTTGGCGGCGGTCATTACGGCTCGTTGACCGAGAGGGTGCCGATTGAAATCGTGGACCGTGCGGAGCAGAAGACCGCCCGGGTGCGCGCGGCGCTTCTCAGTTTCATCGGGAGCAATCCGCACTGCGCCAAATCCGCCGCGGTGAAAAACGCCAAGAACAACGGGCTCGGCGAGGACAAGATCAAGGCGGTTCTCGACGGCCTGGTTCGCGACGGAATGGTTGATGTTGACGAACGGAAGCGGCTCATTCTGCGAGGCCAGTCGTGAACGCGCAGCGCGTGTTCGTTGGCCCGCCTCGCCCTCGTCCTATAGCGGAGGGGAGGCGGGCCAGGACCACATTGGCGGCGAGGCGAGCGATTTCGGAATCCGCGCACAAATCGCTTTCCTTAACGGAAGGTCAAGCGGCCTCAATCTCGCTCCGCGCATGTGGTTTGACTCGACCCGTGCAGTCTCGGACCCCGCGAGCGACCCTTTTGGAGCTACGCTATCGAACATATGTTCGTATGTGTCTCGTGCCGGGTGGGGTGTGATCGTGGCCGGATCAGTTCGCTCTAGAGGCAAGCGACGTGACGGGAGCGTGAGGTGGCAGGCACGGTACTGGCACCCCGACGACCCCAGCAAGCGGATCGAGAAGACTTTTCGCACCAAGCAGGAAGCGAGCGATTGGCTCGTTCGCCAGCGGGCCGAGATTCTCAGCGGCACGCATGTTGATCCGCGGCAGGCGGATCGTCCGTTTCGCGAACTTGCGGACGCGTGGCGTGAAACATGGATCGACCTGGAGCCGAAGACGCGGGCAGGCTATGCCGCAGTGCTTGAAAAACACCTGTTGCCTGAGTTTGGCAACAGGCGAGTAAGCGGCTTGTCGACGGACGTGGTTCAGCGATACGTTAAACAGCTCGTCGAGAGCGGCCTTGCCCCCGCGACGGTGCGAAGCATTTATTCGGTTCTTCGCAACGCGCTCAACTCGGGCGTCCGAATGAAAATGATCTCCGCCAATCCGTGCCTCGGAGTTCGTCTTCCACGCGGCGCGCGACAGGAGATGCTGTGTCTCACCGCGGCAGAGGTGCGAGAACTTGCGGAGTCGATGGATCATCCAGGGCATCGCGTGTTGGTGTACGTGGCGGCCTACACTGGCCTGCGCGCCGGCGAGCTGCACGCACTCAGGCGCCGTGATGTGGACCCGCTGCGCGCAACGCTGATGGTGAGGCAATCGCTGAAGGAAATCAACTCGCGGCACATGTCCTCTGCCGACAAAGGCTTGATTTTCGGACCGACCAAAACGCACGAACAGCGATCAATCAAACTGCCTCACGCGATCAACGAGCTGTTGATCGCCTACCTCACCAGGCCCTCGCCCGGCGGCAATGGACCGGACGATCTGGTTTTTGTCACACAGACCGGCCAGCCCGTAAGGCATGGCATTTTCTACCGAAGGTTCTTTAAGCCGGCCGTGCGCAAGGCGCTCCCGGCCACTAAGCATGGGCTGCGGTTCCATGATCTCCGTCACACGTGCGTGAGCATGTTGATTGAAAGCGGCGCCCATCCCAAGGCGATTCAGGAGCAGCTCGGCCACTCCTCGATTCAAGTCACGATGGATCGCTATGGCCACCTGCTGCCAGGCATCGCTGACGCGCTGGCAGAAACGCTCGACAGGACCTTCGCGGCAGCGGCAGTATCGACCGCGGGGCGCCCTGAGTTGACCCGCGCGTAATCAGACGCGGTAGATGAAGGCCAGCGGTTCGAGCTGCTCGGGTGCGATCAGCCAGGGGTGTAAGACGTTTGCTTCGCCGCCTGCTGCCGTCGGAGCATCATTGGGGCCGTCGAGAGTTATGCCGGTCACAACCACGAGCGCGTTTGATGGATATGCGGATTTCTGATGCTTCACTTCTCCGCGCGTCAACACGACCTTCTCGCCCAACCCGGTCGTCCCCTTAACTTCGACTGACAAAGTGAGACCGGCCTTCGAAACCTCAAGATCGAATGGCTGCGTGGCGCTCACGTCGGTGACTTTCCATCCATCTGCATGCCAGTATTCGGTGGCCACTTCCGTCGCTCGGAGTTCGATTGCGCGTCGCTGTTTGGCGTTGGGGGCGAAACCCGCTTTTCGTCGATCCCTCAAGCTTGATGCGATTTGTTCGACGGCATTCTGGGCTTCGATCGCCTCGGGTGCTGGCGAACTCACGTCAGGCGAGTCCTGGTCGTGGCCATACAATGCCGCAAGAATTTCAAGAACTCGAACTAGGTCGGATTGCATCGTTTCGGGGTGTGGCACCCGTCCAGCCAGGTACTCCATGGCTCCTACGTTCCCGACCTCATAGGACGTGCTTCGTGCGCTTGGACCGAGCGTTATGTCCCGTTTCAGACCCTGAAACTCAGAGACGTTTGACAATGCGTCCCTTGCCCACTTCGTGCGTTTCTCGATCAGATCAATTGGCTGGGGACGAAGCCCTGCACCGTCCCAGATCTGCGTACCTTGATTGATTGACAGAAACGCTGCACTGCCATCCTCTGCGAACAGGTAGACCGCGTACCAGCCTTCGCGTGGGCTTGGCGAAAAACTGCGTCGGGCGACGCGGACCCACGGCACCCTTGAGCGGAACCCTGCGCCGTCCTTCCCAACGACCGTTAGGTCGTCAAGAGGGCTTTGTAGAGCGGCCGCCAATGTGGGCGCGAGCGCACTCAGCGACTCTGGAATAGCGTTCCGCACAAGGTCTCCCCGTTCGTCCATTTCGTCGTTCTCGCCGACGGCCGTCCACGAGGGTTGGAGTGACAGGACACGCTCAAACATCGCATCCATTTCCGAGGTCCTATTAATTAGTCGCCGTAGCGCGCGCGAGCGCGCCCGGACCGAGACCGGAGCCGGGGTGATCGTCATGACTCCCACGCAGAGCGAGATACTTAGACGGCACGGCAAGCACCGGCTCCGCATCCGGGCAGTCGGAGCGCGGGATCGGTATAGCAAGGGGCTCGGTGAAAGGATCTGCGTCGAAGAACTGCGTCTGAATCTCGCGACCGAGCAGTTCACCAATAGGCGGAGGCACGGCGTTACCGATTTGTCGCTTCACGTCGTTCGGCTTGCCGACGAATTGCCAGGAATCGGGAAAGCACTGCAACCGCGCAAGTTCCATTAGCGAAAGTTGACGGTTTTTCCAATGGATCGGCCCAGTGGCAGGCCCTGCTTGCGCTTGGATAGTCCAAGACGGGCGATTCTTCGCCAGCTTTAGAAGAAAGCTCCAGTATCGCGTGCGCCATCCGAAAAGAGGTTCGCCGTCGCCCTTCGGAGTGTGAAACTGATAGTTGTGACCTTCTGGTATCGAGGGAACAAGATCGGCCCACCGCCCCCGCAAGTTCTGCGTTGGTTCGACGGGATCTCCGTCTAGATCACCGATCGCGTCCCACGCAGTGGCGTACCGACGGTCCGATTCCGGGCCGTGGGTAGGCGTTGGAAGGTCAAAGGTCCGACCGGCTCGCGACGCGATAACAAATACCCGTTTCCGGTGCTGAGGCACTCCGTAGTCCGCGGCGTCCAGCGAAACGAGCTGCGCCGCGTACCGAGTTCCGTGGCTTCGGTTTATCGCCGCGAGCCTCCTGCGCACCAGCGCGAGCGGCCCGCGGTCTTCCGATTCGCCATTAGCGGAAGCTGCAAATCCGGGAACATTTTCTAGCAGCATTGCTTCCGGCAAGGCCGCTTCAACGACGTCGAGGAAGGCCTCTACTGTCTTCGCTCGCGGATCATTCATTCGCCCAGTGGAACCATTCTGCCACTGACCGGACTTCGAAAATGGTTGGCACGGGGGACCGCCTGCGAGAAGCGCGATTCCGCCCTCTCCGCCGGCGGCAGAAACAATCTCACGCGGCGTGATTGCGTGCACGTCGCCTGGCTCAATTAGCTGCCAATCTGGCCTGTTGACGGCGAGCGTTTCCCGGCAAGTCGCATCGTTCTCCACACAGGCGCCAATCGAGAAACCAGCAGATTCCAGGCCGATGTCGAGACCGCCCGCTCCGGTGTACAAAGAAATCACGCGCATCGCGAAACTCTATTCCCCACTGGCATGGCGATTAGGCCGTCGTAATCGGAAGGGCGCCCAGCGTCTCGTCAATCCATGCGTCGAGTTCTGCCAAAAGCGGTTCATCCACGCCTTCGTCTGAAATCAGTGACGCCAGACGAAGGCGGTCAAGCGGAAGATTTCCGCCTTCAGTTATGTCATGCCACACGTGCAGGTCAGCATCCTGCCGCGACGGCACGAGGGGTATGGCCAGCGCGCCGACCAAGGGCAGCCCAAACGTGAGAATGCTTTGCCACTTAGCCACATTGAGCTGCTTCTCTCTCCAGCTCCGTCCGATCGCACATTGGCAAAGCACCACCAATTTCCCCGGGACAGGATTGTCGTTGAATCCCCTCCAAGCAATGACGTCAAGTCCGTAGTCCTTGGCATCGGGGCCAATCTGATGCATGGGGCCGACCTGTAGGTGCATCCGCTTTGCAAGCCCGGTCACCTTGTCCGTGAACGATATGCCGGGGTCATCGGGCATTCGAGGCCATCCGAATCGTTCGCCGGTGCCGCCTACCAGACGTGCGAGGGCCACGCTAACTATCTGTTCGAACAGGCGCGCCGGTCCGTGGTGAGGAATGTCTAGATCGTAGGTGACGCGAGCGGCGATCAAACATAGAAAACGGTAAACGTGCTTGCGGTTGGGATCCGGTGCGTATTTGATGCCTGTCGCATCTGACTCGAATGGATAGTTTGGTCCGATGATCTGAACTCGCCGATCGATCTCAGCAAGGACGGCTTCGGTCAGTTCGCTTGTGGCGCCGATCCCGGCAGCCATGTCCATGCGCGCTACAGCCCTGCCCTCGGCCTCAAAGTCATCGCCTTCAGAGCCAGTTACCGTCCAGGCCCACCCAAGCGCAAAATCTTCGGCGTCGTCGAGGGCGAGTTCGTCTCGAAGGAAATCTTCAATTGTCGCTCGTCCGAGCGTGGTTCGATCGCCGAACATGCACTCGAGTTCGGCCCAATCCGCAAGCAGGGAAACGTCAGGCTCAGTTGTCGGGAGCTTGATCAACGTCGGCCTGGGCGGGTCCCAGCGTCTCCAATACGTCCTCGAGCACAGCCTGAACAGCCTGCGCTTTCTCGATGACCTCCGCGTCGCCGACGAACTCAAACGCGTGTCCGCGCGCCTGTATCAGGGCGGCGCGAGCTCGAGCCAAGGAGGTCTCAATGCTCCGCCGGTCTCCTCCGACGATGTCTAAAGCTAGGGAGAAATCACGCTCTTCCAGAAGCACAGTCGCCGCGTCCTCATGCTCGAGAATTCGCCCAAGATTTGTGATTTGCCTGGAATCCGTTATGACGGCGCCGGTCGTTTCGTCGCCGAAAAGAAGTGAGGACACTTCCGCAACACGCGCTTCGAAGCCACTTTCGACTGGCTTCGGGTTGTCTTCCTCGATATCCGGCGGCTCGACAAGATGCATGAAACTCCGAACACCCGGGGCCTGCAACGCTCGATAGAACACGCCAAAGAATCGGCGGGCTCGGTCAACTGGTTCGCCTGCGGCGGCAGCTTGTTCAAGGGCTGAATATGCGACGAATTGCCGGCGGATTGCGTCCTGGCGACTTCCGATCGCTTTCGCTGTTTGGGCGAAAGTACGACCTCCGCGTACAAGCGACGTCACGTAACGCGCTTTTGCCTCGGCGGTCCAAGGGGTCACGCCCGTGACGTGGCGGAAACCGAGGTATTCGAGAAGATCGTCACGGTTCTCGTATTCGAAAGTTGGCACCGGGTCTAGGTCATCCCGCGATTCAGCCTCGGTGGCGAGCGTGTTCCAGAACTCAGGCCGTGATGACGCGGCACGAGCCTCTTCCTGCAGCAACAACTTCAGGGTCGCAAGGCGCCGATTGCCTTCGACGACGACGGCTCTGTTGCCAGCTGGCACCGTGAGCATCGGCTCTTCCGAGAAGTATCCCTTTTGCGCCATCGAAACCGCCAGCTCCTCAAGGTTGTAATGCTCGTCAAAAAAACGAACGAGCGCGAGCTGGTCGTCTGTGTCGATGTGCTCCGGCAACCTTGGGTTCTCAGGGTCTAGGAGAAGATCTGACACAGCCCGAGGTTGGACTGCTTTGAAGTCGGCCATTTGCCCGCAACGCTATCGAATCCGCGCGTCATAACCTGCGGCGTCATGGCAGGCGGACTGGTTCTGCGAACGAACTGAACAAGCAGGGTCCTGGCGGGGTCTGCGTGAGCCTGGGCCGGCCAGATACGTGGAGTATCGGCTTTTGGAACGAGCGCGCCCGAGAGGATTCGAACCTCTGACCTTCGGTTCCGTAGACCGACGCTCTATCCAGCTGAGCTACGGGCGCAGAACGGCATAGGTTAGTGCAGCGGCCTAGGCTCCGGGCAGCGCGCCGGAATGATGAATCAGCCCGTCATCTTCGACCGGTTCCCATGCTGCGGCGAAGTCAGTGAAGTGCCGAGCCATCGGGCGAATCCCGGGATCCTGATCGAGTGTCCCGAGTCGTACGCTGACCAGCTCGGGCTTATCCGGGCTGCTCGCATGCGTGTGCGATCCGCAGACCGAGCAGAACCACTTGTCAAAACCGTCACCTGCGTTCCATTTGGTCAGCTCGTCCGAGCCCTGGAGCAGCCGGAAACTGCCGGGCGGGGCGATCCCGCCGGGCGCAGCGCCCGCGCCGCTACGCCGCTGGCAGCGCGTGCAGTGGCAGTAGTAGGCGTAAACGAACGGCTCGGTGATCTCGTACTGCACCGCGCCGCAGTTGCAGCCGCCGGTCAAAGGTGCGTCTGCCATGCGGCGCAGCCTACAGACCACCTCTGGCAGAATGCGCGCACTTCAACCCAAACTTTGAGAAAGGCGATCACGTCATGGCAGCACGCACAGGCAGCGCAGAGTGGCAGGGCACACTTCAGGAGGGCGTCGGCACGGTGACGATCGGCGACGGCGTCTTCACCGGGCCGTACTCCTTCTCATCACGATTCGAAGAAGGCGATGGCACCAACCCCGAAGAGATGATCGCGGCCGCGCACGCAGCCTGCTTCACGATGGCGCTCAACAACATTCTTTTCCAGCACGATCACGCGCCGGCACGGGTCGCCACCACCGCGAAGGCCCACCTGCGTCAGGTCGACGGCAAGCCGACGATCGCCAAGATTGAGATCGAGACGGAGGCCGTGATCCCGGACATCGATGAGGCTCACTTCATCGAGCATGCCGAAGACGCCAAAGCCAATTGCGTGATTTCGCGCGCGCTGGCGGGAGTCCCTGAGATCACGCTCAGCGCACGACTGGCGTAAGCGCTGCTCAGCCGACCGCGACGTTGAAGACGCTGCCGATCGCGTAGGTCACCCCAGCCGCTGCGAGGCCGACGGCGAGCTGCCGAAGGCCAGCGAACATTGGACCGCGCTTGGTGAATCTGGACGTCAGGGCGCCGATCGCAAACAGCATTATCGAGCTGAGCACGAGGCTCAGGTAGATCGCCGGCGCGCGATCCAAGAATGCGAACGGCAGTACGGGCGGCGTCGCGCCGACGAGGAAGAACGAGAATGAGGCGGCGGCCGCCTGGAACGGAGATCCGCCCATTTCGTCCGGGTCAAATCCAAGTTCCTCGCGGGCCATCGTCTCAAGGGCCTTTTCCGGGTCGGAGAGCACACTCTCGGCCGCGACTTTCGCGGTGCCCGGGTCGATGCCGCGGTCGATGAAGATGTCAATCAGCTCGCGGCGCTCGTACTCGGGCATCGTGGCGAGCTCGACTCGCTCCTCGTCGAGCTGCAGCTCGTACATCTCGCGCGCGCTCTGAACGCTGACCCACTCGCCCATCGCCATCGAGATCGCTCCGGCCATCAGGCCGGCGATTCCTGCGAGCAGGATGTCCTGTGTTGCGAGTCCGCCTCCAGCGACGCCCATCACCAGACTGAGCACCGACACGAGGCCATCGTTGGCCCCAAGCACGCCCGCCCGCAGCGCGTTGGCGCCGCCTGCGCCGGTGTGGCCCTCGCCGGGGTGGCGGATAGCTTCTCCGTCGGTCACAACTGCAAACTACCGGGCACAAAGGACGCACTATACTTTTTGAAGTAATGGCTGTCCCAGCGGCATACAGGCAAGGCGAAGACCGCCGGGTATTGCCCGATGGGCTGCGTCTGGGCGCCGCTCACTTGCGCGTTACCGACCTTGAACGTGCGACGAGTTTCTACACGGACGTGATCGGGTTGCAGGCGCGTACATCAGATCAGGCGACCGCGCACCTGGGCGCCGGCGCGAACGACCTGATCGTGCTTCACGCGGACCCTGAGGCTCGGCGCCACTCGCGCCACGCCGGGCTCTACCACGTCGCGCTGCTCTACCCGACGAGGGAAGAACTCGCGCGGGCCGCACAGCGAATTCTCGAGTCGCGTGCGCCGATCGATGGTGCCTCCGACCACGGCACCCACGAGGCGATCTATCTGCCCGACCCGGACGGCAACGGACTTGAGCTCGCCTGGGACCGCGCGCCGGAGGAGTGGCCAAACCTCGCCGATATCACCGCGATTGCGCCGAAGCCGCTGGATATGGGCGGGCTTTTCAACATCGTCAGTGGGCGGGAGGCCGTGCGCGACGCCGACTCAGGCACGCAGGTCGGCCATGTGCATCTTCACGTCGGCGACCTGGCCGAATCGCTCGCCTTCTACCGCGACGCGCTCGGCTTTGACCTGATCACCGAGATCGACACCGCCGCTTTTGTCAGCGCCGGCGGGTATCACCACCATCTGGCCTTCAACACCTGGCAGGGGCGCGGTGCGCCGCCGGCGCCCGAGGGCGCGATCGGGCTGGTGCACTGGACGGTCGAGCTGCCCGGCGACTCAGACGTTGCGACCACCCGCGAGCGCCTTGCCGCGGCCGGCTACGAAACGAGCGACATCGTCGGCGGCTTCCAGGCAGAGGACCCGTCCGGGAACGCCGTCCGGGTTCTTGCCGTCAGCTGACCGGCTCGATCTGGAAGCTCTTGGCGTTGAGCGTGAACGTCGCCGTCTGACTGTTGATCTTCCAGCTGTTGCTGATCGCGCCTGCCGTGACCCACGACTGGAACTTTGAGGCTGCTCCGGCGCATGTGGTGCCGGGGGCGACGTTGATCCAGTAGCTGCCGACAGGGAAATCGATCCCCGCGAGCTTTGCGGCTGTCGTCAACTTGAGCTTTGAAGCACAGCGCGTTTTGCCGGCGACGCTGTGGCCACCTCCGCCGCTCTTGCCGAGATAGCGCAGCGTGAAGTAGTGGGCGGGCGAGCGCTGAATCTTCATCATCGCCGCGTCAACCGTCCAGGGGCTGGGCAGCTTGCCGCTCTCGTTGTGGTCGAGGAAATAGGCGAGCTTGCTCGCGTCAAACCAGCAGTAGAGGCCTTTGGTCGTGATCTTGTATTGACCGGCCTTCAGCTTGAGCGCCCCGATGCGGTCGTTGTGTAGCACCGTGAAGTCGCCCGGGCATGGACCATTGCGCCTACTGGAACTGCCGCCGCCCGAGGGCGAGTAGCCGCGCTTCATCACGATCGATTCGTTGGTTGCGGCCTTCTCAAAGGTGACGGTCTTGCCGGAGGCCGAGACCGTCCAATCGTCGGGGAGATTTCCGTCGTAGTCGTTCAAGAACCGCGCCACAAGGATCGAGCTGTTCTTACAGGTCACCCCGGTAGCCGTCACTCCGTACATGCCGGCCGGGATCTTCACACTGCCGATCGAGTCGTTGTGCAGAACATGGAAGGCCGGGCAGGTGTTGGTGGCCGCCCCGCTGGTGGCAGGGAGGCCCGCCGCGAGTGCGACCGCTGCAAAGACCGTGAGAGCGACGCGCTTGATCATCGCCGCAACTTACCTCATCAGAACGACGTCGGGGAGCCGGATCTCAGCGACTGACCCAGGCGTCCTCGTCGGCCGCGCGTTTGGCAACGATCGAGGGCAGGTCGTCCTCGGCGACGTCAGCCAGCGTGACGTGCTCGAGGATCTCGCGCAGGTTTGCGCGCACCGCGATCCAGACGTCTTGCAGCGCCTTCGCGCTCCCGCCGAATTCGAGCTCCTCCGGGTGGAGGCCCGAAACACCGGCCAGCGGACCGTCGATCGCGCGGATCACGTCGGCGATCACAATCTCCTCGGCCGGCTTGGACAGTCGGTGACCACCGACTGGCCCGCGCTTGCTCACAACGATGCCGGCCTGACGCAGCGACTGAAGAATGTTGCTCAGAAACGCGTGCGGAATGTCCTGGCGTTCGGCGATCTCCTCCGAGGTGACGAGCTTGTCATCGTCCTCGTGCGCGGCGAGTTCCACGGCGGCGCGCAGCGCGTAATCGACTTTGGCTGAGATTCTCATTGATTCTGGACCTTTCCGACTAATTGAGTCGGAGCGGTTCAGTTTACGAGTTCGATTGGCTCATCGCCCGGGAGATCAAATGTGCGTTCGGCTCGGACGTGCACGATCTGGCCCGATTCGAGTTCGAGTGCCTCTGCCTCGCGCTGCGTGAGCAGGACGGCGACGGGGTCGCCGTCGCCGAGCACCAACTCGACTCTGACTTCGAATCCGACGCGCGAGACACGTTGAACCAGTGCCTCCTTGGTGCCCGGATCTGCCGAATCGATCAGCGTGAGATCGTGCGGGCGAACGAGGTGGCCGTCAAATTGCGCGACCGGGCCGACGAAGCCGGCGACAAACCGCGTCGCGGGCTTGTCGTAGAGCTCATCCGGCGTGCCTGTTTGCTCGACCTTGCCGTCGTTGATCACGACGATCTGCGACGCGAGCTCCATCGCCTCCTCGCGGTCATGGGTGACGATGATCGTGGTCACCGGCCATTCCTCGTGCAGGCGAAGCAGCCAAGCACGAAGGTCTGCGCGCACCTTCACATCGAGCGCCCCGAACGGCTCATCGAGCAGCAGAACGCGCGGCTGCACGGCCAGCGCGCGGGCCAGTGCCATGCGCTGCCGCTGCCCGCCCGAGAGTTGGTCGGGATAGCGGCTGGCAAGTCCCTCGAGCTGCACGAGCGCGAGCAGCTCGTCGACGGTGTCGCGGATTTCTTGCTTTTCGCGCTTGCGGATCTTCAGACCGAAGGCCACGTTCTCGCGCACGGTCAGGTGTTTGAACGCGGCGTAGTGCTGAAAGACGAACCCGACGTCGCGTTGCTGGGGGGCTTCGATCGTCACGTCCTCGCCGGCGATGCGCACAACGCCAGAATCCGGAATCTCAAGGCCGGCGATCACGCGCAGAAGAGTCGACTTGCCGCCACCGGAGGGACCGAGCAATGCCGTCAGGGAGCCGTCCGGTACCTCAAGCGAGACGTCGTCGAGTGCCAAGAAGTCGCCGAAGCGTTTTGACACATTCTCGATGCCGATTGCCATCAGGATTCCTCCTCGGCAGACCGCTCCTGGCGGTGCTGCAACACGGTCATTCCAACGATTACCACGAGTGCTGCGATCGCGAGCACGACGGAAACGGCGTACGCGACGCCCAAATTGAAGTTCTCGAACTGGTTGGCCACGTAGAGCGTCGCCGTGTCGGTCTGCCCGACGATCTTTCCGGAGACGACGGCCACGGCGCCGAATTCGCCGATCGCGCGGGCGGTGGTGAGCACGACGCCGTAGCCGAGCCCCCACTTGATCGATGGGATCGTGATCCGCCAAAGCGTCTGCCAGTTGTTTGCGCCCAATGTGTGGGCCGCCTGCTCCTGCTCATCGCCAATCTCGCGCAGGACCGGGATCACCTCTCGGGCCACAAACGGCAGGCTCACAAACATCGTCGCGAGAATCATTCCGGGCAACGCAAAGATCACCTGGAACCCGGCTTCAGTGAGCGACTCGCCGAACCAACCGTTCTGGCCCCAGACAAGAACGAGCGCGAGTCCTACCACCACCGGTGATACTGCGAACGGCAGGTCGATCACCGCGTCGAGCAGGCGCCGTCCAGGTCCCTTGCCTCGCACCACGTAGATCGCTGCGGCGACCCCGAAGATCGTGTTCAGAGGGACGGCGATGATCGTGCAGACGAATGTCAGCCAGAACGCGTGCTGCGCCTCGGGCGTTGTGACGGCGTCGACGAACGCGGAGAGCCCCGGCTCAAAGGCGCGGTAGAAGACCAGGCCGACCGGAACGAACAGGATCGCCGCCAGGTAGACCAGCGCCAGGCTGCGCAGCGAGAAGCGGGAGGCGCGCTCAGACACCGTGTTCTCCTCGTCGAGCGAGCAGCCCGATCGCGAGAATCAGGATCAGTGAGGCTGCGAGCAGCACGACCGACACGGCCGAAGCTCCCTGCAGGTTGTCGTTCTCGATCTGTCCGTAGAGATAGACGGATGCGACTTCGGTCTTGAAGGGGATGTTGCCGGCGATCAGCACGAGCGATCCGAATTCGCCGAGCGCGCGTCCGAAGGCCAGTGCGCATCCGGCAAGTATCCCGCCGCGCAGGTTGGGCAGAATTACGCGGCGAAAGGTTGTGAGCGGCGAGGCGCCGAGCGAGCGCGCGGCGTCTTCCATCTCGCGGTCGAAACTGATCAGCACCGGCTGAACCGACCGCACAACAAATGGAAGCGTCACGAACAGCAGGGCGAGCCCGACCCCGATTCGCGTGTAGGCGATGTTCACCCCGAGCGGGCTGTTGGGTCCATACAGCGCCAGCAGCACGATTCCGGCGACGATCGTCGGTAGCGCGAAGGGGAGGTCGATCAGCGTGTTGACGAGCCGTTTACCGCGGAATTCGTCGCGCACGAGCACCCACGCGATCAGTGTCCCCATCACCGCGTTGATCACCGTGACGACTGCGCTGAGCACAATCGTCAGTTCGAGCGCGGCCCTGGCCTGGGGCCGAGTGATCGCATCCCAGAACTCGCCGACGCCGCCGTCGAAGGCTTTGATCGCCACTGCGAGCAGGGGCAACAGCACCACCGCTGAGAGGTAGATCGCTCCAAGCGAGAAACCGGCAACGCCGCCGACGCGGCCCTTGCGGCCCGCGCGGCGGCGTTGCGGTGTCCCAAGCGCTGCCGAGGCGCTACTTGGCATTGCTTACGCCGAGCTCCTCGTTGATCTTGGTGACGGCGCCTTCTTCCTCATCGAAGAGCTGCTTGTTGAGCTTCTCCCAACCGCCGAGTTCGTCCACGGTCAGCAGGGTCTCCGGTGTCTCGAAGCCGTACTGCTTCCAGAGGTCCTGGTCGACCGGGCGGTAGCCGTTCTCGGCCCAGATCTTCTGGCCCGCCTCGCTCTTGAGGAATGCGACGAAGTCGTCGGCAGCCTTCTGGTTCTTGGTCGCCTCGGTGACTGCGATCGGGTTCTGGATCAGCAGCGTGGTCGGCGGGATCACGTAGTCGATGTCCTGGCCCTTGTCCTGCGCGGTCTTGGCCTCGTTCTCGTAGGTGATCAGGACGTCGCCCTTGCCCTGCGAGAAGGTCTGCAGAGCCTCGCGCGCCGATTTGTCCTGCACAGAGACGTTGGCAAGCAAAGACTTGATGTAGTCGAGTGCCTGTTCTTCCGAGAGTCCCGACTTGAGCGCCTGCCCGTAGGCCGCGACGAGGTTCCAGCGCGCGCCGCCCGAGACGACCGGGTTGGCGGTGACGACATCGACGCCGGACTTGGTCAGATCTGACCAGTCCTTGATGTCCTTTGGATTGCCCTTGCGGACCGCGAAGACCACGACACTGTCGGTGACGATGCCATTGGTGTCGTTGTCGTCCCAGTCCTTGGCGACCTTGCCTGCCTCGACGAGCCGTGTCATGTCTGGCTCGAACGAGAACTCGACGACATCGGCCGGCAAGCCGTTTGCGACGGCGCGGGACTGGTCGCCAGATGCGCCGTACGACTGCGAGAAAGTCACGCCCTTGCCTTCGGTCGTTGCCTGAAAGGCTGGGATCAGCTTGGAGTAGGCCTCCTGCGGGGTGGAGTACGCGACCAGCGCAAGCTTGTCGGCACCAGAGCCGCCGCCGGATCCGCAGCCCGCGATCACCACGGCAAGTGCGAGGGCCAATAGCGCGCTGCTGAACTTGAGCTTGTGCATCCGAATAACTCCGTGGAATTGAGGTTTGAAATGGTGGACTAGATCAACTTAGTCCAGAATAACAAAAAGACTACCAAAACCTGATCGGAATTACAGGGATTAGAACTGCGGGTTCAACGAGCAGCGTCGCCGTGGTGTCGAAGCAGCCACCAATCGACGACAAAACCGCCCAGCGGAACGGCCGATGCCGCGAGAATCCAGAAAGTCTGCCAGGCAGTCCACTTCGCCGGGCGCACCAGGGCGATCGCGAACGAGAGGTAGGCGATGAAGAGGAATCCGTGCACCGCTCCCATCAACTGGACGGCGACCGCTGTGACGTCAGCCGCCTTCAGCGGAATCGCGACGCCGAGCAGCAGCAGGTAGCTGATCGCCTCGGCGATCGCCAGGTATCTGAAACCGCGAAGCGACATCGCGGCGTGAAGCTAATCGACCGGGGCCACCGGCAGTCCCATCGACATCCAGTCCTGCAATCCGCCGCGGTAGTACGCGATCCGCTCGGGCGCCACGCCGGCCTCGAGTAGTGATTCGACTGCGCGAGGGGTTGCCGCGCACTGCGGGCCGTTGCAGAAGAGCACGACCACTCCGCCGGCGAAGAGGTCCAGGTGGTCGGTGATCTCTTCCCAGTGGATCGCCCGCGCGCCTGGGATCGTGCCGCTCTCTGCGACGTACTCCGGACGCCGTGTGTCGATCGCGACCCCCCGCTGCTCGATGTGCTCGATCACTTCGAGTTCACCGATCGTCGGAATCTGCGGGTGCAACACCGCCGGCTGGATGACTCCCCACCAAGGGTCGATCACCAACTCGCCGTCGTCGGCCAGGTGCGGTACGAGGTGGGGGGAGTGTCCGTCTGGTGCGTGTGAACGCCTTAGCGTCCTGCCGGATCGAGCGGGGTCGATGCTGCATGCTGAGTCTGCCATGAATCAACTATACAACTATTTAGTTGTAAATGGTGTTACTTCGGCGCGATGCGGATCGGGATCGTCGCCTCGGTGATCACCTTGCCGGCGGCGTCTCGGATCGTGATCTGCACGTCGGCGTCGAACTTCTCGTCGCCGAATTCGGGAATCGGGTCCAGCACTGCTTCCGCGGTCAAATTCGTCTCGCCGCGTGCGAGGTAGCGGGCCTCGATCCCCTTCGGGATCCAGCTGTGCGATGGTGGGACCGTTGCCTCGGCGACCATGCCCATCGCCATCTCGGCGATGTTGCACATGGCGATCGCATGGAAGGTGCCGATGTGGTTGTGCACACGCCAGCTGTTTCGAGCGGTGACGACGCTGCGACCCGGCTCAATCGATTGGACTTTGGCCCCGATCGAGAGGAAGTACGGCGCCTTGAAGCCGACGCCCAACGTGAAGAGTTTCTTGCCCAGCGGCCGGGCCGAAAACTTGCGCCAGAGCTTGAGTGTGGGGGGTGCGCCGCTCATCGGGTCGATACGGAGAGGGAGGGATTCGAACCCTCGATGGAGCTATAAACCCCATACTCGCTTAGCAGGCGAGTGCGTTCAGCCTCTCCGCCACCTCTCCCGGAGAAGTTCTGGAGTTTATCGGCGCGATTGCGGCTCGGTGGTGGGATCCTGGCGAAACAGCCACCAGAGGGCGAGTCCCGGTATCACCAGCGGAAGCCAGCCGTAGTCGCGCCCGTAGTAGCTCCAGACGGTGCCCACATCAAAGGCCGAGTCGCCGAGGGTCGTGAGTGTCCCGATCGTCAGGACGCCGATCAGTTCGATCCCGCAGGCGATCTTGCCAACACGTACCCCGAGTGCGTCGCCGCGCCAGATCGCCCAGCAGGCGACCAGGTAGATGACTGCAGCGAGGCATGAGAAGGTGTAGGGCACCGGTGCCTCGTCGAACTTGAAGATCAGCTCGTAGGTCGAGCGCCCGACCGCAGCGAAGGCGAGGATCGAGTAAGCGGCGAGCAGCGCGACCTGTGCGTCGCCGCGGATCTCTGTTCTGGTCTCTTCGGCCACCGCGGCGCACGGTACTGCACGCGGTGTACATAGACTCTGCCGCGATGCCTGGGGAGGTTCGCAACTGGTCCGGTCTGCATCGGTTCACCCCGCGGCAGGTCGCCGAACCTGCCGATCTTGAGGAAGTGGTCGGTGCCGTGGGCGGCGCGCGTTCGCGCGGTCAGCGGATCCGCGTGCGCGGCAATCTGCACAGCTTCAGCGAGATCGTCGAGACCGATGACACGCTGATCTCGCTTCGCGAGATGAACGGGTTGGTTGACGTTGACGGCGATTCCGGTCGCGTTCGCGTTCGCGCCGGCACTTCGATTCATGACCTCTCGCGGCTGCTCGACGCGCACGGGCTCGCCGTGCCGAACCTTGGCGATATCGATGTGCAGTCGATCGCCGGTGCTGCGGCTACCGCGACCCACGGCACCGGGCTCGCGTGGGGAAACATCTCTGCGCAGATCGTCGCCGGTCAGCTGGTCACTGCCGCAGGCGAAGTCGTCGAAGTCGACGAGTCGGACATGCAGACGCTGAAGGCGCTGCGGGTGTCGCTGGGCACACTTGGGGTGCTGACCGAGGTGACGCTGCAGTGCGTTCCCGCATTCAGACTCGATCGACTCGACACGCCGGCGCCGCTCGGCGAGACGCTTGAGCAGGCCGATGCGCTCGCTCGCGAGTTCGATCATTTTGAGTTCTACGTGCTGCCGTATGCAGACTTCGCGCTGCAGAAGCGGATTGATCGCAGCGACGCACCGGCGCGGCCGCTCTCCAAGCCCAAGCAGTTTCTGAGCGACGTCGTCGTGGAGAATCTTGCCTTCGGCGCAGCGGTCAAGGCCGGCAAGATCTACCCGCGGGCGATCCCGCCGATCGCGCGGCTGATCACGAAGTTCTTCTCACCTGAGCGCCGGCTCGACAAGTCGTTTGATGCGTTCTCGACCGTGCGGATGGTGCGCTTCAACGAGATGGAGTACGCGATCCCGCGTGAGCACTTGTCCGATGCTGTCACCTCCGTGATGGAGATGATCGAGCGCGAGAAGATGCCGATCAACTTCCCGATTGAAGTGCGCGTCGGTCGGGCTGACCCGGACAGTTTCTTGTCGACTTCCGCCGCGAGGGAGACTTGTTACATCTCGGTGCACACCGCCAAGGGCATGCCGTACCGTGAGTACTTCGAGGGCGTTGAGGCGATCATGGACGGCTTCGATGGACGCCCGCACTGGGGCAAGATGAACTGGCAGACGGCCGAGAAGCTTGCCCCGCGGTATCCCGAATGGGACGCCTTCCAAGCAGTCCGCACCCACCTAGACCCCGACGGCGTCTTCACCAACACCTACACAGAACGCATCCTCGGCACTACGACAAAGATGCACCTTTGACGTACGTCAAAGGTGCATCTTTGTAGTACTTAGAGGAAGGCGTGGCCTTCTCCTCGGTAGGTGGGGACTTCGTCGACGATCTCGCTGCCTTCGATCAGCATTAGCGAGTTGAATCGCTCGCAGAGTTCGCCGGCTTTGGTGTGGCGCATGTAGACGCGGTCGCCGATCGTGAGCTTGGCCGCGGCCTTGCCGAGCAGCGGGGTCTGCACCTCGCCGGCGCCTTCGTTGGCGTCGAACTTCAGGCCTTGCGGCAGATATGGACTAGGCATGCGGTCCTTTGCACCGACGCCGCTGGCGAGGTACCCGCCGCCGAGCGCGGTGGCGACGCTCGGCGCGGGCTTGCGCACGATCGGCAGCGCGAAGATCGCGGCCGGCTCGAGTCTGAAGGCGGTGTAGGTGTCAAACAGCGTCGGCGCGTAGAAGCCCGAGCCGGCGGCGATGTCGGTCACCGCTTCTTCCCTGCTCGTGGTGTGCAGGCTGCCGGTCCCGCCGCCATTGACGAACTCGAGCGGCGTGACCTTTCGCACCGCGTCGACGATCTGCGCCCGCCGCTCGGCGAGCTCTGCGATCGAGCGCCTCTGGAATTCCCGGATCGCGCGGTTCTTGAGTTTGTTGGCCGCGCCGGGCGCGTCGTCGCCCAGGCCGGCGATCTGGCCTTCGTAGAACATCATCCCGACCAGGCGCGCAGCTTTCCGGCGATCGATCTCGCGCGCCAGCTTTGCCGCCTGCTCTGGGGTGTGAACCGGCGAGCGCTTGGGGCCGAGCTTGACTCGTCCGCCGCCGATCCAGTACGCGCAGTCGGCGTCGATCGCCACCCGTATGGGCGTACCTCCGCCGTGATTCTGCTCGATCAGATCGAGGTGCTCGGCACTGTCGACGACGATCGCCGGCGCCGAATCCGGGTGCTCGGCCGTGTAGGCGGATAGCGCTGCGAGGGCCTCGGCGTCGACGCTGGGGTAGGCGAGCAGGAGATCGGAGAAGCCCTGCTCGGCGAGCCACAACGTCTCTCGGAGCGTGAAGGTCAGCTGGCCGTGGTAGCGGCCGTCGCGCTCAAGAATGCGGCGCACTATTGGTGCGCAGCGCAGCGATTTGCTGGCGATGCGGATCGGAACGCCCTGCGCGCGCTCGAGCATCTGATCCGAATTGGCCCACAGCGCGTCCATGTCAACAAAGGCAAACGGCGAGCCGCGATCAGCAAACAGCTGCTCGTAACGCGCCAGCCGCGCGGCCGGGTCGAGGGCGGTGACCATCGCGCGCAGTCTAAGCCCTTGATCCGCGCAAATTCCGACCGATCTCTCATCCGTGGTCTGACAGCTTGGTAGCAATCTGCGGCGCTCTTAGGCGGCCGCTTCTGCGCATCGCGGCGATACCTTGCGATGATGAGTTTCTTCACACGCAAGCCCCCCGAGATGCCCCCGGCCGAGGCCGCACTGCCCGGCCGCGACCAGCCGATCGATCCCGGCGATCGCCACTTTGTGAACGGCAATCCGATCAAGGGTCCCTGGCCCCCCGGCTTTGAGGTCGCTGTCTTCGGCAACGGCTGCTTCTGGGGCACAGAGGAGGACTTCTGGCAACAGGACGGCGTCTTC
This sequence comes from uncultured Thermoleophilaceae bacterium, assembly GCA_964597975.1. GTDB lineage: Bacteria > Actinomycetota > Thermoleophilia > Solirubrobacterales > JACPNS01 > JACPNS01. The sequence continues at coordinate 9,696 of CAZRAA010000015.1, read as the reverse complement.
AGCACGGCCGTTGGTTACGTCGGGGGCTTTACACCAAATCCGAGCTACGAGGAGGTCTGCTCGGGCATGACCGGCCACACCGAGGCGACGCTCGTGGTGTTTGACCCCGGCAAGGTCAGCTACGAAGCGCTGCTCAAGCTCTTCTGGGAACACCACGATCCCACCCAGGGCATGCGCCAGGGCAACGACATCGGCACGCAATACCGCAGCGGGATCTACCCGTTGACCCCCGAACAGCACAGCATCGCCGAGGCCTCTTTGGCCCGCTACCAAGAGGTGCTGAGCGCGCAGGACTACGACGAGATCACCACCGAGATCAAGGACATCGATCTCGAGCGCGACTTCTACTACGCCGAGGAGTACCACCAGCAGTACCTGGCGAAGAACCCCAACGGGTACCGCTGCCACAGCGCCACGGGTATCGAGTATCCGCTGGTCGCCACCGCCTGAACAAAGGACGCAAACCGGCCCCGACCGAGAGATCGACCCCCGTCAGTTCGTCTCGGTCGGGGCGGTTGCAGATGGACGCGGCCGGAGGAATCGCTTGCGGGCCGAATGCGGTATCAGCACGGCGCCGGGCGCACGGCCCAGCGATCGTGTCCTTGCCTGAGACACGCGATATGTAGCCCGCGAGCTAATTCCTAGCCACGTGGTCGGCATTGTATTAGGTCTCCCTAACTTTTTCGCGCGCGGGCGAGAAAAAGACTCAGAGACCAAGCTCAGCCGTGACGGCATCTGGCCAGCCGTCAAGCGCGAGCCCGTGGTGGGCGATCAGCGCCAGCACCACGCGCTCAAGTCCGAAAGCCGCGCATGTGCTGGTGGCGACCTCGCCGTCCTCGCCGTGGATTTCGAAGCGGTGGCAGAGGTGATCCTTGTGCAGGTTGGCCGAGGCGATCGCGATTCGGCGGTCTTCGGTGATCGGGACGACCAATTCGTATTTCAGTTGCTGCTCCATCTGCGAGGGCGCCATCACGCGCTGCAGCGGGCGGAAGAAGGGATCGGTGGCGAGTTCCTTCTCGGCCGTCATTCCCAGCCGGGCAAACATCTCGACCGCAACATCCGCCCGTCGATCGCGCCAAGCAGTCGTGGCGTCAAGGTCGCCGAAGTAAACGAACTCGCGCATGCGAAATGACCTGAAGCGCCCAAGCTCGGTCGAGGCCTCAGCGCGAAAACAGTTGCCCATCACGCTGTACGTCGTCCCAGCCGGCACCGACCCGTGCTCGGCGACCAGCGGATAGAGGCTGTAGCAAGTCGCCGGTACAAGCACGACGTCCGAGACCTCGCGCAGCTCGTCCTCGGGGGTGCCCTTGCCCACCTCGTGCAGATACTGCGCCGCCTCCGACTCGTCCAGCGTCTTGATCGTTCCCAATAGATGCGGGAAGGAATCGGCGTATTCGGTCGTGTCGATCACGCTGCGCGCGATCACCGGTGGGAAGTTCAGCGTGTCGATCGGCGCGACAGACTCGGTGGCGGTGATCATCGCCTGGATGCCGTCGATCACCGATTCCCACTGGCCCGTAAAGCCAGCGACGCCGGGCGCGTTCCACTTGGTCAGCCAGCCATGATCGATCAGCGACTGTTCGTCAATCGCGTGGAGCTGGACGTCCGAACTCACAGATCACCTCCGACCAGCAGTAGCTGGCCGCTCGTCTGGCGCAGGCGCTCGTTCGAGACCATCAGACGGCCGGCCATCAGGTCGCGGATCTGCCGCGTGACTGACAGCGGGCTGCTCTCGGCGAAGCCCGGCATGCCGATGATCTCCAGCGCCTGCTCGGCGACGCGTGAAGACATCATCGAGGCGTTGAGCTTGAGCGACATCGCATCGGCCGTCAACACCTTGACCTCTTCGGCCTTGGTCCAATCCGGCGCAGCTTCGGCCTGTTCTGCGTAGACGCGGCCGAACTCGTAGATGATCGCGCGCAGCGCCTGCAGTTCGGAGTAAGTGTCAGCCAGTCGCGGCTCGCCGAACTCCTTGCCGTCGGCGAGGTTCTTCCTGGCCTTCTTGCGGCTTGCCTTGGTAGCGAGGTCGAACGTGCTGGACGCGACGCCTTCCCAGCATGAGGCCCAAAGCAGGTGCGACCACGGCACCATTCGGTGCGCGGCGATCGTCCCGAACGGCGCGTCGACGACGTTTTCAGCGGGGACATCGACCTCGAGCTTGAACGGCGGACTGCAAGTGCCGCGCATGCCCATCATGTCCCATTCGCCGAGCTTCTCGAGTTTGACCTCGTCCTTGGCTGCCCAGACCAGAACCTGGTCGGACTCCTGAGCGTCGGACGCGCGGCGCGCGGTGATCAGAAAGGCGTCGCAATACTCGCCGTAGGAGAGGGTTGGCGACTGCTTCTCGAACACCACGCGTTCGCCGCCGGCCTCGGCGGCGGCCTGACTCGCGCGGATATTGCCGCCGATCCCGGCCTCCGACGTGACCGAGGCGATCAGCAACTGCTTGTCGGCGATATCGCGCATGATCGCCAGAAAGTGCGGATTGTCCGCCGCGCCGAATCGCAGACTCTCGAGTTGGGCCTCATGCATCGCGAAGACCATCGCGCTCGACGCGCAGCGACGGCCGATCGTCGATGCGATCTCCGTCAGCGCAGGGGGCTTCAGCCCGAGCCCGCCAAGTTCTTCCGGAAGCGACGCCGAGAGCAGTCGCAGTTCGCGCATCACCTCGATCGCTTCGGCCGGAAACCGCGAGTTCTTGTCGACGTCGCGGGCGGCCGGCGCGACCTTCTCGTCACAGAGTGTCGCGAGCCGGTCGATCAGTTCGCCGTGCGGCGTGCCGGCGCTCATGCCGTCGCCCCAAGCGCCTCGGTGACTGCCGCTGTCAGCTTGTTGACCGTCGAGAACATCTCGCGGTCGATCTTCTCGCTCGGCAGCTCAAGATCCAGTTCATCCTCGATCGCGAGCAGCACGCGGACGCAGTCGAGCGAGGAGAGTCCGGCGGCGAAGAGGTCGGCGTCCGCGTCGGCCACGTCGGCCGCCTCGAGACCCGAGTTCTCGGCGATCATCTCCTGAATCTGTTGCTGGATTGCCATCGTGAAGCCTCCTGTTCACATGGGGGATTCGAGCGAAATCACGCTGGGCCTGCAATATAGGCCGGGCGCGCAATCGCTGGTGAACATCTCTGTCTGATCGTCACCTGGGGGAGAGTTCTGCAGTGCTGGCAGCAAATCTTTTCGCCGTGCGGAGCCCGGGGCGTCGTCGCCCCTGCGCGCTCGTTGGAGGATCGGCCCGGCGAAGCTTGAAATCGACGGGAACCGAATGGGTGTCGAGTGGCCGAGGGCGGTCGGGAATAGGAGTTGAATCGTGGCGTTGACAGAGTTCGGATTCATCGTGACCGGTAACGGATTCGATCCGCAGAAGGACACCTCCGTAATGCAGACCGAGAGCTTCAGGATGCGCACGATCGGTGTCGCGACACCTGATCAGGGGATCGAAGCCGCCAAGCGCCTCGTGGCCGACGGCGTCCAACTGATCGAACTCTGCGGCGGCTTTGGACCACTATGGACAGGCCGGATCATCGAGGCGATCGACGACGCGGTGCCGATCGGATCTGTCGGCTACGGCCCGGAGGCAGTCGATCGCGTGCACGAGATCTTCGCCACGTAGCCGACGCGAAGCGGAGGGTGAGGGATTCGAACCCTCGAAGGACTTGCGCCCTTACTGGTTTTCAAGACCAGCGCATTCAACCGCTCTGCCAACCCTCCGGTGAAAACTCTAGTTCGCTGGATTTGACCCAGCCTTGTCTAGGCTGCCGCCCATGGTTTGGGGACTCGGCAAGTACGAACGCACTGCGCAGCAGATCGCGCCGACGGCAGAAGTCGTGGTCGAGCAGGCCGCAATCGCCTCCGGCGAGCACGTCGTGGACCTTGGAACCGGTACCGGCAACGCGGCGCTGCTGGCCGCCCGCGCCGGGGCGATCGTCACCGGAATCGATCCGGCTCCTCGCCTCCTCGACGTGGCGACCACGCGCGCCGACGAGGCCGGGCTTGGCATCGAGTTCCGCGGCGGCGAGGCGGCGAGCATGCCGCTCGAAGATGCGAGCGCCGACGCGATCATCTCCGTCTTCGCGCTGATCTTCGCTCCCGAACCTCCTGCTGCGGTCGCAGAAGTCAAGCGCGTGCTCAAGCCCGGCGGCCGGCTGGTCTACTCCGCGTGGCTGCCCGGCAGCGTTATCGAGGCCGCGGCCAACGCCACACGCTCAGCGCTCGGGGTCACGGGGCTGGATCCCTTCGGCTGGCACGACAGTGACGTGGTCGCGCCGCTATTTGCCGCGCACGACCTGTCGATCGACCAGACAACCGAACATCAGATCGCTTTCACCGATGCCTCGCCCGACAGCTACGTCGCCAACGAGCTCGTGAACCATCCGCTCTGGGTCGCCGCCGCATCCGCGCTGGACGAACGTGCCGACGGGAGCAAGGAAAAGCTCGCCAAGGAACTCGAAGCGATTTTCCGCGAAGGCAACGAGGACCCGGAAGCCTTCCGCTTCACCTCGAGTTACCGCGTCTTCACCGTCAGCTGAAGATTCCCTCGCCGACGAAGCGCCCGGGCTGATTGGGCACACCCGGCGGCACCGCAAACAGCGCGCTCGATCGGTGCACGATGTACTCGTTGAGTTCGTCGATCTTGCCAAGCCGGGTCTGGATCGGCACGAATTGCTTGTGGGCGTTGCGCTGGTAGGCGATGAAGAAGAGTCCGGCGTCGAGTTGGCCCAGATCTGGGTCGAAGCCATCGGTGAAGCTGTAGCCACGGCGCAACATGCGAATCCCGCCGTTGTTCTCGGGCGCAGCCAATCGAATATGCGCGGTCTCGGCGATCAGCGGATTGCCGTCGGCGTCCTTGGCGTCGTATTCGGGCTGATCGTGCTCGCGCATTCCGGTCACCGGCGCGCCCGACGCCTTTTTGCGGCCGAACGTGCCCTCTTGATCGGCCAGTGAGTTTCGATCCCAGACTTCGATCAGCATGCGAATGCGCCGCGTGACCATGTACGAGCCGCCGGCCATCCACGCTGCGCCGTCAGACTCCTGCGCCCAGACTTGCTCGTTGAGAACCTTCTCGCCCTCTTCGGCCGTGATGTTGTTGGTGCCGTCCTTAAAGCCCATCAGGTTGCGCGGTGTCGCTTGCGCGCTGCTCGTCGAACTCGTGCGACCAAAGCCGAGCTGGCTCCAGCGCATTGCCACCGTTCCGCGACCGATCCGCGCGAGGTTTCGCACGGCATGAAACGCAGTCTGCGGGTCATCCGAGCAAGCCTGAACGCAGATGTCGCCATTCGAAATCGCCGGATTGAGTTCGTCGCTTGGCAGCGCGGGTAGGGGCTTGAGCGCGGCGGGCAGCTTCGCGCCGAGCCCGAGCCGGTCACGGCCGCCGGCGCCGAAGAGGCTCGGCCCGAACCCGATCGTGATCGTCAGCCGCGACGGCGCAAGTCCGATCGCCTCGCCAGTGTCGTCGGGCGGCGCGTCCGGGCTGTCGTTCTGCGGGCCGGCGGGCTTTCCGGTCGTCATGCGCGCGGCCGCGACTGTCCAAGCCTCGAGCATCGCGCGCAGCTCGCGCGCGCTCGTCGTCGTCACGTCAAACGATGCGAAGTGCAGTCTGTCCTGCTGCGGCGTGACGATCCCCGCCTGGTGCGCTCCGTAGAACGGGACCTGCCCGGTTCCCTCGGCGGCCACCGCGCTCTCGTCTCCGCCGGCGGCGATGTACCCGCCGACGCCGCCGAGCACTAGCCCGCCGCCGGCTGCCCCGGCAGTGGTCAGAAACTGTCTGCGATTGAGCGCCAACTGCCGGTCCTTGCGGCTAGTTGCCGACCACTCGCGAAGCGACCTTCGAGAGCGGTTCGGCGAGCGCGTCGATCTTCTGCGAGAGCAATTTGGTGTCGGACGGCGTGAGCTTTGTGTAGAGAACGTAACCGCCGCCGTCCGGGTTCCGGTACTTGAGCAGGGCGCGGTCGACGTCGTCGTAGCGCGCGTTGATCTGCTCCACCAAGTCCGGGTCCTTCTCGGCGACCGCGGGCGCGAGCAGCAGGAACGCCTTCTGCGAGCCGTCGACGTTTGCGGCGAAGTCGTAGAGGTCGGTGTGGCTGTAGCGGTCCTCCTCGCCGGTGATCTTGCTCTTCGAAATTTCATCGAGCAGGCCGGTCGATCCGTTGGCGAGCTGAGCCGGCTGGTAGGTGAGCGTCTTGGCCTTGGTCTGCAGATCGTCGACGTCCGCGGTCAACTGGTCGGCGTACTTGGTCAGGCCGGCGGTCGTGTTCTTCTCCCAGAGAGTCTTCTCGATCCGGTGGAAGCCTGTCCATGCGTCGCCCTCGGCCACATCGTTCTCGCGCGCGTCGATGCGCGGGTCGAGTCCGCCGAAGCTCTCGGCCACCGGTTCGATTCGCTCGTAGGGTTCGCGGGTGCTGGCAAAGAGCTGCTTGGCCTTGTCGGTGTCGCCGGCCTTGATAGCCGCCGTGAAGGCAGCCGTGCGCTTCACCAGCTCAGCAGTCTGATCGTTGACGTACTCGCCGTAGCCTTCCGTCGCCTTGCTTAGGTTCTTCGAGGCGCCAGCGGCCTGGGTGGATCCGCCTGCGCCGCTGACGATCACCTTGCCGTACTCGGTCTCGGTGCCATTGGGGCAGTAGGACGAGTACTCGCCGGCCGGGAGGTTCAGCGAGAACTTTCCGGTTATGCCCGGCGTGAGGTTCTCGCGCTCGCCGAGGATTCGCGTGCCGTCGAGGATTTCGTACTCGGTGACCTTGCCGGATCCGGTCGCGGAGACTTCGAAGTTCTTCGCCCCGGCCGAGATCTTCAGCACTTTGGGGCTACACCCGGCGTCGGAGATGCCGACCTTCACGGTCTCGGCGTTTGGGTCTGCTGACTCGCCGCAGCCGGCGGCGACGGCGGCCAGTGTTGCGCAAGCGAGCAGCGATGCTGCATTGCGGACGTACTTCATTTCGGTCTCTCCAGGGGGCGGCGAACTACGCCGCGGTCGAGGGCTGAACGCTGGGGGTCGATCGCCTGCCCGCGCGCTGGGTGCGGGAATGCCTGGGCCACAGGACGTAAGCGAGCATCGGAACCGCGTAGAGCAGGTACGCGATCAATTCGATTTGGGTCGGCTTGGGCTGGAGCCCAAGCATCCCGGTGAGCAGTGCCGAAGAAATGCTGCCCGGCCGGACAAGCCATGTGAGGTCGAGCGCCTGGGTCTGGCCGAAGGTGATCCAGCCGGCTTCCCACGCCGTGTGCATCGTCGTCGCCAGCAGTCCGGCCGCGACGAGCACGAGCACGGCCGCCGTGAGGCGGAAGAACTTTGAGAGGTTGAGGTTCACGCCGCCGCGGTAAATGCCGTATCCGAGCGCAAAGGCGGTGAGCAGACCGAGCAGAGCGCCAAGGCCGGCCAGCAGTGGGTCGGTGGCGCCGTCGAACGTCGCCAAGAGGAAGACTGCGGTTTCGAATCCCTCGCGGATCACGGCGAGGAACGCCATGCCGATCAGCGCGAACGCAGAGCCTTGGGCGAGCGCATTTGCGGCCTGCCCGTGCAGCTGGTGCTTGAGCTGCGCCGAGTGACGGCACATCCAGACGATCATGAAGGTGATCATCGCGACGGCGATCGCACCGACAATCGTCTCGAGCATCTCCTGCTGGCGCTGCGGAAGCTGCCCGCCCAGTAGTTCGAGGCCGACGCCGACCGCTACGCAGATCGCGACTGCGACCGCGACTCCGCCCCACATGAACTTCATCGCGTCGGTGCGTCCCTCGCGCTTGAGGAACGCGGCGATGATGCCGACGATGAGAGCCGCTTCGAGCCCTTCGCGAAGTCCGATGATGTAGGTGGGGAGCACTGCTGCCTAGCTGAATTAGGGTTGCCTAACCCGAACCAAGCTAGCACAGAGTCCTAGCTCCCAGCTAGGGATTCATCAGCAGCTCAGGCGCCCGGCAGAATTGCGCCGTCTTCGGCGCCACTCTCGTCGTCCTCAAGCTCGGGGGCGTCGACGAGATAGCGGAAGCGCACGGCCAATGCGACGGCCTGGGTTCGGGTGTCTACCTCGAGCTTGCTGATCGCGTTGCGCACATGCGTGTGCACGGTCGCGGGGCTCAGCGAGAGTTCGTTGGCGATGTCCTTGGCGCGCTTGCCCTCTGCCAGGAGCTGGAGGATCTCGACCTCACGCGGACTCAGGGCCTCGAGGTTCGAGACTCCGGGCGAAGGCGCGTCGAATCCGCCGTTGACGAAGGTGCCGCCGCCGGCGACGGTGTGCACTGCTTCGTGGAGCTCCTGGGCGGAGGAAGACTTCAAGACGTAGCCGGTCGCACCAGCGCGCAGGGCCAGCGCGAGCAGGTCGGGCTGGGGGTGCGCGGTGAAGATGATCACCTTCGTGCCCGGGGCACCTTCGACGATCTGCTTGGTCGCGGCGATCCCGTCGATCGCCGGCATCTCGACATCCATGATCACGACGTCGGGCTTCTCGGCCTTGGCGAGGTCAACCGCTTCGAGCCCGTTCGAGGCCTCACCCACGACGTCGATGTCGTCGTTCTCGAGCAGGCGCAGCTTGATTGCGTCCCGCACGATGTGGTGGTCGTCAGCGATCAATACTTTGGTCATGATTCTCCGATCGTGGATGGCGCCCCGAAACGCGTGAGCGATTCAGGGATCGTCACTACCCCATCTGCGCCCTGGTGATTTTCAAGTATTGCAATTATCGTGCGACCCAGGGCCGTCGCCGTGCCGTTCAGTGTGTTGGCAGTTATCGGCGCGCCTCCACCCTCAGGTCGCACACGGATTCCAAGGCGCCTGGCCTGGTAGTCGGTGGTGTTCGAGCAAGACGTCAGTTCGCGGTATTGCTGCTGGCTCGGGAGCCAAGCTTCGATATCGAACTTTTTAGCAGCAGAGGCACCCAGATCGTCCACCGCGATGTTTACGACGCGGTAGGGAATCTCGAAGTCGCGCATCACCGATTCCTCGATAGCGAGGATCCGTTCGTGCTCCTCGGCCGCCGTAGCGGGATCGCAGAAGACGAACATCTCTACCTTTTCAAACTGGTGCACTCGGAAAATCCCGCGCGTGTCCTTGCCGGCTGCGCCGGCCTCGCGGCGAAAGCACGGTGAGATGCCGGCGTAGCGCAGCGGCAGGTCCGCGGCATCGAGGATCTCGCCGTCGTGCAGGCTGGCCAGCGCAACTTCGCTGGTGCCGGTCAGATAGAGGTCGTCTTCCTCCAGGCGGTAGATCTGCTGCTCGGTATCCGGCAGGAAGCCGGTGCCAAAGAGCGCGCGCTCGCGCACGAGCACGGGCGGGATGACAGGCGTGAATCCCTCGCCAGAGAGCTTGTCGACCATGAACTGCACGATCGCCAACTCGAGCTTGACGAGATCGCCCTTCAGGTAGGCAAAGCGCGAGCCTGCGACCCGGGCACCGGCCTCAAGGTCGATCATCGAGCCGGCGAGCTCGACGTGATCCTTGCCCTCCGGCGCGCCTTCGCCCCAGCGGCTGATCTCGGTGTCCTCGTCGGCGGCCGTCGGATCGGGCGGGTTTGGCACGCTGGCGAGCACTTCGTCGAGCTGCTGCTCAACGTTTGTGAGTTCTTCTTTGAGCTGCTTGTTCTCGGCGGCCACGAGCTTCATCTGCTCGATCGCCGCGGAGGCGTCGCCGCCGCTGCGCTTGGCTTCGGCGATGGCGTCGTTGGCCGCGTTCTGTTTGGCCGAGAGCTCTTCCTGGCGCGGCAGGATCTCG
>CAZRAA010000014.1:0-37456 GCA_964597975.1 uncultured Thermoleophilaceae bacterium | reverse complement strand
TCCGGGGGTTTGCCGGTCAGGAACTCGGCAATCGCGGTGATCGCCAGATCCATCGCCTCGTCGCTGACCGGCGTGAGGTCGGCTCCCGGGAGCTCGACGAAGGTGGCATTCGGCAGGTGCTCGGCGAGATAGTCGGTGTGTCCGCGTTCAAAGAAGAGGGCGCCTGGCGGGTGCATCAGAAGCGCGGGTTGCTGAACCGAGGCAAGCACGGGTCGGACGTCGATGTCGCCCACCAGGGCGAGGAACTTCTTGATCGATCCCGGAGAGGCCGCCTGCCGCTCTAAGGTTGCTCCCCACTCACGAAACTGCGGGTCAGAGGCGAGGCTCGGTAGCGCCATCGCGATCTGCGTGCCGCTCCCCCAGGTTCGCACGACGGCGTCGATCAGGGCGTCGCGGGTCTCGCGTGTGTTCCCGTGGGGATAACCGTCGCTCTGCGACATGCGGGCAAAGCCCGAGGAGATCATCACCTGGGAGATTCGTTCTGGCTCGCTGGCGGCCAGCAGCAGCGCGAATGGTGCGCCGACACCGAAGCCGTAGAGGGCGGCTGTTTCAGAGTGCTCGGCGTCGAGCACCGCGCGTGCGTCGTCGAGCTGCTGCTCAAGCGTCGGTGCGCTCTCGGCAGGGTCTGAGAGTCCGACGCCCCTTCGATCGAACAGCAGCACGCGCGAGAACTCGCCCATGCGCTCAAACAGTTGCCTGACACGCGGCTCTGTCAACAGGTGCTCAACGTGTGAGATGAACCCGATGTTCGCCAGCACATCAGTCGGCCCGTCGCCGATCACGCGGTACGCGATGTGCGTATCGCCGGCGCGTGCGTATCGCGTCTCGCTGATCACACGCTGATCGTACTTTTTCGGTAGGGGCGCCGCTACTTGGGCAGCCACTTGACGTAGACGCTGGGAGTTCGATTCCCTGAAACGTCGATGAAGCTTTGTCCGCCCGAAGCTGTGAAGGCGATCAGGTTCGCACGCGCGCTGGCCGCGATCTGGGTGATCGGGCGCCTGGCGTACGCCAGGTCGTCGGAGTTGCCGGTGTTTCGGTTGAGGTAGTAGAGGACGCTCTTGCGTGCCCAAACCACGATGCCGCGGTGGGCGGCGCGAGAGGTGACGCCGCCGACGATCGCGCGCCGGACGGCCGTTCGCACCGACTTGCGGCCGTGATTGATCAGCCCGATCTTGACGTTGCCACCGGAGTTGTAGACCACCGCCCATCCGTGCCCGGTTGAGTAGTCCGAGACGCGCGGATTACTTCCGCGCCCGAGCACGGCCTTGAAGCCACCATGCCGGTAGACCACGCGCCCGTCGGAGCGGACGAAGACGATCGACTTGCCGTCGCGCGAATAGGAGGGCTGCGAGCCCTTGCCCAGCGAGCGCGGCTTGCCGGCACCGACGCGAGACCACCAGATCCGGCCACCGGCGGCGAAGACCGCCTTCTTGCAGTTGCCCGCCAGTGAGATGTCGGCAGCGTTGGCCGACATCCCGTTGGAGATCAGCACGGTTCTGCCGCGCCGCAGGTCACGCACGTAGACGTCGGAGTCGGGCAACGCGTCCTTCGGTACGAGGTTGGTCGCCACGGACTGGAAACCGATGCAGTGCGGCCGGTTGTTCATCGAGCCGTCGACAGATGGATGCGTGGATGCGCCATTTGCCTCGGCGCCGCCCCGGCCGACGCTCACCCGTTGCAGCGCCCCGCGCCCGAGTGTCCGCGGGAAGGACCCCTGGGGGCGCCGCCAGGCGAAGATGTCGCTGACACCATTGCTGTCGCGGGTGACAAGATTCGTCGCCAGCGAGCTGAAAGCGACGTAGCGAACCGTGCGATTGTCGCCGGAGACGGCCGGGAAGCCAGAGGCCCCGTCGGCCGGCTTGCCGTTCTTGTTGACGGAGATATTGACCGGCGTCGTGCCGTAGATGCCGGCGCTCGCCGGCGCGGCAGGAGCGAGCAGCACGAGCAGGCTCGCGAAAGCGCAGGCGAATAGCGCCTTGGGCGTGTGAACAGGGGCTTGAGTCACGGGGAGATGTGCTTTGGGGCCTTGCAGGCGGCCCACTAGATGTAACACGTTGATACGTCAGAATCTCCGTGGCATTGGCAACGAAACTCACAATTGAGTACGACGGCTCGGGCTTTCGCGGGTGGGCAAAACAGCCCGGCGAGCGAACCGTGCAGTCGGAGCTTGAGCGGGCCCTGGCGACGATCCGACGCGAGGAGACGCCGCTGACCGTCGCCGGGCGCACCGACGCCGGTGTCCACGCCTGGGCGCAGGTCGCTTCGCACGCTGGTGCCCCCGCTTTGGCGCGCTCGCTCAATGCGGTGCTCCCGGATGATGTCGTCGTGCTGGCCAGCGAGGAGGTGCCGGAGGGCTTTGATGCGCGCAGCGAGGCCCGGTCGCGAACCTACTGCTACCGAGTCTGGAATCAGCGCCAGCCCAGCGCGTTGCTGCGCGGGCGCGTCTGGTGGTGCGCTTACCGGCTCGATCGCGAACTGCTCGATGTGGCCGCCGCGGCGCTTGTCGGAGAACACGACTTCGAGGCCTTCACGCTCTCGCAGCAGCCTTACGAGAACTATCGCCGGCGCATGCTCAGCGCCGAGTGGCGTGAGCGCGACGGCGTACTCGAGTTCTGGATCACCGGAGAGGCGTTCACGCGGCGGATGGTGCGGGCGGTGACCTCTTTTCAGATCGACATCGCGCGCGGGGCGCGTCGGCTGGATGACCTCCAGCGGCTGCTGCTCGGCGCGCCGCGCTCTGAAGGGGGCGGCACAGCGCCGGCAGAGGGCCTCTATCTGGCGTCGATCGGCTTTGGACCCGATGCCGCCGCCGGGTCATAGGATCCCGTGAAGCGATGAAAGTGCTGCTTACCAACGACGATGGAATCCAGGCCTCAGGCCTGCACGCGTTCAGACATGCGCTGCTCAACGTGCCTGGCATCGAGTTGGCCGTGATCGCGCCGGATTCCAACCGCAGCGCGATCGGACGCGGGATCACCACGAGGGCGCCACTGTACGTCGAAGAGGTCGATTTCGGCGACGGCACGAAGGGTTTTCAGACCGACGGCACGCCGGTCGACTGCGTGCGCTTTGCGACGCTCGGGCTGCTTGAGTGGCAGCCGGAGCTGATCGTCTCCGGGATCAACCACGGAGCCAATCTCGGCGACGACATCACCTACAGCGGGACGGTGGCGGCGGCCTTTGAGGGAGTGATCCTCGGGGTCCCGGCGATCGCGGTCAGCCAGCAGGCAAGGCGCGGCCAGATGGGCTGGAGTTTCGGCGAGGAGATGGACTTCGCCAACGCCGCGGCGTTCGCCGCGGGCCTCGTCGAGAAGATCGACGAGTTGCCGCTGGAGGAGGGGACGCTGCTCAACGTCAACGTCCCCGCCGGGCCGATCGAGGAAGCACGTGTCTGCCGGCTCGGCAAACGCATCTACCGCGACAAGCTCGAGCTGCAGAGCGACGAGGGCACGCGCAAGCGCTACCGCATCTACGGCGACGATCCCTCATATGTGGATGAAGACGGCACAGACTTCGAGGCGATCGCCGAGCACTGCATCGCTGTCACGCCGGTCCACTTCGACCTCACCAGTCGCCCTGGGCTTGATGCCCTGACCAACTTCGATCTCACGGCGCTGGTGCCGGCCGAGGCCCACGACACCCCACCGGCCGAAGCAACGCTCCTCGACTGACCAAACCCACCGCGGCCCTTCACTGCGCACGTTTGGTGCGCAGTTGGAAATCGCTGGGGAATTTGGCTTGCTCAAGGGATCGTTAGCTGCGCACCTTTTGTGCGCAGCCATCCGAAGATCGAATCTTCGGTGCCGATCCCGCCCCAGAAAGTGCTGCACACCAAACGTGCGCAGCTAACTACCGCATAAACAAGCCATTTTCACCGTCGAATCTCCACTGCGCACCAAACGTGCGCAGTTGGGGGACGAAGGTCGTGTTTGGCTAGGTCTTCGGGCGGGCGAGGTAGACGCCGGAGGGGAAGTTCAGCCAGCTGTAGTAGGCGCCGCACATCATCGCGACGTCGCCGACCTTGCCGTAGCGAATGCCAACTGGGCGGAAGCAGTTCATCGAGAGCGGGCTGTTGCGCGTGACATCCCAGCCGCTGCTCAAGTTGCCCGGCGTCTTCAGACGCCAGGTCTCGACGCGCATCGCGAGGTTCGTCCCGACGGCGCGAGAGAGGTAGACGACATTCGGATCAGTGTGATCGAGCGACGCGCCGGCCGACGGGTAGTAGTGGTAGCTCGCGGGGATCTTCGAGCGGCCGTTGAAGCCGTTGCCGACGATTCGCGTGCGTGTCCATGAACCCGCTTGGTAGCGCGCCAGGTAGTAGAACATCTCTGTATGCCGGTTGCCGGCGGCGTAGAGCACGACAGGGTTGTTGTCCTCGTCCTCGGCGACGTCCATCACCCAGGTGCGACCGTTCTGACCGTTCCAGGCGACCACGTCGCCCTTCTGCGAGGCGATTCGAGCGCCCGGCCCGCCGATCTTCGTGCCGTTGGCCTTGAAGTAGCCAAGGCCAGCGACATAACGCATGAAATACGTGTTGGTCTTGGTCTGGCGCGGGTTGTCCTGGTTGTAACCGATCAGCACGCTGTTGTCGTTGCCCGAGGCGGTCTTGACGTACGGACGCCGCGGGTGAGGGCTGTAGATCATGCCGCGCGCACGCGACCAACGGCTGCCGTTGAAAGTCGCAACGGCCGGCAGCCAGTTGCCACCGCGCCAGGTGAGGAAAATCTTCTCGCCCCCGAGCGAGACGGGATTGGGGTACGTGTAGCCGAGACGTCCATCAGATGTGTTTGTCGGGATCGTCTTGAAAGCCGTCCAGCTAGAGATATCCGCCGGCTTTCTGGTCGTGCGGTAGTAGAGCTGCGACTTTCGCTTCTTCGGGTAGAGGCGCCCCGAGTGTGGCGAGTAAAAGGCCATGATCCGGCCGTCCTTCTTGACCAGTAGCGAGGGATTCTCGTGGTCGTCGCCGTCAGAGAGGCGCGGACCTAGCGTCTTGATCGCCGTCTTGCCGGTTGTCGGATCGAACTTCCCGACTTGGACCTGACCCTTCATCGTCGTCCAGCCGATGAACAGCTTTCCATCTACTTGCACCGCGCGCGGATCGCCGAAGAACGACCAGGCGCCCGCCTTGGTGAGCGTGTAGAAGTTCTGATTCGGTGCGTAGCGGGTGATCTCGCCGCGCGCGCCCGCTCCACTCGCGAAGACAGGGGCGAGCGCGATGCTGAGCAGGATTGTCGCTGGGATTCGGATTCGCATGGGGGGAACCACGCGGATGCACGCCGCGCGGGGATTCGAGGATAGAAACCGGGGGACATGAAGCTGTTGCGATAGCTCGCCCAAGTCCACGATCTTCCCAGCGGCCGGCCGCGCGCGCTGTGGGCGGCAGGACGCGCTGATCCCTGCGTCATCGCCACTCGTCAGACTGTGAGCCCGATGAACTCAGCTGGATCTGACACCGAGCAGGCCGCCGCGCGTGCGGCCAAGCTGCGCGAGCAGTTGGCTCACCACAACAAGCTCTACTACGAGCACGACGCGCCGGAGATCACCGACGCGCAGTACGACGAGATGCTGGGCGAACTGCGCGCGATCGAGGCCGATCACCCCGAGCTCGTCACCAGCGAATCTCCTACCCAAAAGGTCGGCGGCGAGCCGGCCGGTCGCTTCGAGCAGGTCGAGCACCTGCAGCCGATGCTCTCACTTGCCAACGCCCGCAACGAAGACGAGTTGCGCGCCTGGGAGCAGCGCCTGAAGAACCGCTTGGCGCAAGAGGGGATCACCGAACCCAAGCTCGAGTTCGTCGTGGAGGGCAAGGTCGACGGCCTCGCAATGTCGCTGGTCTACGAACAGGGCAAGCTCGCCCGCGCCGTCACGCGTGGAAACGGCGTGATCGGAGAGGACGTAACCGCGAACGTCCTGACGATCAAAGAG
The DNA here is from genome assembly GCA_964597975.1 of uncultured Thermoleophilaceae bacterium. Lineage (GTDB taxonomy): Bacteria > Actinomycetota > Thermoleophilia > Solirubrobacterales > JACPNS01 > JACPNS01. The sequence goes on along the minus strand of CAZRAA010000014.1, from coordinate 31,528 downwards.
ATCCCTACCGAACTCCCGGTTAAGAATCCTCCGGCACTGTTCGAGGTCCGCGGCGAGGTCTACATCCGCCGCGCCGACTTTCACACACTCAACGAGCAGCGTGCCGAGGAGGGGATCGCGACCTACGCAAACCCCCGCAATCTCGCGGCCGGGTCGATCCGCCAGCTCGATGTGGAGCTGACCAAGCAGCGGCCGCTCTCGTTCTGGGCCTATGCGCTCGGCGTGACCGACGGCGTGGAGTTCGCAACGCACAGCGAGCAGCTTCAGCAGCTCTCCAAGTGGGGTTTCCCGGTCAACGACTACGAGGTCGTCGGCGGAATCGATCAGACCGCGGCGGCATGCCACGGCTGGGAAGAGAAGCGCGAGACGCTCGACTACGAGATCGACGGCGCCGTGGTGAAGGTCAACAACAACGATCTGATGCGCAGGGCCGGCGTGGCCGGGCGCGAACCGCGCGGCGCCATCGCATGGAAGTTCCCGCCGATGGAGGCGACGACGACTCTGCGCGAGATCCAATGGAATGTTGGCCGTACCGGCCGGTTGGTGCCGCTGGCAGTCCTTGAGCCGGTGAATGTCACCGGTGTCACCGTCCAGCACGCGACGCTGCACAACGAAGTGGATCTCCTTGCCAAAGACATCCGTGAGGGCGACGAGGTGATCGTCACGCGCGCCGGCGACGTGATCCCGCGCGTCGTCTCGCCGACTCCCGAAGCGGTGAAGGCCAAGGGCCGCGCCGCGCCGCCGCACCCACCGGCCAAGTGCCCGGCCTGCGGGACGCCGACTGAGAAGGTCGGCGATTGGACCGTCTGCCCCAACCGCCGTGGCTGCCCGGGCCAGCGCTTTCAGCACTTCAAACACTTCGTCAGCCGCGCCGCGATGGATATCGACGGGCTGGGCGAAAAGCAGGTGCAGCAGTTCTTGGACTGGGGCTGGTTCGACAGCCTCGCCGACATCTACTCGCTCGCTGAGCGCCGCGATGAGCTGCTGGAGAAGCCCGGCTACAAGGAGACTTCTGTTGACAATCTCCTGGCTTCGATCGAGGCGAGCAAGCAGCAGCCGTTCTGGCGCGTGCTCTTCGCAATCGGGATTCAGGGGATCGGCGGCGTAAACGCGCGCAATCTCGCCGGGCGCTTCGGCTCGATCGACGCGATCCGCGAGGCCACTACCGAGCAGATCGCAGAAACCAACGGCATCGGACCGATTCTGGCCGAGAACATCGCCGAGCAGCTGGTGGAACCAGAGGAGATCGAGCTGATTGAGCGCTTGCGCGCCGCCGGCCTGCAGCTGGTCGGAGACGCGCCCGGCTCCTCCGAAGGTCCGCTCAGGGACAAGACGTTCGTGCTGACGGGCACGCTCCCGAACATGACGCGCGATCAGGCGCGTGAACTGATCGAGAGCGCCGGCGGACGCGTGACCAGTTCGGTCAGCAAGAAGACCGACTACGTGGTGGCCGGGGCAGAGGCGGGCTCGAAGCTCGAGAAGGCAGAGCGGCTGGAGATCACCGTCCTCGACGAGGACGCGCTCAAGGCGCTGATCTAGAGCGCTCTACATCCCGCAGGGGAATGGCACCTGCGTGAAGCTCTTGCGCATCATCCAGGGTGCGTATTCGCCCAGCGTCAGGGGGATGCCGTTGGCATCGAAGGTGATCGCCGGGGTGAGATTCCCGACGACGTTCTGCGGCGGCGTGGGTACGCCAAACACGCTCGTTTCGCCCTTCTTGCCCCAGACCAAGAACCAGGGAGCGACGTTGCCAAAGACAGAGAGGTTGGGGCCATTGCGCTGCAGTGCAGTCCACGCCCCGGGTCCTGCGTCGTCGAACGGGAACATCAGCGTCTTCGGGTCGCCCGGGTTTTGCTCACAACCGTAAGCCGGCACCGTCGTCGCTCCCGGGGTGTTCGTGTTCGGCGCCAGAGAGAGCGTGTTGTATGCAGAGGAAAGCATCTGCTTGTAGGCGAAGCGATAGACGCCGACCATCATCTGACCGGCGGAATCTGTCAGCGCGTCCTCATCGAGCTGAATGTCGGTGCTCGCGGCGACGGCTGAGAGCTTGCCGGCGTCCGTGACGATCATGTCGCCGAAGTGACCGAAGTTGAGGCTCGCAGCGCGATAGCGGTCAGCCGCCTGCTGGGGTAGATCCGACGCCTCAGTGCTGACGATCTGGCCGAGCGTGCTCGAACCGTCGGGCACGGTCAGGGCATCCTCTCCGAGGTAGGCAAGCGCCGAGACGGCATCGCTCACGCTTTCGAGCACGCTGTCCTCTGGGGCGAGCACCGAGAGGCCGTTCGCGAGGTTTGCCACCAGGTCGCTCCACCAGCCGCCGGCACCGGATCCGGCGGGCGGATTGATCGCGTTGTTGACATCGGTCGCGATCTTCTTGACGCCGAGAATCGCGGAGTCGCTTGAACCCGTTCCGTAGATCTGCTGGACCAGTCCGACGTACTTGTAGACACGCTGGACCGAGCGGATCTCCTTGGGGATCTCTTTGCGCATCGACTTCCAGTCGGACTCGAGACAGCCGCAGTCCGAGGCCGACCACTTGTGCGACGGAAGATTTGCCAGCAGATTGCCCCACGGAGCGTTGAGGTCGCAGTATTCGAAGCGAACGTCCGGTACCGCCGGCTTGTAACACGAGGACGACGGGCTGTACTCAAGGTCGTAGTGCTCGCTGATGTACTTGAGCGCGTTCTTCTGGCTCTGCGAGCTGCCGGAAGGCCAGGGCGTCGGGGCCTGGTAGGCGATCGCGTTGAGCCGGCCGATGCGGTTGGTCGTCGGCGAGCCGCTCTTGACCTGGAAGTGCGAGAAGCGGCTGAGTTGGAGCAGGCCGCTGAGCGTTGTCGAAGAGCCGGGTTGGAGGTCACTGGCCTCGGCGGCGAACGTGTACGGCCTCGCCAGCGGCGGCGCCTCGCGCTGCAGGGTTGTGCCGCCGGCAAGCGCATAGCCCTTGGCCGGAGTATTGATCGCCGTCATGAAGGTGTCGCCGGTGCCGCCGAGTGTCTCAATCTGCGCCGCAATCGCTGAGGCGGCGATGAAGATCGGCGCCGATGGCGAGGCGGGAAACGCCGGACCGATGCTCTGCAAGAAGACGAGCAGCGGGCCGTCGGCATCGGTCGGGCTGGCGGTGGCTGCGTTCTGAATCGCCAGATCGAGGTTGAGGAGACCGATCTCGGCCAAGCCAGCGTTGGCGCAGTTGGAATCGAAAGTCTGGTTTGCGGGGAGCGATGCCGGCGCGGTGAGGGTGGTGGAGCGGAGCGTGACAAGTTGGAAGCCTCCGGTGCAGCCGGCGCTGAGGGCTCCCGACGGATATGCATCACCGCCAATCTCCATCACGTTCTGGGTGGCGGTAGATGCGGCGGTCGATGTCTGGTAGCCGACGGCCTGACTCGGGTTGTAGCTCATCACCTGCTCGACCGGGTCGAACGAGAAGTTGCCCGTCAGCTCCCCCTGGACCGCGCTGATCGTCGGCGTCGGGTTCGTGCCGTCATTGACGAATCCCGTCACGTTGTTGGCGGAGTCGAAGTTCTCGTTCGGAACACCGATCGCCGACCAGCCTGCGGTTTCGCTGAGGTTCGGCTCTGAGCCGGTCAGCTCGGCGACGGCCAACTTGTAGCCGTGGTAGGCGGCGGTGCCCGGCTGAGCGGCAAGAATCGCGATGTAATCGACCTGACTGCCACTGCCGGCGATCGAGTTGAGAATCGCCAGCGCGGCGAGCGCGTCTGTCTGTGAGCCGGTGAGCGGGATCTGTCTAAAGAACGAAAGATCCGACCGGTTGAGAATCAGGATCTGGACGGGATGCTGCTCGGTGAACGGGCTGACGATCTTTCCGCAACTTGCCGTCGATCCGATGCAGTTGCGTGCGATTTCGATCGCGTAGCCTCCGCCTGCCTGTGGCGCGAGCGTGCGAACAGATGCGCCGATCGGCGGCACGTTCGGCAGGGTCGACACCGTCACGACGTCCGAGCCACGGCGTCCGTCCGCCGTCGCCGAGAGCTCGATCTTGTAGGTGCCGGGACGACTCAGCTTCAGGACCGGCCGGGTTGCCGTGCTGCGCCTCAAAGTCGCCTTGGCCCCGCGGGGTGCCTGCTTGATTCGCCAACGCAGATCGGCGCTGCCCAGGCGCGAGAGCGTGCGGGAGCCACTCAGCGAGAGCGTGTCGCCGGCACGCGCACGGCGGTCGCGGCCTGCAGAGGCGAGCGGCCGTGAGCTGCTCATGCGGAAGCGAATCGTCTTGCGCAGAAAGTGCCCGTTGGAGAGCGCAGCTTGGACCGAGAATGTGTTGACGCCAAAGCGCAGGCCTTCGTCGGGCGCCAGCGGGATCGACTGAAGCTTGGTGGTGAAGCGGCTGAATGCCTTGGTGATCGATCGGCCATTCAGGCTCACGACGAAGTGTTCGGCGGTTTCTTTCAGTTTGATCTGCGCGAGCACGCGGGTGGTCTGGCGAACGATCTTCACTGAGGCGGGCGCCTTCCCGCGCGCTCCAACGATCACGCGCCGCCCGCCGATCCACTTGCCGGATGGAGTTCGGATCACGACGTTGATGTGATTGACGCCCCGCCGGAGAACCTTGCCGACGGGGAGGTTCGCGACGAAGCGGTCGCCGCGCCGCACGAAGCGTTTGCTGATCACCTTTCCGGCGGCGACCGCGCGGAAGGACTTGACTTTCGATGGGGCCGCGATTTCCACGCGGACGCTTCGTCCAGTGACCAGCTTCGCGCTGGGCGAGTAGAACCTCAGCTCCTTGAGCGCGAGCTTGGCGCGGGGCGAGGGAGTCGTCGAAGCTGCCTGGGCCGGCAAAGCAGAGAGCAGGACCAGAGCGCACGCCAGTGCGAGTACAGCGGGGAGGAAGGAAATCCGTCTGTGGATAATCGGTCGGTGCACGCTTGTCACGCCCGCGGTCCTTGGCGGGCGATCAAAGAATACGCATGTCCTTATGTTGCGTTTGGTGCGATTCAGCCGAGTGCGGCGATCATCGCCGCCACGCGGTCCTGCTGGGCGCGCGCGGTGGCCGGCGCCACGCGGTTCTGGAGCAGCGAGAACGCAACGAGATCGCCTCCGGCCGTCGTGCAGTAGCCCGAAAGCGTTGAGACGTTGCTGAGCGTGCCCGTCTTGGCCTGGCACTTCTTGTGTGCCGAGCCGCGCTTCATGCGGCCCGCGAGCGTTCCGTCCACGCCTGCGATCGGCAGCGAGGCGCGGAAATCTGTGAAGGCGACCGAGCGCTGCATTCCGCGCAGCAGATCGACAACCTCGCGCGGGGCCGCCTGGTCGGAGCGCGAAAGCCCGCTGCCGTCGATCAGCCGAAGCTTCGATCCGAGTTGCGCTGCGTAGTTCACGGCGACTTTGTATCCGCCCTGCGTAGTTGCGCGTTTGGATCCGAGCGGCACCTCTCCGCCGTCACTGTCGTCGTCGGCTGTCGAAGCCGGCAGCGCCAGGCCCTTGACCAGCATTTCAGCCAGATAGTTGTTGGACGGCTTGTTCATCTGACGCGCCAGCGCGCTGATCGGCAGTGAGCGCACGTAGGCCAGTCGCGCCGCGCCGCTCGGAGTCCGCTTGGCTCCGACTTTGGAACCCACCTCGACACCGGCCGCGGTGAGCGCGGCGCGCAGGCGCTGGGCCGCGAAGACCGGCGGGTTCGACTGGTAGCGGTTGCTGACAAACCCTTTGTTGACAATCAGGCCACCGAGCACGCCGCCGATGTCACTGCTGCGGCCCCAGTTCGAGTACGCAGTGCCGCGGCGCGCGTCGAACGCCGTTTCGTCGCCGTAGATCGTTCCGGTCACTGCTTTGACGCCGGCGGCCTTGAGGTTCTTGGCCAGCGTCTCGAGCGTCGCGCCCGAGCCGAAGTATTTGCTCACGTAGTTCGAACTGCCAAACAGCGGATCAGCCCCGCCGCGCAGGTAGATGTCGCCGGTCAGCGTCGAACCGCTGAGCTCTCCGGTTGTGTAGATCCCGGTGGTGAAGCGACCACCGGTGCCGTATCGCCGCAGCGCGGCTGCAGCGGTGAAGAGCTTGGCGTTGGAGGCGATGATTCGCACGCGCGACTGGCTGCGCCCGGCGATCGCCCTGCCGTCCGTGATATTCCAGGCGTATGCGCCCGCGCCGCCAGAGAGTGCGTTCATTGCGCGTTTGACGTCGGCGTTGTCGCTCGCGCCAGCCTGCGCCGGCAGAACAAGCAACAGCAGGGCGCAGAGCGGCAAAAGCCGGCGCCGGAAGGTGTTCGAGCCGCTCGGGAACATCCGTAGCTGCAAAAACACGCCTCCGGCACCCAAGGTGCGGCCTATGCGCTGTAGAGCGCGTCGTAGACGTCGGCGTACTTCTCGTGCACGACGTTGCGCTTGACCTTCATCGACGGCGTCAGGTCGCCGTTGTCGATCGTCAGATCGTGGTCGAGGATCGCGACCTTCTTGACCTGTTCGACCTGTGCGAACTTCTGGTTGACCTCGTCGTTGATCGAGTTGATCAGGGCGATCACCTTTTCGTTGGTGTGCAGCGGCTCGTCGTCGCCGATGCCGAGCTCGGCGCGCAGCGCCGGACCCTCTTCTGGGTCGATCGTGACGATCGCGGTTGGGTAGGGGCGGCGGTCGCCGTACATCACGGCTTGGGAAACCCAGCGACTCTGCTTCATCGCGTTCTCCCAGTTGGCCGGGGTGAGGTTCTTGCCGCCGGCGGTGATGATGATGTCCTTCTTGCGGCCGTTGATGAAGATGAAGCCGTCTTCATCGATGTAGCCGAGGTCGCCGGTGTGCAGCCAGCCGTCCGGGTCGAGCGTCTCGGCAGTGGCCTCCGGGTCCTTGTAGTAGCCCTGGAAGATGTTCGAGCCCTTGACGAGGATCTCACCGTCGTCGGCGATCCGCACCGTGACCCCGTTGACCGGCCGCCCGATCGAGCCGAACTTGTGGCCGTTGATCGCGTTGTTGGCGCTGGTCAGCGTGGAGGTTTCGGTCATTCCGTAGCCCTCGTAGACCGGGATTCCGCAGGCGTAGAAGAACTCGAGGATCTCCTTGGCAATCGGCGCAGCCCCGGTGACTGCGCGCTTGAGATTGCCGCCGAAGAGCTGGCGCACGTTGTTGTAAACGGTCTCGTCGGCGCGGTCGAAAATCGCCTGCATCTCCTCGGGTACGTCAAGGCCTTGATCCTGCAGTGAGCGCACCTCCTTGCCGACTTCAATCGCCTTGTGGAAGAACTCCTGCTCCTCGGGCGACTTCGTGGTTACGACGCCATTCGCCAGCGCGTAGATCTTCTCGAAGATGCGCGGAACCGACGGAAGCGAGTCGGGCTTGGTCTCGATCAGGTCTGGGACGATCAGCTGTGGGTCGCGTCGCCAGTAGACGATCGTGCCACCCATGTCGAACGAGACAAACTGTGTCAGGCGCGCAAAGACGTGCGCCAGTGGCAGGAACAGGTAAACGGTTTCGCCGTTTTCCTCATCGAGTGCCGCGAGCGTCGCCGCGCCCATCGTCGTCGTGTTGCGGAAGTTCTCGTGGGTGATCATGCAGCCCTTAGGCGGACCGGTGGTGCCCGAGGTGTAGACGATCGTGCAGAGATCGTCCGGCTCAACTGCGGCGACATGCGCCTCGTAGTCCGCGTCGCTGACGTGCTCGCCCTGGCTCTTGAGCTCCGCGAGGGTGATTGCGTCGCCGAGGTCGTCTGCGTCCGGGTCGATCACGACGACGAGCTTCAACGCCGGCGTGTTCGCACGAATCTTGCCGACCTTTTCGAGCTGCTCCGCGTCCTCGACGAAGAGCACCTTCGATTCAGCATGGTTAAGCACGTACTCGACTTCTTCGGGCGAATTGCTCGGGTAGATAGGCGCAACCGCCGCGCCAGCGCAGAGCGCGGCGAAGTCGGCGTAACTCCACTCCGGGCGGGTGTTGGAAAGGATCGATACGAAGTCACCGCGGTCAACACCATTGGCGATTAGCCCCTTGGCGATCGACTTGACGATCGCTCCGAGTTCGGCGTAAGACACGTCGTGCCACGTGTCGCCGGCGTGGAACTTAAGCGCGGTGTGTTCGGCGTTCTTGGCGGCAGAGAGCGTGAGCAGCTCCGCCATCGTCGAAGAGCCGGTCGAGAGCGGGTGGCCGGGCGCGTCTGGCGTGCCGTACTCCTGCAGCCCCGCGGTCGGTGTCGTGGCCTCCATCAGATGTATCTCCCCTGGGCCGCTGAGCGTCGCGGCCGCATTGCATTGCGGAATCGCGCCCGAGTCTAACCGCGCCGCAGATACCGCGAATCAGGCAATCCTTCTCTCCAAAAGTGACTGTCTGGTCACTTACCAGTACACGCCGCGCATCACGTGCGCGAAGGCGATCGCTTCAGGCGTGATCTGGTCGCGGCTTCCGGCGGTCCCCTTGGCGGCCGCGCTCTCGGGGAAGAGGTTGTATGCCGTGCCGAGAATGCGGTCCGCGAGTTCGGGCGAGACAGCGTGGATCACCTCGCCCGTGCGACCGAGGTTTGTCGTCACTTTGCGCGGAGTGCCGATCATGCCCTTGATCACAAGGTCGCTCGCCTCCTGCGGCGTGATCATCGGGAATGCCTTGTAGATCGTCGTCGGCGCCGTCATCGGCGTCTTCACCAGCGGCATGTAGACGGTCGTGAAGATCACGCCGTCACCGATCACCTCAGGCTGGGCGCAGCGGCTGAAGGCGTCAAGCGCCGACTTGCTTGCGACGTACGCCGAGAAGCGCGGCGGGTAGGCCTGGGCGCCGATCGAGCTGATGTTGATGATGCGCCCGTACTTGCGCGAACGCATGCCGGGCAGTACCGACATGATCATGCGCAGCGCGCCGAAGTAGTTGAGCTGCATCGTGCGTTCGAAGTCGTGGAAGCGGTCGGCGCTGCTGGTGAGTGAGCGGCGGATCGAACGGCCTGCGTTGTTGACGAGGATGTCGACGCGGCCGTGCTTCTCGATGATGTCCTCGATCACCCGCTCGCAGTCCTTGATGTCCGAGAGATCGGCGGTGAAGACATCGGCGTCGCCACCGGCGTCGACGATCTCGTCGCGGATCACGTCGAGCTTCGACTTTGTGCGCGCGACCAGGATCACTGTGGCGCCGGCGCGACCGACGCGATGGGCGACCACCTCTCCGATTCCCGAGGAAGCTCCGGTGATCACGACGACCTTGCCGTTGACCGAACGTTTGAGTTTGCGGTTCTCGGTCGCCGCCTCGCTGAAGTTGCGCTCCCAGTAGTCCCACAGGGTCTTCGCGTAGTGCTCGATCGGCGGCACCGAGAGTCCCGAACCGTCGAGCTCCTTGAGCGTCTCGCTGCAATCGAACTTCGTCGGGTTGTCGAGGTAGGCGAAGAACTGCTTGGGCAGGCCAAGCGCGCTCACGACCTCGTCGGAGATCACCCGCGTGGCAGGGTTCATCTCGCTGGCCTTGATCAGCATGCGCGGGGCCGACTGCACGAGCGAGTTGTTCGTGCGCAGGCTGAAAGCCGGAGCGCCGGCGGCGCGCGCGAAGATCGAGATTGCCTCGCCGATGCTCGGCGGGTACGGGTCGACCAGATGGAAGGCCCGGTTGTCAAGGTCGGGCTTGTGCATCAGGTGGTCGATCGCCCCGGCGACGAAGTCGACCGGCACCATGTTCGCTTTGCCGCCGGTTATGCCGGGTGTCGGCAGCCATGCAGGCAGACGCATTGAGGCACGCTTCAGCCACTTGAAGATCAAGTAAGGCCCGTCGACCTTGTCAATCACGCCGGTCCGGCTGTCGCCCACAACCACGCCCGGGCGGTAGACGCGCCACGGACCGGTGAACTCTTCGCGCACGATCTGCTCGGACTCAAACTTCGTGCGGTCGTACGGCCATTCGAGTCGCTGACCGGCATCGAACATGTCCTCGCGGAAGGTCCCGTTGTAGCGGCCCGCGATCGCGATTGAACTGACTAGGTGGAAAGTCGCGTGGTCGAGCGAGTTCGCCAGGCGCACGGCGTTGATCGTGCCACCGACGTTGGTCTCGCGGTTGGCCTGGTCGGAAGCGGTGATGTCGTAGATCGCCCCGAGGTGGAGAAAGTGGTCGACGTTCTTGATCCGGTCGCGGTCGGACTGCGAGAGTCCCAGGTGCGGTTCCGTCAGGTCGCCCGAGACCTGGACGATTCGGCCCCTGGGCGCTCCCAGGCGCTCGATGATTGCGTCCATGCGCTCCTTCGACTGAGGACGCACGAGTACGTAGATGCGTCCCTTTCGCTCGAGCAGCCGCTCAAGCACGTAACGGCCGATGAATCCAGTACCGCCGGTGACGAAGTAGGACAAGAAGCGCTCCTCTAAAGGGGGTCGGGCGAGAGCACAAGAATACTCGCGCCGCTCGGTTCTCTAGATCGGATTGGGTATGTCGATGAATTCGTGCGCGACGCCGAACTTCTGCGCCACCAGCTCGCCCAGGCGCTGGACACCCAGGCGTTCGGTCGCGTGGTGGCCGGCGGCGAAGAAGTGGATGCCGAGTTCTTTGGCCATCGAATTGACCCGCTCGGCCGGCTCTCCCGTCACGAATGCGTCGCACCCCGCCGCCGCGGCCGCCTCCACGTAGTCAGGCGCGCTGCCGGCGATCACCCCGACGCGCTTGATCTGATCGGGCCCGTAGGCCAGATGCAGCGGTTCGCGATCAAGGCACTCGGCGATCGTCTGCGCCAGCTGCTGGCCGGAGAGCCCGCCGCTGGTGCCGACAAACCCGATCGCGCGGCCCTTGTAGTCGCCAAGCGGCGCGTCGACCTGAAGACCGAGCGCTTCAATCAGCAGCGCGTTGTTTCCGACCTCGCGGCTGGCGTCCAGCGGCAGGTGGTATGCGATCAGGTTGAGGTCGTTCGCCAGTAACGCCCTCAGCCGCGCCGCCTGCACTTCGCTGAGCGCGCCGGCGTCGCCCCAGAAGAGGCCGTGGTGCACCAGCACGGCCTGTGCTTCCCGCTCGATCGCGAGCTCGAAGAGTTCTCGCGTCGCCGAGACGCCGGTGACAATCCGCTCAACTTCGCTTGCCCCCGGAACCTGCAGTCCATTGGGGCCGTAGTCCGGGAATCCCGGCGAATCGAGCAGTTCGTCGAGGAATTCGATGATTGCGTCGCGCGAAGCCATGCCGCGATCCTATTGACAGCCCGGTAGTCTCGCCAGCGATGGCAGCGCGGAAGAAGGCGCCGGGAGGCGATCAGAACTACGGAGTCGACTATGCGAGCTTCGCTGAGTCGATGATGGACACGTCGCTTTACGGCGTCGGCGCATACTTCTGCGACCAGCACCCAGACCTCGTCGACGATGTGATCGGCGAAGCCGATTCGATCGAGAGCGTCGGCCTACAGGCGTACGCCGCGGCCAACGATCTCTCCTTCGACGAGTGTCTACAGACCCTGCTCACCGGACTCGCAGTCCGCTACTACAAGGCAATCGTCGGATAGATGCTCGCAGTCACCTCACATGGCCCAATGGACATCAGGGCCGAAGAAGTACCCATGCCCAAGCTTCAGGAGAAGACCGACGCGATCGTGCGGGTTACCACGTCCGCGCTCTGCGGAACCGACCTCCACATCTACCACGGCAAGATCCCGAACGTTCCCGACGGCTGGATCGTCGGACATGAGTTCTGTGGCGTGATCGAGGATGTCGGCGACGCGATAACAGAGTTTGAGATCGGCGATCGAGTCGTCGCAGCGATGTACGTGGCGTGCGGACGCTGTCCGGCCTGTGTCGCCGGCGATCACCGGCGCTGTCCGCAATTCAGGATGTTTGGAATGGGCGCATCCTGGGGCAACCTCCCGGGCGGGCAGGCCGAGTACGTCCGCGTGCCGCTCGCCGATATGACCCTGCGTGGCATCCCGGAGAACCTCAGCGACGAATCGACCATCTTCACCGGCGACATCCTCGCCACGGCGTTCAGCGCCTTGCGCCAGTCCGGGGTCACCGAGGGCGACACCGTCGCGATCGTCGGGGCCGGACCGCTCGGCCGGCTGATCGCGATGTGCGCACCGATCTTCGGCGCCGGCCTCGTGTTCGTGATCGACGTCGTCGACGAGCGCCTCGAAGAGGTGAAGCAGTTCGGCGCGATCACGATCAACTCGCGCGATCAGAATCCACGCAAGCTGATCAAAGAGGCCACCAACGGCTTGATGTGCGACGCGATCTTCGAAGCGGCCGGTAATGAGCCGGCGATGGAGACTGCGTTCTCGCTGCCGCGCCCCAATGGCGCGGTTGTGCTCGTCGGCATCCTGGTCGATGAGCAGTTTCCGCTGACGGCCGGCGATCTCTGGCTGCGCAACACGAAGGTGATCCCGGTGCTGGGAGCGCCATACAGCCATCGTGACGAGCTGCTCCGGCTGATCGCCGCCGGGAAGATCGACACCACACCGATGATCACGGACCGCCTGCCACTTTCCAGCGCCGCCGAGGCGTACGCTGCATTTGACCGCAAGGAATTGCAGAAGGCGATCTTCGAGGTGGGATCATGAATGATTCTGAGGCCGCAGCAGATGCCAGCGAAATCAAATCGGGGCCGCGCAAGCGACTCTCGCGCGGAGAGCGCTACGAACTGATCCTCGAGAGCGCGGTGGATGTGCTCGGATCGCGCGGCTACCACAACGTTTCGATGGACGACATCGCCGAGGCGGCCGGCGTTTCCAAGGCGCTGGTCTACCAGCACTTTGAGAGCAAGGACGATCTCTACCTCGAGGTCCTACGCACCTACCAACAGAAGATCACCGAGCAGGTGCTGCCGGCATGGGGGCAGGAGTTGCCCCAGCAAGAGCGCTTCTGGCGCGGCTTCGTCGCTTTCTTCCGTTTTATCGAGGCCAACCGCGAGGCTTGGGGCGTGCTCTACCGCGACGCCGTGGAGATCAATGATTCGATGGTCAAAGGCATCCACGCGTTCAACGTTGAGATGGCTGAAACGGTCGCCAAGGCGTTCGAGCAGGACCTTGAGGCGCGCGAGGCGGATCCGCTGCTGACGCAGTACTCACTTGCCGCGGGACACGCAGTCGTCGGTGTCTGCCAAACGCTCGCCGACTATTGGCTCGACCACCCGGAGGAAACCGTCTTCCGCCTCGCCGGAACCGCGATGGCCGTGCTCTGGAAGGGCTTTGGTCAGATGATCGACGACGGCAAGCCGTGGTTCCCTACCGAGCAGATGCTCGAGGGGCTGATCTAGAAGTTCTCGTCGCCGTGGGCGGCGCGCTTGGCGCGCTTTAGCGCGGCGTCGGCGCGGCGAATCAGTTGTTCGGGCGACTCGCCGGATTCATGCTGGACGACTCCCACGCTTGCCTCGGGCGATACGTCAGGACACAGGCGTGTGCGCTCGCGCCTGACGACTTCCTTGATTCGCGCGGCGAGGCGATCGCCGTCGGTTTGCGATGCTCCGAGCGCGATCACGGCGAATTCGTCGCCGCCGCGCCGCGCAAGCAGCTCATTGGCGCGAACGACGCCGTCCATCGCCTTGGCGCTGGCGGCGAGCACCGCATCGCCGAGTGTGTAGCTGTACTCGTCGTTGACGCGCTTGAAGTCATCGAGATCGATCATCAGCAGGGTGATCGAATCGCCGCTCCGCTCGGCGCGGTCGATCTCGGTGCGCAGGCGCTCGTTGAACTTGCGCAGGTTCGCCACGCCGGTCAGCGGATCACGTCCGGCCAGCGCGACGTTGTGCACGATGCCGTCCTGAATTCGCTTGCGCGCGACCATCAGCATGCCGGCGCCCATCAGCGTGAAGAACAGCACGTTGAGCGCGACTATGCGGCCCGTCTCGGTCTCGCAGGTGACGTAGGCGACAAGCACCGTCACGACCGCGATCACCGACAGATGGGCGCAGGCCTGGCTGAACGGCATGTAGAAGGCTGCTGCCATTGCCGGTGCCAAGAGATAAGGGAGCACGATCGGACCAAAGTCGCCGGCGGTGAGCGCGACGGCGGAGATCAGCAGTGTGCCGATCCCGATGATCGCGTTCATCCACGGAAGCGCCGGCTCGTCGCGAGCCGCCATCAGCAGCCAGAAGGCGGTCATCATCAGCGCCGCGACCGAGAGTCCGATCGCGGTGCCCGATACGGCCTGCTCGGGTACCCCGAGGTCTGGCGCAAGTGAATCTGCCAGCAGCGCTACCAACGTCACCATGCCGGTGATGCCGTAGATGAAGGCGGCTCCGAACCAGAAGACGTTGCGCCGCACGCGAAGCGCCTCGTCGGTCACGAGGATTTCCGGCTCGCCGGGGCGACGCATCGGCCGGTAGGCGTTGCGCGCGCTGTGGCGCATCCCGAAGTCGGTCAACGCCTTGCGCCAGCCGTGAACGTCAAAGGCCATCAGTCGACGCCCTCGATTCCGTCGGCGATGTCCTGGAGCCGGCGCTGGCGCCACGACCAGCGCTCGAGCTTCGCGCGGGCCTTGGCGTCGTGCAACTCGCGGTCGGCGCGGGCGAGCAGACGGCCGACCGTGTCGCCCTCCTGACGCGTCGCCCAGCCCACCGTCACACCGGAGCGGACAGCGGGAAGCATGTCGACTCGCGCGTCGGAGACGTTGTGGCTGACCCGTCGGATCAGCGTCTCGATGTCCTCGAGGTCGGTCGCGTTGGTGACGATCGCGAACTCATCGCCGCCACGGCGCGCGACCAGTTCGTCGCGTCTGACCGTGTCGGTGATCGCTTGGGCGACCACCCGCAGCGTTTCATCGCCGATCGAATGCGAATACTCGTCGTTGACGCGCTTGAAACCCTCGAGGTCGAGCATGATCACCGTCACCCCATCCAGTCCTCGCTCGGCGTCGTGAAGTCCGCGCTCGACGCGTTCGTAGAGCGGGCGCAGGTTTGCGAGCCCGGTCAGCGCATCTCGTCCCGAGAGAGAGGCGGCCTGTCGCTCGATGCGGTTGAGCTCGAGTCGCACGTAGAGCGTCAAACCGGCTGTGGAGACGAGCGCGACAATCGTCATCAGGCCCGGCACCAAGCCGAACTCGCCGTCCACATGTCGCATCGACGCCTGAAGGATCAGCGCGACCGAGAGGCCGATGTAGAAGAAGAGCGAGCGTGAAGGCAGAAAGAGCGCCACGTAGATCAGCGGAACGAGGTAGACGATCCCGAGCTGCGCCTCGACGGTCGGCGCGTTGGCGAACATCACGAAAAGGATCCCGTAGGACATCAGCACCCCGAGATTGAGCCACCCCTCGTGAATGTCGAGCTCTCCGACGACCCACCAGACGAATCCCATCGTGATGGCGAAGACCGAGAGACCGACAGTGATCGCCTCGTACTCCACGGGTGTCGCGATCAGCCCGGTCCAAAGTTGCAGTAGCGCGCCAGCGCCGGCCACCCAGAAGAGCACCGCCGCGGTGCGCCATGCGACCCAAGGCCCGAGCGTGTCGTCGGCTTCGCCGGCACTGAAGAACTCGGCGTCGGACGCGAGCACGCCGGCAGGAAACTCTTCGCCGTCGTCTGCTGGTCCGGTGTCTGCCGTGTCTGCCATCTGCCGTCGTCCTCGCACCTCGCCTTCGGTTGCGTCGGCCGAGTCAGCGGCCGTCCACGGCGAAATGCCGGTCAGTCAGCCGCGAAGTGCCTGCCAGGCAGCGCGGCGGGTTGAAAAAAGGTCGTAATCCGGAGACCCTGGGACCGCCTCGTCCGGCGCTTGTAGCCGGGCCAGGAGGGCGCTCATCCTCTCTCCGAATGCGACGGGGGAATCGCTATTTGAGGGTACCCAATTGCGTAATCGGCCTATCGGCGAATCGAACAGGTGATTAGGAGGTCAGTTGAGTCGCGGGCTGACCTGCGGAAAAACTTGGCGGGAGGAAAAACATCGGGGCGCCCAGATTTGAACTGGGGACCTCACCGACCCCATGCACGGAGGGCGCTTCCAGCGCGGACCGTGGGGCCGAGGAAATCAACTGCGAGGAAAAAACATCGGGGCGCCCAGATTTGAACTGGGGACCTCACCGACCCGAACGGTGCGCGCTACCAGGCTGCGCCACGCCCCGAATGCGGCGAAAATTATCGCAGACTCAAGGACGCAGGCCGGCGAGGACGATCTTGACGTATCGCGACATCGCCGTCGCCGGCGACTCTTCGCGCTCACGCACTGCGACCTTGGCCGACTCGGCCGCGCCGGTCGCTAGCGCGTAGAAATCGTCGGTTGTTATCTCGTCCCTGACAGCACCGGCGGTCTTGGCGAGCGCGAGTAGTTCGCCCGTGCTGTCCAGCGCTCGGCACTTGCAGGCGTAGAGATCCGGCAGGTCAAAGAGGCCCTCGCGCGCGGCCTCAAGCATCCCGCGGTCGTTGTAGTTGAAGCGCACGGCTTCGGCGAAGAACTCGTCAAAAGCTGCCGCGTGGTCGTCGGCTTCGATCGCGGATGAGACAACATCGAGCCAACGCTCCATGTGCATCTCGACAATCGCGACGACGAGGTCGTTCTTGGTGGGGAAGTTCCTGAAGAGGGTTCCGCTGCCGACCTCGGCGCGCCGTGCGATCTCGGCGACGCTGACGTCGAAGCCCTCCTCGCGGAAGGCTTCGACCGCCGCCTCGACGATGCGCTTGCGGTTGCGCTCGGCATCTGCGCGCGGGCGCCGGATCGCAGCGGAATCGGTCATACCGGAACCGGGACCGCCTCGCCGATGTGGATTTCGGAGATCTCACGCTTGCGCAATCCGAAGGTGACGAGCCCCAGCCCGACGACCATCAGGCCTGCGGCGACCACGAATGCCGCCTGGAATCCATCGACCATCGCGGCTGGCGTCTGGGTGGCGCCGGTCGTGTTCGCGGCGACCGTCGCCAGGATCGCGAGGCCGAGCGCCCCGCCAATCTGCTGGGAGGTGTTGAAGACTCCGGAAGCAAGCCCGGCGTCGACCGGCTCGACGCCAGCGGTGGCGACGAGCGTCATCGGCACGAAGGTCATTCCCATGCCCAAAGACATCGGCAACAGACCTGCGAGCAGCTGCAGATAGGTTCCTTCGACCGCGGTCGTCGACGCGAGGATGATCAGCCCGATCGAGGACAGCGCCATCCCGGGCATTACGACAGGCTTCACGCCGAAACGCCCGATCAGTTGCTGCGAGAGCCCGGCTCCGACCATGATGCCGGCGGACACCGGTAGAAAGGCCGCGCCGGCCTGGAGCGGGTTGTAGCCAAGAATCTGCTGCACGTAGAGCGATGCGAAGTAGAACATTCCGAACATCCCGCCTGCGACCACAAACATAGTCATGTTCGCCACGCTGATCCAGCGCTTGTTGAAGAAGGACAAGCGCACAAGCGGCTGCGGCGAGCGCAGTTCGATCGCGACGAAGCTGGCCAGGAGCACGACGGCCCCGCCGAACCAGGCAAACGTCTCAAGCGACGTCCAGCCCCACTCCTGCGCTTTGACGATTGCGTAGACGAGCACCATCAAGCCGCCGGTCACGGTGACGGCCCCGGCGACATCGAAGTGACGGGTCTCGGTCTCGTGTCGCGACTCAGGCACGAATCGCAGCGCTGCGGCGATCACCGCGAGGCCGATCGGGACGTTGATGATGAAGTTCCAGCGCCAGTCGAGCGTGTCGGTGAGAATCCCGCCGAGCAGCAGCCCGAAAGCAGCACCGCCGGCAGCAATTGCGCCCCAGACGGAGAGCGCCTTGGTGCGGTCGGGTCCCTCGTCGAACGTGGTCGTGATGATCGAGAGTGCGGCCGGTGACGTGAGTGCGCCGCCGAGTCCCTGGAATCCGCGGGCGATGATCAGCATTTCGCCGGAGGTGGCCAGCGCGTTGACCAACGAGGCGCCCGCGAAGATCACGGTGCCGGCGACGAACAGCCGCTTGCGTCCGATCAGGTCGGCCATGCGGCCGCCGAGCAGCAGGAAACCGCCAAAGACGAGCGTGTATGCGTTGACGATCCACTGCAGGTTCTGCGGCGAAAGATCGAGATCTTGCTGGATCGACGGCAGCGCGACGTTGACGATCGTCGCGTCGAGTACGACCATGAACTGCGCAAAGCACACCACCACGAGAACGAGCCACGGATTCACCGCGTGGCCGTGTGTCGATTTGGCCATATGCCCTTCGGGCAGTGTGGAGTCTTGGGGGGCAGACATCGGGATCCTTTCCGGCGGTCCTTGGGACGGGGAAAAGGGGGAGAAGCACGAGGGCTAAGCGGACCGCGCGCTCCACTTTAGCAATAACCGGAGTGAGCACTCCGGTTGGAGCGCCGATTCACCGCGGCCTTCACGTCATCGGATCCCTGACGTCGCAGAATTACGGACGGGTGAATCGGCGCAACCGGCCCTGCGAGAAACCGCGGTGCCAGGTCAGACCTGGCGCGTGAACCGGGGGGGAAGGTCACACACGCGGCATTCGCAAGCTTTGGCCCCCGAGCTATGTCCCAGGTACAGTGCGCATCGACAGTTCAATGCGAATTGTTACCGGCACGTTGGACAATAAAGCATCCTGTGGACGATTTGGGCGGTAACCTCACGGTCTCCCGGATGAGGGCGAAGTTCCTGCAATTTGCGGGTATTTTCTGACAGCAGAGGAGCCACCGATAGCCACGGAGACACGCAAACGCACCCGCCTCACCCCGGAGGCACGCCGCGAGCAACTCGTCGAGATCGGCGCCAAGCTCTTCGCAGAGAAGCCCTTCAACGATGTCTGGATTGAGGAAGTGGCTAGAGAGGCAGGGGTCTCTCGCGGGCTCGTGTACCACTACTTCCCCAACAAGCGTGACTTCTTCTCCGCGATCGTCGGACACGGGCTGCGTAATGCTTTTGAGATCTCCGCTCCGGATCCCTCGGTGCCGCCGGACCGCTGGCTGCTCGACGGGATCGACAAGCTCTTCACGCTTGCCGAAGAAAACGCCAACGCGTTTCGGGCGATCTACACCAGCCGCCACGTGCTGGATGACGAGGTTCGTGAGGCGATCAGCGAGGGTCGTGACCTGCAGGTCGTGCGCATCTGCGAGATTCTCACGCCCGGCGATGAGCCGACCGAAACGATGCGCACCTCGATCCAGGCTTGGAGCGCGATGCTCGATGAACTGCTGCTCGACTGGCTTGACGGCAACGAGACGGATCGCGAGAAGCTCGTGAAAATCGCGGCCGGCTCGCTCGCCGGAACAATCGTCACCGCGCTGGTCCTGGACGGCCGTGCTGAGCGCCTGCGCGAGATTCGCCACTTGGCGCCCGCCATCTTCGGCGGTTGAGCACGGCATACTGCTGACCAGATGTCGGCAGACGAGCAAGCTCAGCGACTTACGCGCATTCACCCTCCGCCGGTCGGAGCCGAGGCGATCGACGCTCGCGCGGCCTACGCCGATCTTGAATTCGGCGAAATCGCGCCGGCGGGACGGCCTTATGTGATCGTCAACATGGTCGCCAGCGTCGACGGCCAGGCGCGGCTGGGCGGCGACACATCCGACCTCGGCGACGACGCCGACGCCGCCCTGTTCGCGACCCTGCGCGAACGCGTCGACTGCGTGATGGCCGGAGTGCGCACGATTGGGGTCGAGCGATACCAGGCGATGGCGCGCAGCGCAGAAGTGCGCGAGCGGCGCGAAGCGGCAGGGCTTGCGCCGCGGCCGATCTTCGCGACGGTAACCCGCAGCGGAGCTCTCCCGACAGATGCGCCGCTGTTCGCGGACGCCGACCTCCAGGTGCGCGTATTCAGCACGGGCGAGCTGGATCTGAGCGGCGTGGCGGCAAAAGTCGAACAGTCGACGAAAACCGATGTGGAGACTGTGCTGCGCGAGCTTCGCGAGCGTGACGGAGTGGGCTCGGTCCTGCTCGAGGGCGGCCCGCACTTGAACACGCCGTTCTTCGCAGCCGGTCTGGTCGACGAGTTGTTTCTCACGCTCGCGCCCACGTTGATCGGTGGCGCGGAACTGTTCCCGATCATCGCGGGCGCGCTGCCGACGCCGCAATCACTTGAGCTGCTGGGCGCGCTCTCCGGCGATCAACATCTGTTTCTCCGCTACAAGGTCGTCTGATCGGTGGCTGACGGAGAGTTCGGCGAGCGGAGTCGGATTCCGGCGTCGGCGCGACTCGCGGCCGACGCCGATTGGCGTGCGGATCCGGTCGATCTGCGCGATGTCGGGCGACCGCTGCGACGCTTTTCGTGGCTCAGTCCGCTGACGCTCTGGCGCTCGCGCAACAACGTCCTTGCCTCCCTTTCGGGCGACCCGACCGAGAACGCCAGGGCGGCGTGGGTGGAGCAGCAGCGCCGCCTGCTCGAGTCCGAGGGTGCGCCGAATGCGGCTCGCGAGGAATTCACGCTCGAGCGGGCTGACTTGGCGGAGTTTTCGTTCATGGTGCTCGGCGACACCGGCGAAGGCGACCGTTCGCAGTACTCGGTCGTGCCCGCGTATCTCGCGGCGGCCGAGGGCAGCGAGTTTGCGGTGATCGCAAGCGACGTCGTCTATCCGGCCGGGGACGGGAACGAATATGTCGAGAAGTTCTTCGTTCCCTATGCCAGGTATCCGCGCCCGATCTACGCGCTGCCGGGAAACCACGACTGGCTCGATGGCCTGGCCGGTTTCATGCGCCACTTCTGTCGCGCCGATCCGCCGGCGAGAAAGTTCAGTCCGCCCCCGCGGGCGAAGTGGCGGCGCGGGGCGATGGCCGTCCACCGACTGTTCTGGCGTAGGCCGAGCGCGTTGAGTGAAAAGACTCTGGCGATCGGCAGGGACCTCCGCGGCGAGGCCCAGGCCTCGGGGCCGCCGCAGCCGAACATGTACTTCTGCATCGACACGCCGCACCTGAAGGTCGTCGCCGTCGACACCGGAATCCTCGGCCGGCTCGACTTTGCCCAGGGCCAGTGGCTTCGGCGGGTTTCGGCCGGCGACAAACCGAAGCTGCTGATCAGCGGGAAGCCGGTCTATTCGGGCGAGACCTTCAGCCCACGCCGGATCATGGACGCGAGCGGTGGCGACGGGCACGCCGGCTCGATCTGGTCGATCGTCAGCGACCCGGCGAACAACTACGTCGGGATGCTCAGTGGCGACATCCACCACTACGAACGCCACGCCGTCGCGCTACCGGGGGGCCGCACGATGCAGTGCCTGATCACCGGTGGCGGAGGTGCGTTCATGAGCTCGACCCACCAGATCGGGCGAGTCGAGCGGCCTGAAGCTGACGAGGCGTCGTGGACGGTCTACCCGACGCGGGCCGACTCGCTGCGTGCCTACTCGATTGTGCTTGAGCGCAGGCTCGCGCGACTGCTCTTCTGGCGTAACGGGCCAGCGGTCGGGATACCCGCGGATGAGGCTGCCGCGATCGTCGCCGATCGCCACGGCCTTGATCTTGTAGACGAGCTGCAACGCGGTGAAGGCGCCGGCGACCCTCCGGTCAAAGTCTCGTCTCGCTCGCGGCGGCTGGCCGCGCTGATCTTCCCGCGACGGCAGTGGTTCTCGCCCGGGAAGATCTCAGAAGCGCTGGACTGGGATGAACCGCCCTTCTTCAAGAACTTCGTCCGTGTGGCTGTCGAGCCCGGGCGACTCGTACTGACCGCCTACGGTGTCACGGGTCTGCAGAGAGACGCCGGGAATCCGGCGATCATTGACCGCGTGGAGATACCGATCGGAACCGGCGATGGAAACGAATGAGGCGATTGAGCGCGACGGCTCGTTCGCCGTTGTCGTCGGGGCGCAGCGCACGCTCACGCACGAGCCCGACGCGATCTATTCGCTGCTCAGTGACCTCACGCGCCACTGGCCGCTGCTGGGCGCTGACCTGGTCGAGGCCGATCTGGTCGACGGCAGCGCTGCGGAGTCTGCTGAGCTGATTCTGCGCGGGCCGATGCCCGGAATCACAAGGCGCGTTGTCACGCGCGTGACCTACGCGCGTCCGGCCAGCGCTTTCGGGGGTGAGGCGGTTGCGGGCGATACGCGCGCCGCGATCGACTGGCGGCTCGAGCCCGAGGGCGAGCGATCGACGGCTGTCACGATCGAGGTCGGAATCGATCCGGGTGGTCTTCGCGACCGGCTGCTCGTGACGGCCGCGCGTCCCTGGCTTTCGCTGCGCTGCGCAAAGGTGCTCTCGCGACTCGACGAAGAGCTGCGGGCGGGAGCTGCCGGTTGAACAGCAGCGGCCTGAAGCACCGCGCCCAGGCACTCGATCTGATTCGCGCCTTCGCGGCGATGGCGGTGCTGACCTACCACGTCTGGCTCTACCGGCTGCCCAATCCGAACTCGCCGCGCCGCGACGGGCTGCTCGATCACATTTTGTTTGAGTGGCGGATCGGGCTCGTGGTTTTTTTCGTGATGTCCGGCTACCTGCTGTATCGCCCGTTGCTCAAGGGTCGTCACGACGCCGCGCCTGCGCGGCTTGCGACCAGGAGCTACTACTGGCGGCGGATCGTGCGCATCGTCCCGTCGTATTACCTCGCGATCATCGGCTCGATCGCGCTTTTGTGGTCGATTGGGGACGTCGCCGGCGTGCGGCTGCCACCGACCGACGAGCTCTGGCGCTTCGCGTTCTTCCTCCAGAACTACTCGCGCGAGACGCTGCTTACGCTCGATGCGCCGACTTGGACGCTTGCGGTGCAGGCGGCCTTCTACCTGGTCTTCCCGTTGTTCGTTTTCTTTGGCGCTCGGCTCGGGCGGAGGGCCTGGCTCGTTCCGTTGCTGCTGATCGCGTTCGGGATCGTCTTCAACTGGGTCGCCTACAGCAATGAGTGGGGCCCGATCGCCCGGCTGTCCCTGTTTGCGATGCTGCCGTATCTGGCGATGGGAATGCTGATCGCGCACATTCCGCCGCTACGCGATCGGCGCGCGGCGCTGGCGATGATCGCGGTCGGCGTGTTGCTGGCGTTCTCCGATTCGCTCTGGCACGCGCTCGGCGGGTGGCAATGGGGGCTTGGTGTGCTGCGCGACATTCCGGGCGCCGTCGGTTATGGACTGATCATCGCCGCCTGCGCGCAACCGGTGATCGGTTCTGCCCGCTGGCTTCGGCCGGGGGAGGCCTTTGGGCGCTGGTCGTACGGCGTGTTTCTTTGGCACCTGCCGATTTTGTTGTTCCTGAAGGGGCACGATTTGATGCCGTCGTCGGGTCTCTTGACCTGGGCGTTGCTGGTCGCCATTTCGGCGGCCGTGGGCGCGGCGAACTGGCGCTTTGTCGAGACGCCGTTGCTCGCGCGATCGCGCGGGACAGAGATAAGGGACGCCTAAGTACTCTCTACGGCCTATGGAAGGCACGGCTACCGAGACATCCACGCAGAAGTTCATGTGCGTGACCTGCGGGTGGATCTACGACCCGGAGATCGGCGACCCCGACGGCGGAATCCCGCCCGGAACGCCGTTCAGCGAAATCCCGGCGGATTGGTTTTGTCCGGTTTGCGGTGCCCGTCCGAAGGACTTCGAGCCGTACGACGAGTAAGCGGCCGCTGCTTTCTAGGGGGAAGAGTTGAGTCGATCTGGGGGTCTTGTAACTGACGACCGCTCGCTGACCGGAGATGCGAGCGATCTGCGCGAAGCGCCGCGCTCGGCCGACGGATTGCTCGAGCTTGAGGAGACCAGCGTCGGCCACATGATCGGCACGCTTTCCGTGATCGTGCTGCCGTTTCTTGCGTTCCTGATTGCGGTGGTGCTCCTGTGGGAGACCGCGGCCGTCGGCGTGGTCGACATCGGGTTGTTGATCGCGATGCACGTTGTCGCTGGGCTGGGAATCACCGTCGGTTTCCATCGCATGCTGACCCACCGCAGCTTTGAGGCCAAGCCTTGGGTTCGCGGTGCCTTTACGGCGTTTGGTTCTCTGGCGATCGAGGGCCGGCCGACGCACTGGGTAGCCGACCACCGGCGCCATCACGCCTACTCCGATGAAGAAGGCGATCCGCACAGTCCGCACGTCGGTCGTGAGGACGGCTTTTGGGGCGCGGTCAAGGGCGCCTGGCACGCGCACATCGGTTGGTTCTTGAAGGAAGGGCAAACCCCGGCCTCGCGCTTTGCGCCTGATCTCCTGAAGGACCGCGTGGTGATGGCGATCGACCGGCAGTTCCCGTGGTTCATCGTGCTTGCGCTGGTGATCCCGGCTGTGCTCGGTTTTGTTTTGACCGGCGGCTCCTGGTGGGGCGCGCTCACCGGAATGTTCTGGGGCGGCGCCGTGCGGATCTTCGTGACGCACCACGTGACCTGGTCGGTCAACTCGATCTGTCACATGTTCGGCCGCCGGCCGTTTGAGAGTGGCGACATGAGCACGAACAACTGGCTGCTGGCGATCCCCACCTTCGGCGAGTCCTGGCACCACAACCACCACGCCTTCCCAACCAGCGCCTTCCACGGCCTGCGACGCTGGCAGAAGGCGCTCGACCCGTCTGGTTGGGTGGTCTGGTTTTTGGAGAAGACCGGGTTGGTCTGGAACGTCAAGCGCGTAACCGACGCGCAGATCGCAGCAAAGCTCAAGTAAGCCAGATCCGACCATCACATACGTCCCATGACCGGCCATAGGACGTATGTGATGGTGTTTTTTGCTGGTTTTCGCTTGACGGGGGCGTCCTTTTGGCAACTACGCCATCAAGACACGTACGGGGCAAAAATACCTGCAAAACACACTGTTTTGCGATTTCCGTCCGGCCGCTGTAGTCTGTTAGTTAGGTGCTTTGGTCCAACGCCGGGCACCAGAGAACCCACCCAGAAAGGCCCCTTTGCTCATGGCGAACGTCCACGACGTAGCCGCATACGTCCTGCAGGAGACAGGACCGATTTCCACGTGGAAGCTCCAGAAGCTTGTCTACTACTCAAAGGCATGGAGTATCGTGTGGGAAGACGATCGCTTGTTTGACGAGCAGATTCAGGCGTGGGCAAATGGACCGGTGGTCCCCGCGCTGTACGCGAATCATCGCGGCCAGTTCGAAGTCACTTCTTGGCAGTGGGGTGACCCCGAGAATCTCACCTCTGCTCAAAAGGAAACCGTCGATTGCGTGCTCGGCTTCTACGGCGACAAGACTGGCCACTGGCTGAGCGAGCTGACTCATTCCGAACGCCCATGGAAGGAAGCCCGCGCCGGACTGGAACCAAACGAACGGGGCCAGGTCGAAATCCATGAAGGGATGCTTTCCGAGTATTACGGCTCGCTGAATATCGACTAGCGGAGCATGGCGCATAAGAAGCCAGCAATCGCGCAGGAGCCTAGGAATCAAAAGCATCCGGTTTCGCTTTTTGATCCGGATGTGAACAAGAACAACCCGCTTACTTGGGGACTTCGGTATGCGGACGTCGCTGGATCGGAGTGGAGCTGGTGCGAGCTTGACCCCGAACACACTGGCGATCTTCACGCGCAGCTTTCAGGGATCGAGGGTGAATCGCTTTTCAATCTTTTGAAGGGCCAACGAATCAAAGACATACCGGTGGCGCACATGACGAGAGGCGCGCAGACGCGGCTTGAGGAGCTAGGGCTTGAAGAGGCAGAAGTCCTTTGGGAGCTTCGACTCAACAGCAAGCGCCGCGTCTGGGGACTTGTAGAAGGCGCGGTGTTTCATTTCCTTTGGTGGGACCAAAATGAAACCGCTTGCGGACGAGTACCAAAGGGCCAGCGGCGTCGCTAAGAATACTTGACACACGTACGTGTGTGTAGTATCATTCTTGCATGGCAGCAAGAAGCCGACAGTCAAAGGCACTGCAGGCATCCAGCGAAAGCAAGATGACCTACTCAGATTTTCTCGAGCGTTTTCCCGACAATGACACCTGTCTGGAATACCTCAAGATCAAGTTCTACAGCGACGGGACCGAGTGTCCCGGCTGCGGCAAGCCGAGCAAGTTCCACAAGATCAAGAATCGGTCGTGCTACTCCTGCCAGTTCTGCGGCCACCAGGTCTACCCAACCGCCGGCACGATCTTTCACAAGTCCACGGTGAACCTCCAGTTGTGGTTCTACGCGATCTATCTAATGAGCAGCACCCGCCTAGGGATCAGCGCCAAGCACCTTGAGCGTGAAATCGGCGTCAGCTACAAGACGGCTCACCGGATGTTCAAGCTGATCCGCACGCTCCTAGACGACGAGGACGAAGCTCCGTTGGAGGGCGACGTTGAAGTAGACGAGACCCTCGGCGGCGGCAACGCCCGCGCCGCCGACAGCCGAAAGGGCCGCGCCTTTATCCAGCGTTCCTACCGTCCGCAAATCCTCGGCATGGTCGAGCGTGGCGGGCGCGTCCGTGCCCGGGTGATTGAGAACCGCGGATCAGTCGTGTTGGGCCGCGAGGTCAGCAAGCACGTTTCGCCGGACTCGATGCTCTACACCGACGAGTGGGACGGCTACAAGCGCGTAGGCAAGTACTACCGGGGCCACCGCCGGATCAACCACCTATCGAAGATCTACGCGGTCGGTGACACGCACACGAACACCATCGAGGGCTTCTGGGGATTGTTCAAGACCGGCGTGAAGGGCGCTCACCGCTCGATTTCACGCGAGTACTTGCAGAGCTACTTGAACGAATGGACCTTCCGCTACAACCACAGGGACGACGACGAACCTATGTTTTGGACGATGCTCCACCAGGTCGATCGCGCTTCAACTTCTCCGCAGACTCGTTAGTTGACGCCTTGTCCAAGTCCGCGAAGAAGTCGGAAGCGGAATGGTTCGGGTCTTGTAGCTCGCGTACGTCCTTGCGCGGAGCAGAGGGCTTTTGCTTGACCGGACGCTTGCGTTTTGGCATATTCAGACCTTCACCACTGGTAGAATCACTTTCAGTAGTAGTGGACCACGAGGGAATCGAACCCTCCGCCATCTGGTTTCTACGGCCTAGGCGGACCAGTCGTGGCCCTATGTAGTTCGGAGTGACCAGGAATGCTCCCGGCCACTCCGAACGTTTGATTTGGGTGTGCCCCCGGCGGCTTCGTTGCTAGCGATTCTTCCGCCGGGGGCTGCTCATCTTCTTTTCATCACTGGTCCTTAGGTATCTGTTTCCTCGCCGATCGAGGAAACGAAAATCTCTTGGGGCCGGTAGCTGAGTGGCGCATAAACGCCCATCCTCAGACGCTGCACCGCGTGCTCCTTGGCAAGGTTGGAGAGGGTCCACGCCATAGTGTCCTTCTTGAACTGGGGCAGCGCAGCGCGAACATCGGCAGCACTGATCGGCCCTCCGGCTTCCTCAATGACGGCAAGGGCCAGCTCACGGCTGGTCCCCTCTCCGCCACTGCTGGCCTTTACGTCTACCACCGTGGTGGCACCGTTGTTCCCAGTTACGACGAAATCCGCCTGCGCGTCAGCGGCGGCAGCTCCGCGCAAGACCTTTAGAACGCGGTCCCAACGCTCCGCAACCTGAGCGGCCGCCTCAGCCTCCTTGCGGGCAATCGCCGCAATGTCCTCAGCCTTGTGAAGCTTGGACTGAACGTCCTCGGGATTGGCCAGGTCGACCTCGAAACTCTTGATCTCCAACATGCACAAAAAGCTACCACAGAGCCACCACGGAAATGTGGAATCTCACCACATTAAGCCTAGTAACGATTCACACTTATTGCCACAATCTCGCCGTACGTGTCTTGATGACATAGTTGCCGTCCTTTTATGCGAACATATGTTCGTGTCCGTTGTCTGTGTGATGTTGCCTCGGTTCGAGTTGCTGGTTGCCGCCGCGCCCGCTGCGGCCGGGCGGGATGTGCGGGAGGCGCTGATGCGCGAGCCGATCGCGCTTGCTCCTGCGCCCGGTGGGCGGCCGGTGGTTGGGCAGGTCTCGGCTGCGGCCGAGGCCTTCGCCGTCACGCCGGGATTGCCGGTCGGCGAGGCCTTTGCGCGCTGCCCGCAGCTCAAGCTTGTGGCGCCCGATTCTGCTCGCGCCGGCAGCGCCTGGGAGTGGGTGCTTGCCGCGGTGGAGGGGCTCGGCGCCGAGGTTGAGAGCGATCCCGCCGCGCCCGGCACACTGTTCTTTGAGTCGAGTGGTCTTGAGCCGCTGCACCGCGGCTTTGACGGGGTGATCGCCGCCGTGCGCGATGCGATCGGTCGTCCGGTGCGGATCGGCGCGGGACCCACGCGCTTCATCGCCCGCGCCGCAGCCCGCACCGCACGCCCGCGCCGGCCGCGTGTGATCCGCACTGATCTCGAGCGCCGCGACTTCTTGGCCGGCGCTCCGGTCTCGTGGCTTGCCATGCACTCGCCGGCCTGCGGCGAGCTCGCCGAGTCGCTCACCAAACTGGGGATCGACACGCTCGGTGAGTTCGCAGTGCTGCGCCGTGTGCAGATAGCCGAGCGCTTCGGCCGCGTGGGGCTGACCGCGCGCGATCTGATCCACGGAGTCGAGCCGGCGCTGCGCCCGAGGAAACCGGCCGAGCAACTGATCGAGACGATCGAACTCTTTGACGAAGCAGATCCCCAGACCGCCGAGCGCGGAGCGCTGACGGCCGACCTGCACCGCGCGCTTGATCTATTGGTCGAACGCCTGCTCGCCCGGCCCGAGCGCGCCGGCCGCACGCTGCGCGGTTTCACGCTCTCGGCGCGCCTGACCGAGGGCGGCTCCTGGAGCACGCGCGGGATCATGCGCGTGCCGACGGCCGCGCCCGAGCGGGTCCGCGGTGTCGCCCTGCAGAAGCTCGGCGAATTGCCCGAGCCGGCTGCGGCCCTGACGCTGGTGGTAGATGGCTTTGGTCCGCCAGACCACGAGACCGCGACGCTCTTTGGCGACGACTCTCCGGAGGAGCGCGCAGCGCGCCTGAAGACGGCGGCCGAGCAGGCGCGCCAGGCTGCCGGATCGCCCGAGAAGGTCGCCCGCGTGATGCGGCTCGACGCAGGCTCGCGTATCCCCGAGCGCCGCGCCGCGCTCTCGCCGGGGCCGGTCCCGCTGGCCCAGCCGCGCCCGGCGATCGTCAGCACGTCGGGCGACGGCAGCCTGCTGCGCGTCAAGAACAAACGCATCGAGTCCGAACGCGAGCGCTGGGTGGTCGAAGACGCTTGGTGGACACCCCGCCCGGTGCGTCGCCGCTACGTCGAGGTTGTGCTCGAGGGGGGCGTCAACACCGTGATCTTCCAAGACCTCACATCACGCCGCTGGTACCAGCAGGCGGCCTAGAAGCCCCCGACCACCAGCGATCCAAACTGCGCACCATTGGTGCGCAGTAGTGATTTCGCATCGGATTTGGCTTGTTTATTGGGTGATTAGCTGCGCACCTTTGGTGCGCAGCTGGCAAGAGGGCGACAATCGAAGTCCGGTAGCCAAATCACATGCCCATCAGCCGCGGCTGCGCACCAAAGGTGCGCAGCTAACGATCCCATTCCCAAGCCATTTCTGGGCGTCAAAATCCACTGCGCACCAAAGGTGCGCAGTAAGCAGTGGGGTTAGGGGGTTTCTTGGCGATCAAGGTGGGTGTCCGCAAACGACACCGGGTCCTCGATCGGCTCGAGGTGCGTGAAGACCGTCGCTGTGTCAAAGAGCGCGCGGATGTCGGCTTCGATGTTCTCTGCCGTGTCGTGACCCTGCTGCACACTCCACTCCCCGGGCACCAGCACGTGCAGCGAGATGAAGGCGCGGTGGGCGGCGCGGCGGGTGCGCAGCGCATGAAACGAGAGTCCGATCTCGCGGTAGCCATCGAGCACCGCCTCGACGCGTGCGATCTCCTCGGGCTCCAGCGCGTGGTCGAGCAGTCCGGATAGCGCTCCGCGCACCAGCACAAAGCCAGTCACGACGATGTTGGCCGCGACGATCAGGGCGATCACCGGGTCGAGTCGGTCGATCCCGGTAAGCCCGACTACGGCGACTCCGCCGATCACCCCGACCGAGGTGATCACGTCGGTCATCAGGTGGCGGCCGTCCGCTGTCAGTGTCATCGACGACTCCTCGCGACCGACCCGAATCAGCATCCGCGCGACGACGAAGTTGATCACCGTCGCCACCGCCGTCACCGCAAGACCGATTCCCACCGACTCCAAAGCAACCGGGTTGATCAGCCGCTCGACTGCCGGGATCGCAATCACCAGCGCAGCGACGATGATCATCGTTCCCTCGGCGCCGGCCGAGAGATAATCGGCCTTCTCGTGTCCGTAGGCGTGGTCCTCGTCGGCCGGCTGACCGGCCCAGCGCACGACGACGAAGGCGACGATCGCGGCCGCCAGGTTCACCAGCGACTCGGCCGCATCGGCCAGCAGTCCGACCGATCCGGTGATCAGCCAAGCACCGGTTTTCAGGGCGATCGTCAGCGCGGCGGCGCCGATCGCCAGATAGATCATGCGCAGCAGCCTCTGCTGGCGCAGCGATGTCTCCCCGCCTGCGGTCATCGGGCAAAGACTACGCACGCCCTGACTGGGGTAGGATACGAACATATGTTCGTGTCAGGAGGACCAGCATACGTCGAGCTCCACGCCCACAGCGCCTACTCCTTCCATGATGGGGTGAGTCACCCGCACGAGCTTGCAGGCGCCGCGGCCGAGTTCGGCTACGCCGCCTTCGCGCTTACCGATCACGACGCCGTTCACGGAAATATGGAGTTCGCCCACGCGGCCGCGCCACTGGGCATCAAATCGATCCACGGTGCCGAACTAACACTCGCCGACGGCCACCACATCACCCTGATCGTCGAGAACGCGCGCGGCTGGGCAAGCCTCTGCCGCCTGCTCACGACAGCCCACGCAGAGACCCGCAGCGTCGGCTCGCGGCGCGAGCCGCAGGCCCCGCGCATCGAGTTCTCAGACCTGCTCGCCCACGTTGAGCACGCCGGCGGTGGGCTGATCTGCCTGACCGGCTGCCACGGGCGCGGGGCGCTGGCCGCGCGTATCGCCCGCGGCGAGACAGCGTCAGCAGAGGGCGTCGCGCGCAGGCTGCTGGCGGCCTTCGGAGCAGACAACCTGCGCGTCGAACTGCAGCGCCCCTTCCAGCGCCACGACCGCCAGATCAACCGCGCGCTGACCGAGCTGGCAGATCGCCTGCACATCCACACCGTCGCCACCGGCAACGTCCACGCCCATTCAAGAGCCCGCGCGGCGCTGCAAGACGTCTTTGTGGCCGTCCGCCACAACGCCTCGCTCGATGAAACCGAGCCACTGCGGCGCGGCAACAGCTCGCACGTGCTGGTCTCCCCAAGTGAGATGGCGCGGCGCTTCTCCGAACACCCACGCGCCGTCGCCGAAACAGCCGAGATCGCCGCGCGCGCAGACTTCGACCTAACCGCCGATCTTGGCTACCGCTACCCCGGCGCCGAAGACCCGGCCCAGGCCGTGCGCCTGCGCGCGGTCTGCGAGCAGCGCCTGGCCGAGCGCTACGGACCAAAGGGCAATCACGCCGGTGGCAGCGTCGGGCGCCGGCGCGTCGGTATCAAAGAGGCCCGCGCGCGCCTGGAAGAAGAGCTCGCGGTGATCGAGAAGCTGCGCCTGCCTGGCTTCTTCCTGATCCACCACGACCTGCTCGAGCTGGCGCGTGAGATCGCGCACGAGGTGCGCGGCAGTAGCGACGCGCGCAGCGTGCTGCCGCCCGGGCGCGGACGCGGCTCGTCGGTCTCCTCGATCGTCTGTTATCTGACCGGGCTCTCGCATGTGGATCCGCTGGAGGCCGACCTCTGCCTTGGCCGCTTCCTGCACGAGGAGATCACCTCGCTGCCGGATATCGACCTCGACTTCCCGCGCGACATCCGCAAAGAACTGATCCCGCGCATCCACGAGCGCTACGGGCGCGACCACTCGGCGCTGGTCGCCGCCTTCCCGACCTACCGCACGCGCGGCTCGCTGCGCG
>CAZRAA010000013.1:0-37640 GCA_964597975.1 uncultured Thermoleophilaceae bacterium | reverse complement strand
CTGGGCTGTGGCGTTCGTCGCGCTCGGCGAGGGCTGGCACCACAACCACCACGCCTTTCCGACCTCCGCCCGCCACGGACTCACTGGCCGCCAGATCGACCCGGCCTACATGTGCATCAAGACCCTCGAGAAGCTCGGACTTGCCTGGAACGTTCGTGTTCCGAGCGAGCAGGCGCTTGAGAAGAAGCTTCGCGTCGCACCCGACGCGACCCAGTTCGCTCCCCAGCGAAGCAAGGAAGATTCCGATCTGGAATCAATCCCTGATCGCCCGGCCGCGGGTTCCGAAGAGGTGGATGCGGTTCTGTCCACTTCACGCGCCACCTCTCCTATGGCCAGGGCAACCGAAGAAGAGCCGGACCGCCAGGCAGTCGCCTGACGCGACGCTCGCTTCACCGCAGAAAACGCCAAAGCGCCGCCGGCCTGGTTTGGGTTCGGCGGCGCCACGGCACCGGCCGCCGGCCCTGCAGGCGGCCACCGGTATCCCGGGGGACTCAACTGCGCACCATTGGTGCGCAGTTGTCGTTTGAGCGCGAGAATCGCTTACGTATGCGGTAGTTAGCTGCGCACCTTTGGTGCGCAGTCGGCGCGCGGAAAAATCGATCGCGACTTGACAAGCTTTACAGAATCCGCTACAGTGTAAAGCAACAAGACGCGGGGAGTAGTTTTGTCACCCATCCCCGTGAGCCGATTTTCAGGAGAAACGCGTGTCAACCACCACTGTCAACGAGGCCGGCGACGAGAAGTTTCCGCCCGCCCCGCATCACCACCACGAGCACGAAGACAACCCGGTCGAACTCAACGAGCCCGAGACTTGGCACGACCCCAAGCGTTACGCCTGGCTGCTCGGACTGATCATCCCGTGCGCGCCGTTCATCGCTTGGGGCATGGTGAGCATTACCGGCATCAGCTTCTTCTGGTTCGGCGGTCCATTGATCGTCTTTGTCCTCTTCCCGTTCCTCGATCAGGCGATCGGTACAGACAGCGACAACCCACCCGACTCTGTGCTCGCCTGGCTCGAGGCTGACAAGTACTACCGCTGGGTGGTCTTTGCCTACATCCCGTTGCAGTACGCCGGACTCGTCTTCGCCTGCTGGCAGTGGGCCTATGGCGGGCTCTCGACGATCGAATCGATCGGTCTTGCGCTGACGATGGGCACGGTCAGCGGGATTGCGATCAACACCGCGCACGAACTCGGCCACAAGCGCGAGAAGAGCGAAAAGTGGTTGAGCAAGATCGCGCTCGCGCAGACCTTCTACGGCCACTTCTTCATCGAGCACAACCGCGGGCACCACGTGCGCGTCTCGACCCCGGAAGATCCCGCGAGCTCGCGGATGGGCGAGAACTTCTACGTCTTCTGGCCGCGCACGGTCTGGGGCAGCCTGAAGTCGGCGATCGAAATCGAGAACAAGCGCCTCGATCGCACCGGCGACGGCTTCTGGACCTGGAAAAACGACCTGCTGCAGGCGTGGGCGATGAGCGTGGTGCTCTTCGTCACGCTGACCGCCGTATTCGGCTGGGTCGTCCTGCCTTACCTGATCCTCCAGGCCGTGATGGGCTTCTCGCTGCTTGAGGTCGTCAACTACCTCGAGCACTACGGCCTGCTGCGCCAGGAGAAGGACGACGGCCGCTACGAGCGCTGCCAGCCCAGCCACAGCTGGAACAGCAACCAGGTTGCGTCAAACGTCTTCCTCTACCACCTGCAGCGCCACTCCGACCACCACGCCCACCCGACCCGCCGCTACCAGGCGCTGCGCAACTTCGAAGAGGCGCCGGAGCTACCCAGCGGTTACGCGACGATGATCGTCGTCGCACTCGTGCCGCCGGTCTGGCGCCGCGTGATGGACCACCGCGTCGTGGAGCACTACGGCGGCGACATCACCCGCGCCAACATCCTTCCGCGCAAGCGTGACCGCATCATCAAGCGGTACGGTGGCGGCGAGGGTGGCCAGCCGCAGGGCGGACCGCCGCAGACGGCTACCGCAGGAGCGTGAAAGTAATGGCGAAGTTCGAGTGTCCCGAGTGCGGGTACATCTACGACGAGGAAGAAGGCAACCCGCGCGAGGGCTTCCCCGCGGGCACCAAGTGGGCTGACGTCCCCGACGACTGGAACTGCCCCGACTGCGGCGTTCGCGACAAGATCGATTTCGCAGAGGTCGGCTGAACGCGTGACCCCGGCGACCAAGACATCCGGCTACCACGCGGCGGCGCGCAATCTGCTGCGTGAGAGCCTGCTCGACGCCGCCGGGGAACTGATGCAGAGTGCGCCGTGGTCAGAGATCTCGATGGCGGCGATCGCGACGCAAGCCGGGGTCAGCCGCCAGACGCTCTACAACGAGTTCGGCTCGCGCGATGTGTTTGCCCAGGCGTTCGCGCTGCGGGCCGCCGATCGCTTCTTGACCGAGGTGGAAGAGGCGTTCAGCGACGCGGCCGACGATCCGTCGCGTGCCCTGAGGCAGGGGTTCGCAAGGTTCCTCGACCTGGCCTCGAGCGACGCGATGGTGCGCCACATCGTCGTGCGCGACCCCGGAGCCGACGAGCTGCTTTCGCTGTTCACCTCGCGCGGCGGCCCCGTTGTGGAGCTGGGCCGCAATCGACTGAAGGCCAAGATGCTGGAGATCTGGCCCGATGCCGATCCCGAGGCGGCCGGAACCCTCGCCGAAGGGATGGTGCGTCTTGGCATCAGCCACGCTGGTCTGCCGGTCGGCTCGCCGGAAGACGCCGCCACGCAGGTCACCGCGCTGCTGATGCCGTACATCGAGCTGCATCTTCCCTCTCACTAGAAGCTAATCCCCACCGCCCGCCTGGCCGATAGATTCCAAATCATGGGACGAATCAAAAAAGGCTGGCAACTGACCAAGAAGGCTTGGGGGGTCGTTCGCGAAAACCCCGGCCTTGTGAAACTTCCGATTCTCGGCGGCGTCTTTGCGCTGCTGGCCGCGCTGCTCTTGATGGCGCCCGGCGCGATCCTGATCCAGGCGTCCGAGAACAACAACGCGGCGTACGTCGGGGGCGGTCTACTGATCGTTGTCGGTGGATATCTCGCGTCGTTCGCGGTGATCTACTACAACGTCGCGCTTGCTGCAGCTGCCGACCTCGCGTTTCGAGGACAGCCGGCCGACACGAAGGCCGGCATCGCCGTCGCCCGCCAGCGCCGCAGCGTGATCGCCCAGTGGGCGGCCGTCGCGCTGATCGTCTCGATGATCTTCAACCTGATTCGCGACCGTGGCGGGATCGCCGGTCAGATCGCGGCGGGACTCGGCGCGGCTATCTGGGCGCTGATCACCTTCCTGATCGCGCCGGTGCTGGCGTTTGAGGGCCTCGGCCCGGTGGCCGCGATCAAGCGCTCTTCTTCGATGTTCCGCCAGAAGTGGGGACAGCAGATCACCGGCAACATCGCGATTGGCGCGGTCACCGGCATCGCGATGCTGGTGGCGATCGCCGTCGGCGCTGCCGGTGGATACATCTTGTTGACGGGTAACGCCGCGGCTGCGATCGCAGGCGGCGGACTGCTCTTGCTCGGCATCGTCGGACTCGTCGTGGCCGGCGTCGTCAGCGGCGCGGTGCGCGGCGTATTCGGGGTCGCGCTCTACCGCTACATCGTCGAGGGCGAGGCCGTCGGTCCGTTCTCGGTGGACGAGCTTGAAGGTTCCGTGAAGGTCAAGGGCGGAGCCCAGCCGGCCGGGATCTGAGCCGGCCTGGTAACCATCTGGCCGAGGTCGAGTGCGGCGGCAGACCGCCGCGCTTGACCTTTACATCGAATGGTGTTACATTCGCGCGATGGCCACCATCGAAGCTTCGGCGCCGACCGTCACGCTCGGCAGCCCGTTGACACTCCCTTGCGGAATCACGGTCCCCAACCGCATTGGCAAAGCCCCGCTCTCTGAGCAGCTCGGCGACCGTCACAACTCGCCCACCGAAGAGCTCAATGTGCTCTTTCGCCAGTGGGCGGCCGGCGGCAGCGGACTGCTGATCACCGGAAACATCATGGTCGACCGGCGCTCCGTCGGTGAGCCGCGCAACGTCGTGATCGAGGACGATCGTGACCTCGGGAAGCTCGCCAAGTGGGCCGAGGCGGCAAAATCCGCCGGCGCTCCAGCGATCGCGCAGATCAACCACCCAGGGCGCCAGGCGCTGGCTGGGGTGGCCACTCGCTTCGTGGCACCGAGTGCGGTGCGCGTCAACATCCCCGGCGCACCGTTCCCGACGCCCAAGGCGCTGACCCACGAAGAGATCCTCGACATCATCGACCGCTTCGCCACGGCTTCGAGGGTCTGCGTCGACGCAGGCTTTGACGGCGTCCAGCTCCATGGTGCGCACGGTTATCTCGTTTCGCAGTTCCTTTCGCCGCTGGTCAACAAGCGCGAGGACGACTGGGGCGGCGACGCCGAACGCCGGCGGCGCTTCGCGCTCGAACTCGCCACCGCGATGCGCGCGGCGGTCGGTCCCGACAAGATCCTCTCGGTCAAGCTCAACAGCGCCGACTTCCAGCGCGGCGGCTTCTCGGAAGACGAATCCCTCGAGGTGATCGAGGCGCTCGGAAACCAGGGCGTCGACCTGCTTGAGGTCTCCGGCGGCACCTATGAGAAGCCGGCAATGGTCGGCGCGGCCCACCGCAAGTCAGAGGAGAAGAAGTCAGATCGCACCCGCGCGCGTGAGGCCTACTTCTTGGAGTTCGCCGAGCGGGCGCGCACGATCACCCAGATGCCGCTGATGGTGACCGGTGGCCTGCGTTCGGCGCGCGCGATGCAGGAGGCACTGAGCGAAGGAATCGACATGGTTGGCCTGGGCCGGCCGGTCTGCCTTGAGCCCGACCTTCCGGGCCGGCTGATCGCCGACGCGAGCACTACGAGCGCATTTCGTGAGATTCGCACCGGCGTGAAGCTGCTCGATGCGCCCGCAGATCTCTGGTGGAACAACATTCAGATGCACCGGTTGGCGGCAGGCAAGCAGCCGCGCAAGCACCTGACCGGCTGGGAGTCTGTCGGACACGCGCTCGTGCGCGACGGCTTCAACGCCATCCGCCGCAAACGCTCCTAACCACGTCAATGCTGCATCTTTGTAGTACGACAATGATGCAGCTTTGTCGTAGCTTCCCGTACGCTGGTGCGATGGCTGGCGAAGATGCGAAGATCGAGGTGACGGAGGACGGTCCGTACATCGTCACCGGCGCGCTGCCGCTGCGCGTCGAGACGATCGTCAGCGACGTCGACGATGAGTCGGTGGGTTGGGAAGCCGGCCGCGAATTCGAGTCGCGCGAGAGCTCCGCGCTCTGCCGCTGCGGCCACTCATCGAACAAGCCTTTTTGCGACGGCACCCACAACAGGGTCGACTTCGACGGGACCGAGACTGCTGTGCGCGACACCTACGACGACGGGATCAAGCTATACAGCGGGCCGAAGCTCGACATGAAGGACAATCCCAGCTTCTGCGCGGTCGCGCGCTTCTGCGACGCCCGCGGCAAGGCGTGGAGCAACGTGAAGCGCACCGACACCGAAGAGGGTCGCGAGATCGTCTCAAGCGAGGCGATGCTCTGCCCGAGCGGGCGCCTGGTCGCAATCGAGAAGTCGGACGGCGAGCCGCAAGTGCTTGAGCCCGAGTTTGACCAACCTCGCATCGGTCTGGTCGAGGATCCGACCGAGGACTGCAGCGGTCCGCTCTGGATCCAGGGCGGTGTCGAAGTGGTCGCCGCCGACGGCGAGGCCTACGAGGTCCGCAATCGAGTGACGCTCTGCCGCTGCGGCAAGTCCGCCAACAAGCCGTTCTGCGACGGGTCTCACGTCAACGCCGGCTGGCGCGCCGAGTACCCCGACACCTAGACGCCAGTACTACAAAGATGCATCTTTGACGTAGTGGGGTTAGAGGCCGGCTAGGCCTTCGGTGATTAGGAAGGCGCCTAGGAGGAGGCAGATTGCGGTCATCACTACTGGGTTGTTGGCGATCATCCAGCTCTTCAGGCGCGCCAGGATCGGCTCGGAGCGCTTGCCCAGCGCCAAGTAGACGACGATCGGCGTAGCGACCCCGCCCGTTGCGATCAAGGTGAAGATCGTCAGCACCAGCAGCTCGTCCTCGCTGCTCACCCCGGCACCCGAGATCGCCGCCGCCGCGCTCAGCACCAGTACGAGATTCTTCGGATTGAGCACCGAGAGCACGAAGGCCAGCCCGGCGGCGCGCGCGGCGTCGAAGCGATCGACTGCCCTCATCCATTTGGGTGGATCGGCCTGAGAGTCGCCGCGCGGACGTCGCCGCCAATAGCGCAGACCGATTCCAACCAGCACCACGCCGAAGACGATCTTCCAAACCGTCGGGCCGCCGCTCTCGTCGCTGGCCGCGGCGTCGGTGCCGCCGGAGATCGCGATCGCGATCGCCCCGAGCGCGAAAATGCAGATCATCCAGGAGGCGGCGAACGCGAGGCTGTTTACCCGCGCGCGCGGCGTGCCGAGCATCAGCACGACACCGACGATCGGGATCGGCGAAAGTCCGGCGGCGACGCCGAAGGCGACGCACTGCGAGAGCGCGGAGCTCAGAGTCCGAGCCTCGCCACGCCGTCCTCGTCCCAACCCAGGTGATGCGCAAGCTCGTGCCGCAATGTGCGTTCGACCTCAGCGGTCAGGCGCCCGAGGTCGTGACCGAAGTCCCGCAGCAGCGTGTCGCGAAAGATGATGATGCGGTCAGGGTAATTGTCGCGCCCGGCGCCGTCACCCTGGTAGAGGCCGTAGGCGCGGTGCTGCCTTCCAAGGTCTGAGACAACCACCGGAACCGCCTCAAGGTGTATCTGGAACTCTTCCGGCAGCCGGTCGATCGCGTCCTGGATCAGCTGGTCGAACGCATCGGGTGTGACAGCCGTGCCGTGCGATTTGGCCAGCTCCTCGCTGAAGTCGACGAGCTCGTCGAACTGCCGGTCGGAGAGGTGGCCGATGCCTTCGGTGTAAGGGGGCTTGCGATCCATTGCGCAGATTGTGCTGGATGGTGCGCCCGATCGCGCCGATATCGTGCCCCGCAATGCCCGACCAGGTGATCAAACTCGAAGGAGTGACCAAGAAGTTCGGCCAGCTTACGGCCGTCGACGACGTCACCGTCGAGGTCCCTGCAGGGCGTTGTTTTGCTTGGCTCGGACCCAACGGCTGCGGCAAGACCACGCTGATCCGGATGATGCTCGGGCTCGCGCGCGCAACGTCGGGCAAGATCGAGGTCTGCGGCTATGACGTTCCTCATCAGACGCACAAGGCGCTCGCCGAAGTCGGCGGAATCGTCGAGGAACCGCGCTTCTACCCGTATCTCACAGGCCGCCAGAACCTCGAGGTCTGGGCCGCGCACTACTCAGACGGCGCGCACGACCGGATCCAGAAGTCGCTCGAGCGCGTACGGCTGGCAGACCGCGCCGACGAGCCGGTGAAGAACTACTCGCTCGGCATGCGCCAGCGCCTCGGCGTCGCGCGCGCCCTACTCAACGACCCCAAGCTCTTGATCCTCGACGAGCCGACCAACGGCCTCGACCCAGCTGGCTTGGCTGAATTCCGTGACCTGATCCGCTCCTTCGTCGACGAGGGCCGCAGCGTCTTCATCTCTTCGCACATCCTCAGCGAAGTGCAGAAGATGGCGGACGACATCGCGATCATCCAAGAGGGCCGAATGATCGCCTTCGGTTCGGTCGATGAGTTGCTCAGCGGCGGGAGCCAGCGGATCTACGTGCGCGTCTCCGACGTCGACGCAGGCGCCGCGCTACTGCACGGCGCGACGTTTGTGAAAGACGTGGCAACCGACGAACACGGCGGCCTGACGCTCGGCGTCGACCGCGCCGACGACGACACGCTCGCGCTCACGGGCAAAACGCTCTTCGACGCCGGGATCGGTGTGCTTTCGCTCTACCCGCTCCAGGATTCGCTCGAGCAGCGCTTCCTGGAGATCACCGCAGACGGGAAGGCGACGCTGTGATCAGCTTGATTCCGGCCGAGATCCGCCGGCAGATCGGCCGCAAGGGGTCGTTCTGGGGAGCGATGGCCTGGGTCGCACTCTTCGGCGCGGGCGTGTTGGCTTGGGCGATCTTCTCGGACAAGGCGACTTCATACGGCGCGATCGACAACGGCACCGGCCTGCTGATGTTCTGCGTCGTGCTGGCCGCGATCGTGGTCGGTGCGCTCGCCGGCTCGTACGACGTCGACCAGAACATCATGCGCTACTTGGTGATGACCGGCCGGCCGCGCTGGCAACTCGTCTTCGTACGCGTTCCCGCGCTGGTCGTGACCGTCGCGGCGCTGACGCTTCCGGCGATCGTGATGATCCTGCTGGCCTCTCTGATCGCGGGCGGACGCGAGGCCACCGGTGAGATGTATTTCGACCTGTTCTACAGCGCTTGGATGACCGGATTCCTCTACGGCGTTCTGAGCCTCGCGATCGGGATGTTCTTGAACTCCAACGGCGTCGCGATCGCGGTTGCTGTGGTGCTCAACTTCGCCGGGTTGCTGATCGCCGGCGCGATCATGGAGTACGTCTCCGAGACATTGGGCAACGCCTTCTTCCCGATTGTCGCGAGCGTTGTCGCTTCGCGCGATCCCGGGGAGGGTCCCGATGCCGCCTTCAGCGTGGGCATGTCGGCGGTCGTGGTTGCGATTTGGCTGATCGTCTTGATGGGCGCGGCCTACGCGCGCGTCCAGCGCAGCGAGTACTAGCCCGCAAGGCCGAACTCTTCGGCCACCAACTTGTAGGAACGCTTGCGCGCGGCGTGGTCGTGTGTGATCGTCACGAGCACCGCTTCGTCGGCGCGGTACTCCTCGACGACTTCTTCGATCTGCGCACACACGCTGGCCGGGTCGCCGACGACGATCCGCCGCGAGTGGCTGACGCCGGGCTCGCGGCCCTCGGACTTCAGGAACGCCAGCGCCTGCTCGACCGGCGGGACCTTGATCGGCGTCCCGCGCCGCAGCATCAACATCGACATCTGGATCGAAGCGGCGAGCCTTCGCGCCTCTTCGGTGGTTTCGGCGCAGAGCGTCCAGATTCCGACCATCGACTGTGGGGCGGCAAGGCTCGCGGACGGCTCGAACTGCGTTCGGTACGAACGTGCAATCGGCGCGCCGTCGCTGTTGATGAAATCCGCGAACGAGTAGGGCAGACCCATCTCGGCCGCCCAGATTGCCGACTGCGGCGATGAACCCAGTAGCCAGACCTCCGGGCGGTGATCGTCGCCGGGCAGCGCGTCCTGTAGCCGGTGAAAGGGGTGATCCTCTGGCATTTCGCGGCGCAGGTAGGCGAGCAGCTCGAGCAACTGCTGCGGGAAGTCGTCGGGCGCGGCCTGGCGGCGATCACGCTGCAGCGCGAATTGGGTGATCGGGTCGGTGCCGCTGGCCCGTCCCAGCGCCAGGTCGATCCGATCCGGGTAGAGGCCACAGAGCAGGCTGAAGACCTCGGCCACCTTGAACGGCGAGTAGTGGGGCAGCATCACGCCGCCGCTCCCGACCCGGATGCGATCGGTGTTTTCGGCGACGGGCCCGATCAGCACTTCGGGGGCCGGCCCGGCGAGCGAGAGTCCGTGGTGCTCGGCGAGCCAGTAGCGGTGGTAGCCCAGCGCCTCGGCCTGCTGGGCCAGGTCGATCGTGTTGCGCAGGGCGTCGGCCCCGCTGCTGCCTTCGGGAACCGGCGTCTGGTCGAGGACGCTGAGCTTGAACTCGGGCGTCATGGCAGGGCGCGTGTGAGCCAATCAGCGACGGGCTCGATTTCCTGTGGCGGGATCTCGTGGCCGCCGGCGAACTCGAAGAACTCCGGGGTGAGGCCCGCCTTCTCGAGCTTGGAGCGGGCGATCTCGGCAAAGCCGAAGTCGATCACCATGTCGTGGGTTCCGTGGCCGATGAACACCGGTGTGGCTGCGCGATCGACGTACTCGGGTTGCCAGCTGTTGTCGTCAAGAACTGGAATGAAGCCGGACATCGCGAGCACCCCGGCTGGAGCCGGGCGGTCGGACGAGAAGGCGAGGGCGTAGCTCATCACCGCTCCCATCGAGAACCCGCCGAGCACTGCGCGCTCCGGCGCGACGGCAATCCGCTCGAGCTGGTCGTCGTGGAACTCCGCGAGCGCGGACCGGGCGGCCGCGAACGTTGCCGGGTCGGGATAGCCGACGCGTGGGACCGTGTACCAGTGGAATCCGGGGGCGTCCTCGATCACGAGCGGAGCGCGCGGGGCAAACACATGCAGGCGACGCTGCGGGTCCAGCAGATCTGCCAGTGGCAGCAGATCGCCCTCCCAGGAGCCGCGACCGTGGTGCAGGAACAGCGCTCCGGTGGCTGGTCCGTCGGACGGGCGTTCCATGAACTCGAGTGTCACTGGTTTCCTGCCTTTTCGATTGTCGTCGGAGTGATTTCGGCAATACGGTCGACGACGATCGTCGCCAGGTCGAGCACATCCAGCGGCGGCGGGAAGTCGCGGTTGGGTGCCGCGATCACGGGCATACCGGCGGCGACGCCGGCGCGGATGCCGTTGGCCGAGTCCTCGACAACTACGCAGTGCTGCGGCTCCGCGCTCAGCGCTTCGGCGGCGTGGA
Source organism: uncultured Thermoleophilaceae bacterium (assembly GCA_964597975.1). Taxonomy (GTDB): domain Bacteria; phylum Actinomycetota; class Thermoleophilia; order Solirubrobacterales; family JACPNS01; genus JACPNS01. Next base: position 27,109 of record CAZRAA010000013.1, on the reverse strand, counting down.
GAAAAACGTCCGGCGCCGGCTTGCCGCGGCCGGCCTCTTCCGAAGAAACGGTGGCCGTGAGGTGATCTGCGATGCCGGCCAGTTCGGTAATTAGGTCGATCAGCTCGCGGTTGCTTGAGGAGGCGATCGCAACGGGCCACTCCTGGGCGGCGGCCCGCAGCGCCGCTGTTGCGCCATCGATCAACGGGAGCTCCCTGCGGTAGAGCTCGGTCAGGCGTGCGACGACGCGCTCGGAGATCTCTTGGGCCGGCAGCGGCACTTCGAGCTCGTCGCGCACGTAGACCGACCACTCATGCGAGGCCATTCCCATCATCGCGGTCTGGGCGTTCGCGCCCCAGCGCCCGCCGGCCTCCTTGACGAGCTCTTCGCGGGCCTGATCCCAGAGGTGCTCAGACTCGACGATCACGCCGTCCATGTCGAAGATCACTGCTTGCACCGGCATTGCGCGCACCCTAGCTCCCGCGCGGCGGCCGGTCGACACACATAAGCGCCGAATCGCGTGAAGTATCTGTGAAGTCTCTCCCCAAAGGCGAGACTTCACACTTTGCGAGGCTTGAACATGGCGGCGGACACGAAGCGGACTGAAGTCCGGTTGTGTGATATGATGCCGTCCATGAGCGATCAATTCGAAATCGGCGTTGTGACCTTTGCCGACAACGGCTCTGACTACGACGGCAACTACCTCTTCAGCGGTCAGGAGCGGATGAAGAATCTGATCGAGGAGGCCGTGCTGGCCGACGAGGTCGGACTCGACGTCTTCGGCGTCGGAGAACACCATCGCCCCGACTTCACCGTCTCCTCGCCGACCGTCGCGCTGGCAGCGATCGCCGCGCGCACGAAGAACATCCGCCTGACCAGCGCGGTTACGGTTCTCAGCAGCGCCGATCCCGTGCGGGTCTACGAAGAGTTCGCCACGGTCGATCTGATCAGTGGCGGCCGCGCTGAGATCATGGCCGGGCGCGGCTCATTCACCGAAACCTTCCCGCTCTTCGGACAGTCGCTCGACGACTATGACGAACTCTTCACCGAGCACCTCGAGCTGCTGCTCAACGTGCGTGAGAACGAGTACGTCACCTGGAAGGGCAAGCACCGTCCGGATATCGACAATCGCGGAGTCTTTCCGCGGGCCGTGCAGGATCCGCTACCGGTCTGGATCGCGGTCGGCGGATCGCCCGAATCCGTCGTGCGCGCCGGGCTGCTCGGCCTGCCACTGACGATCGCGATCATCGGCGGCACCCCTGACCGCTTCAAGCCGTTCGTCGACATCTACCGCCAGGCATCCGAGCAGGCCGGTCACGGCACGCTGCCGCTGGCGATCAACTCGCACGTCTTCGTGAGCGAGTCGCCGAGCATGGCCGACGACTACTACGAGTACTACTCGGGGATGATGAACAAGATCGGCCGGGAGCGCGGCTGGCCGCCGATGGATCGCGCCGGCTTCGACCAGCGGATCGCGGGCGACGGGATTCCCTGGCTCGGCGAGCCTGAGGCGATCGCCGAGAAGATCCTGCGTGAGCACGAACTCTTCGGCAACACGCGGTTCCTGGCGCAGGGCAGTGTCGGACGCATGCCACACGACGTCGCGATGAAGTCGATCGAACTGCTCGGCACCAAGGTGGCGCCGATCGTGCGCGAAGAGGTCAAGCGCCGGGCCACCGGTAAGGCGCAAACCACCGCCGTCTGATTCTCCAATCGGATACACGGAGCTCACCGCGGTTGTGACAAGCTCACCCGCGGTGTTCCCAGAGCAGTCAGCCAGCAGTCAACGAGCAGCCAGCGGCTTTGAGCGCGACGTGCGCCTGCTCACTGACGTCCTCGCTGAGGTCGTCGAGAGCAGCGAAGGCGAGTCGGCGATCGACCTGCACCGACAGGCGGTGAAGCTCGCCCGCCGCGCGAGGGACGGCGATCCAGGCGCACCTGCTGAGTTGCAGGAGTTGGTCAGGGGCCTTTCACCGCGGATGACCGAATTGCTGGTCCGATCGCTGACTCGATGGTTCCAGTTGATCAACCTCGCCGAAGACAATGACCGCGTTCGGCGCCTGCGCGCACGCGAGGCGGCCGCAAGGCCCAAGCCACGCACCGGATCGATTCGCGAGGCGGTCGGACAACTCGCCGCATACGCTGGATCGGCGGAGCGGCTGGCCGAGTTGCTCGAAGACGTCAAGATCGATCTCGTGATGACGGCGCATCCGACCGAGGCGCGCCGCCGCACGGTCATCGCCAAGCAGGCGCGGATCTTCCACCTGCTGCGCGACCTGGACGAGCGCCCGGCCCTGGCCGACGACGAGGTCGACGTGAAGCGCCGGCTGGCGGCCACTATCCACGAACTCTGGGGTTCCGACGAGGTGCGCGCGGTGTTTCCAACCGTGCTCGATGAAGTTCGCTCGGGACTCGCGTACTTCAGCTCGACTCTGGGCGATGTCGTTCCGGCGATCTATCGGGATCTCGAGGCTGCCGTGACCGAAGTGTTCCCCGATGCCGAATCTGACAGCGGCGCCGCGGAGGTACCGCGCGTACTGCGCATGGGCTCGTGGATCGGCGGCGATCGTGACGGAAACCCATTTGTCACACCACAGACGACCGTCGCGGCGCTCGAATTGATGCGCGACCAGTGTCTGCGTTTTCTCCAGGCTCGCGTTGAGCTCCTGGCCGAGCGCGCGTCGTTCGCTGAGCAGCAGGGCCACCGGGCGCTCGAGCTTGAGCCGCTGCTCGAGCAGAACGCCGAGCGCTTCCCGGAGCTCGCTGCTGAATTGCGCGAACGCAATCCACGCGAGCCGTATCGGCGCATTTTCTCACTACTTGCACGACGCATCGCCGCGACGCGCGAGGATGAAGCGGTTGGGTACGCGCACGCAGGCGAGCTGCTCGAAGACCTGCGGGCCGTGCGTGATGCGTTGCTCGCCGATCGCGGCGAGCTGGCCGCCGGCGGCGATATCCACGACGTGATTCGGCAGGTCGAGGTGTTCGGGTTTCACTTCGCGAAGGTCGACATCCGCCAGCACGCCAAGCTCCACCGTTCGGCGATCGCCGAGGTGCTGGCCGACCTGGGCATCGAGCCCGATTACGAGGCGCTCGAAGAAGGTGAGCGGCGAGCTTTGCTCACGCGCGAGATCGAGAACCATCGTCCGCTGATCCCGCAAGACACCAGCGGCTTCACCGATGCGACGCGCGAGACGATCGAGACCTTTCGAGTGATCGAGCAGGCGATCGAAGGACGCCATCGCGGCGCCGTCCTGACATACGTGATCAGCGGGGTGGAGCAGGCCGCAGACGTGCTGGAAGTGCTGCTGCTGATGAAGGAGTCGACGATGAGCCGCGCCGGGGGCGCGGAGGCCGAGCTGCGCATCGCACCGCTGTTTGAGTCGGGCGCGAGCTTGGCGTCGTCAGCCGACGTCATCGCCACGTTGCTTGAGACGCCGTGCTATCGCCGGGCGCTTGCGGCGATGGATGACGTCCAAGAGGTGATGGTCGGCTACTCAGACTCCAACAAGGACGTCGGCTATGTCGCTTCGAGCTGGGCCGCCTATCGCGCTCAGCTCGCGATGGTCGAGGTCTTCCGCGCGCACGACGTCTCGTGGCTCTTCTTCCACGGCCGCGGCGGCGTCGTTGGCCGCGGAGGCGGTCCGACGCGTCGGGCGATCCTCTCGTTGCCACCGGGTGCCGTCGATGGCCGGCTGAAGATGACCGAGCAGGGCGAAGTGATGGCGGCTAAGTACGCGGTCACCGAGATCGCGCACAGAGAATTGGAGCTCGCCGCCGGGGCGACGTTGGTATCGATGACCCAGCGCCAGCCGGCGGTGCCGCCTGAGACGATCGAGCGCGCCGACGCGATTCTCGACCTGATGGCCGAGACCTCAGCGGCCGCATACCGCGCGCTCGTCTACGAAGACCCCGACTTCGTCGAATGCTTCATGAGCGTCACGCCGGTCGATCAGATCTCGCAACTTCAACTCGGCTCGCGGCCTGCGCGGCGGGGCGCTGCCGCGGGGATCGCCGATCTGCGGGCGATTCCGTGGGTCTTCTCCTGGACGCAGGCGCGGGTGATCCTGCCCGCGTGGTTCGGCCTCGGCAGCGCTCTGGCAGCGGCGCGTGAGCGCTCGTCCAGCGATGAGCTTGCGCGCATGACCTCCGAGTGGCCGTTCTTCGAGGCGCTGATCAGCAACGCGGAGATGGCTTGCGCCAAAGCCGACCTTGCGATCGCCCGACGCTACTTCGATCTGTGGGACAACGCACAGGCCCGGGAGCGAATATGGAACACGATTGAGTGCGAATTCGAGCTCACCAAGCGCGAGCTCACTGCGTTGCGGGGAGGCACGCGACTGCTCGACACCTCCCCGATTCTGCAGGCCTCGATCGATCGTCGCAATCCGTATGTCGATCCGCTTTCTTATGTGCAGATCGAGTTGCTGGGTCAGCTGCGGGCATCGCCCGAGGGCGACGAGAGCGCGCTGCTGCGGCGCATCTCGCTGTTGACGGTCAACGGAATCGCCGGTGGTTTGCGCAACACCGGCTGATAACTCAGCGCAGCGCGATCCGCTCGAGCGCCTCGTAACGCGCTCCCGATTGCTCAAGGTGCGAGCGGTAGAGGACGACCGCTTCGGCGGCGAAATCGCCGGCGGGTAGGGGGCCAAGCTCGCGCGGAGCCCTGCCGCCGCGACCGAAGCGTGCCAGTGTGATGTGTGGTCGAAAGGCGCGCGGCTCTGTCCACCCAACCGCGGTCAAGAGTTCTTCAGACATCGCGCGGTGCAACTCCGCGAGCTCGCCGCCGGGATCGCCGATCGAAGCAGCGAGCACGCGCGGCCGGCGAGCGGGCAGCAGCAGCGGCTCGCCGACCACAAGCTCGGGCACGCGGCCGGTCTGGCCGGCAGCAGCCGCCAATGCCCCGGCGATCTCCTCGACATCCGCTGCCGAGCGCTCCCCGAGAAACGCCAGCGTCAGATGCAGCGAGTCTGCCGCGAGAACCCGCATGCCGTCCGCACCGGCGCGCTGGGCACGCGCCCATGCAACGAGCTCTGCCGCCAGCTCCGTAGGCGGATCTATCGCGGCAAAAATTCTGTAGCGCCCACGCCCACGCATGGCGTGGACGCTACATGCCCGCTGGTTGCTAAGCCGCGCCGCCGACCAGCGGTGATCGGTCGTCGGCGGGGCGTGCAGCCGCTTTCTGCGCCGAGAGCGGCCCGCCGCGCGCGACGCGCAGCAGTGCCCACCCGAGCAGCAGAATCAGTGAGATGGTGATCAAGGCGACGATCGCGCTGCCAAGGGCAAAGAGGTAGCCCGGGACGTCGTCGCGGCGCTCGCGTTGCATCAGCTTGCGGTCCATCGTGACCGGGCGCGTGAAGGATTCGAGTGCCGGCACGGCCGGGAGCTTCAAGGCGGCGTCGGCCGGAACATAGAGCGGCACAGCTCCCATCGTGTTTCCGCGGTGCATGCGCACAGCCGCCTTCCATGTGCCGTCGACCGGCAATGGCTTGCTCGTGGTCCAGACGCCGGGCCCGATGCGCCGCATCGGGGCGGTGATCGCGTGGCCATCGCCCTGCCAGGCAAAGCCCTCGAACCAGTCGGCGCCTTCGCCGAAAGACTTGTCGCTATAAGTGACGGTTGCGTTGACGAGGCGACCCGGCTCATTGCGCACTTCATCGAGCTTGACCGCGGCGGTCAGGCCAGCCGGAGCGCTCTGCGGAATCATCGCCGCCATCATCACCGTGAACACCGCGATCGCGCCGATCGGCGCCCATGCGGCGCGTCGGCCCAGCAAGCGACTTTCGGGCTGGGCCGTCAGCGTTGTGCCGAAGAAGCTGCCAAGCACCGCGCCGCACGCAGCCGCAAGCAAGGAGGCGGCAATCGCGGTCGGCAGGAGATGTGCCGGCCATGGCAGTGGCATCCATACATGGCTCCAGCCGAACTCAGCGAGCGTGCCGAGCGATCCGATCAGCAGGGCCGAGACCGACGCAAACCAGTAGCGCCCGCGGGGCAGCGCGATCAGCGCCGCCGCCTCGACGAGCAACGCGGCAGCCAGATACAGCGGGAAGTGCAACGTCAGCTCGCCGAAGCCGAAGACGACGATCGCCGAGAGCAGCCCGTTCAGAAACAGCGCGCCGACTGCCGCGATCACTGCGCCGCCGCGGCCGTAAAGCGTGCGCGCCGCGGTCAGCACGAGCGCCGAGGAGAAGGCGATCAGAACCGGGTGGTAGAGCAGGCGAAACTGCGGGAATCCGAATGAGAACTCCTGCTGGTAGGCGAGCGTCATGCCGGTCAGCGCGCCGCCCAGCAGCAACGCGGTGCTGATCATCGAGACCGGGCTCTTGCGCTTGCCGGCGGCTGCGTCGGCGCGGCGCTGCTCGCGGGTGCGAGGGGTGCGCTTGGTGCGCATGCCTTCGCGCATCAGCACGAACGAGCTGAAGAGCACGAGTACGCCGCCGGTGATCATCATCAGGTGGGTTGGCCCCCAGAGCGTCACGTCCTGACCGAAGAGGCGGTGCCAGACGTCGTCCGCGGCAAATCCGACGAGCGCCAGCGTTCCGCAGGCGAGCATCGCCACTCCGCCGGCCGGCGCGTACCACTCGTGCCCAATCCTTACTGCGGCCTCGCCGGCGGCGTGCCCCTTGGGCATCACTACCGCGAGCCAGCCGGCCGTGAAGAAAAGGACGACGCCGACGATCAGCAGGTAATGCGAGGGGTTTGCGAACGGACCTGCGTCGCGGCCGGAGTCCAAGTGCAGCGAGACGTCCCACACGAAACCGACTCCGGCCAGCGCGAGGGCAAGCATCGCAACGAGATAAGGCAGAATCGCCCAGCCCGGCAGCTTCGTGCGGCGCTCAAGGGCGTCGCCGGCGCGCTCAAGTAGATCGCTCGTTCCGGCTCGGTGGCGAAGCCCGAGCACGAGCACGAACGTCATCCAGATCGAGACGGCGATGCCGCCGATCACGACTTGCTGGAGCTCCGCGCCCGCAGCCGGGGCGCTTTCGACGGGGGCTGTGACTGCTGCTATCCAGTTCATGGCGGCGAGCGTACCGTTCGGTACGTTTACCGCTGTGTGAGATTCGTCACATTCGACGAGATCAGGCGGGCGCGGCCATCCCGGCGACCATTCGCTCGTACCCCTCGATCGTCTGCCGCAGAACCGGCGTGTCGCCGGTTTCGAGCCACTCGAACGCGAGGCCGAGGAAGCCCGTCAGCATTGCGGTGACCGCCATGTCGTCGTCGACGATGATCCGCAATCCGTTGGCGCGGGCGGCGTCAAGCTGCCGGCGCAGCAGTTCGCGGAGTGAGTCCTTGAAGGTTCTGACAGCTTCTGCGAGCCGCTCGTCGGTGACCGATTCGATCGTGATGCCAAACAACGCGATCAAGAGTGCGCGGTCGGCTGTGATCGCATCCCAGAGTCGGCCAAAACCGGCGTGGACGACTTCTCTTGGTCCCTGGATACCGGAGATTGCCTCTTCGAGCTGGGCGAGCAGCCGATCGCCGATCGACTGCGCAAGACGCTCGAAGAGCTCTTCGCGAGAGTCGAAGTAATAGAGCACCATCCGCTTGCTGACGCCCGCTTCATCGGCGACGCGCGCCAACGACGTGGCGGAGTATCCGTCGCGGCCAAGGCAGCGCAGTGCGGCGTCAAGGATCTCCTGCGACTGGCGGACTCCCTTAACGGTGGGCGGTTGACTCTGCGCCATTGCGGCACCCTACACCGCAGCGCGCACGGATCGGGGTCGCCGCAAAGCCTGCTTGAATCGCCCGATGCCCGCGATTGCACTGAGCAACGTTCACAAATCATTCGGCGAGATCCACGCCGTCAATGGGCTGGATCTTGAGGTTCCTGAAGGGATCTGCCTTGGGCTGCTCGGGCCCAATGGCGCTGGCAAGTCGACGACGATGCGCCTGCTTACTGGCCAGTCGATCGCGGACTCGGGGTCGATCGAAGTCCTCGGACACGAATTGCCACGCGAGTCGAAGCTGGCGCGCGCCCGCATGGGCGTCGTTCCGCAGCTCGACAACCTCGACGTCGACGTCACGGTCGAGCAGAACCTTGCGGTCTTTGCGCGGCTCTACCGCGCGGGCGATGTGCCGGCCGCGATCGATCGCGCGCTTGAGATAGCGCGGCTGACGGATCGCCGCAAGGACTCGGTCGCCGAGCTTTCCGGCGGCATGCGCCGCCGGCTGCTGCTTGCGCGCGGGCTCGTCCACGATCCGGAGCTCGTCCTGCTCGACGAGCCGACCGTCGGGCTTGATCCGCAGATCCGCACGCAGCTCTGGACGCTGATCGGCAACCTGCGCAGCGAAGGATCGACCGTCTTGATGTCGACCCACTACATCGAAGAGGCAGAGCGCCTGGCGGATGAGGTGGCGGTGATGACCTCCGGGGCCGTGATTGCCCGCGGCCGACCCGGCGAGCTGATCCGCGAACACGCCGGCGAGCGGACAGTCGAAATCTACGGTCCGCCGCATGAGCTCGATGAGCACCGCAGGAAGTTCGACTCGGCCGGTGTTGCCGTGCGTGCCGCCGGACCCGCGATCGCAGTGCTGGCGGCCGAACAGGCGCCGCGCGAATTGATTCCCGACCACGCCGTCGATCGCGCCGCGTCGCTTGAGGATGTATTTGTGAAGCTGACCGGAGAGGACGCAGAATGAGCGATCAGGTTGTTACTGCAGGCGGTCGCACGATTCGCATCCGCCGCTTTGATCCGGCGGCGATCCGTGCAGTGATGAGCCGCGAGGTCGCGAACTTCCGCACCTTCTGGAAGGGCACCGCGTTCAACAGCCTGCTCGACCCGACGATCTACCTACTCGCGTTCGGTCTGGGTCTTGGCTCGACGCTGATCGGGGAGGTCTACGGAATCCCCTACGTGCAGTTCGTCGGCACCGGAATGGTCGCCACCGCCGTGATCTTCTCGAGCGCCCTCCCGGCGATGTTCGGCACGTTCGTGAAGTATCACTTCCAGCGCACCTACGACGCGATCCTTGCGACGCCGGTCGACATCGAGGAACTCGTCACGGCCGAGGCTCTCTGGATCGCCGCGCGCTCGGCGATCTTCGGCAGCTTTCCGATCATCGTCACGTTCTTCTTCGGCCTCGACCCGGTCCCGGCGATGCTGCTGATCCCGTTCTTCTGCTTCGTGACCGCTTTCGGCTTCGCCTCGTTCGGAATAGCGGTCGCCGCCAAAGCACAGAAAATCGACCAGTTCAACTACGTCACCACGACTTGCATCACGCCACTGTTTCTGGTCGCCGGCACGTTCTTCCCGATCAGCCAGCTGCCGCACTGGGCGCAGGTGGTCGCGAACTTCAACCCGCTCTACCAACTGGTCGTGCTCGTGCGCGCCGCCTGCTTTGGACTCGAGGTCGACAATTTGCTTCGCCTGGCCGCGCTGGTGTTCTTCGCACTCGTGATGTGGCGAGTGGCGATCCGCTTCATGCGGCAACGCCTGATTGACTAGCGCTCGGTGCAGTCAAGCCTTCGGCCGACGAAACTACAAACGGCACCTTTACATCATTTGGTGATACATTCCGGCACGCAAATTGAACCGAGTTCACTCGCCGGAGGATCGATCGTGTCAGCCAAGCCATTCCTCGCAGGGCGCACCTGCGTAATCACCGGAGCCGGATCTGGAATCGGCCGCGCGCTCGCTCAGCGCATGAGTTCGATGGGCTGCCCGGTCGCGATCTGCGACTGGAACGAAGAAACCCTCGAAGAGACCGCGGATTCGATCAAGACTCCGGTGCTCGCCAGGAAGCTGGACGTCTCCGATCGTCAGGCGACGATGACCTTCGCGGCCGAAGTGAAGGACTGGGCGCCGGAGAAATTCGGCATGTTCGTCAACAACGCCGGCGTCACCGTCAGTCAGCTCGCCGCCGAGGCCGCCGTTGAAGACGATGAGTGGGTGATGAACGTCAACTTCTGGGGCGTCGTCAACGGCACCCGCGCCTACTTGCCACTCCTGCTCGAACAGGGCGATGGCGCGATCGTCAACGTCTCGAGCATCTTCGGCTTGATGGGTTTTCCGGCGCAGAGCATGTACTGCGCCTCAAAGCACGCTGTCCGCGGCTACACGGAGTCGCTGCGCCACGAGCTGCGCGACACCGACATCCGCGTTTGCACGGTGCACCCGGGCGGGATCAAGACCAACATCGTGAGGAACGCCCGCTTTCACAAGGACGACGTCGGGCGCACTGACCGCGGCGAGCTTGAGAAGGAGTTCGACAAGATCACGATCACGACGCCGCACAAGGCTGCCAAGACGATTCAGCAGGGCGTCGACAAGAACAAGGCACGCATCCTGATCGGACCCGACGCAGTGGCGACATCGATCTTGACGCGCGCGATGCCCGTCCGCTACATGGACGTGATCAAGAAGAACGAGCGGCTGATTCGCCGCTGAGCAGGTCTGCGCCACTAGCTTTGGCGCATGGATCCGGTACCTGCATCGGTCCAGCTGCGGCGCTGGAACGAATCCGACTCCGAGAAGACGCTCGGCGGAATGATCGACGCGCTGGGGTCTGGCGGGTTCTCCCTGCTCTTCGTGATCCTGATGGGCGTGCCGGCGCTCCCTCTGCCGACCGGCGGCATCACGCACGTGCTCGAGGTGATCGCGATGCTGGTCTCACTGCAGCTGATCTTCGGCCGCAATTCTGTCTGGATCCCCGGACGCTGGCGAGACGTGAGCTTCGAGGAGGGCGCCGGATCGAAATTTGTCGACGGCCTGATGAAATCCACGGCCAAGCTTGAGCGATTCTCAAAGCCCAGGCTGAGGCCCGTGTTCGGCTACTGGTGGAGCGACGTGCTCTACGGCATTGCGGTGCTCGCCGGGGCTATCGCGGCCTTCCTGGCGCCGCCGTTCACAGGACTTGACACCGTGCCGGCGCTCGGGGTCGTGATCCTCTCGGTCGGCGTGATGATGGAGGACTTCGCGTACGTGGTCGCCGGAACCGTCTTGATCATCCTGGCGCCGATTCTCGCGATCACCGTGGGCGACGTGATCTACGAGTGGGTCAAGGGGCTTATCTGACGGCTCAATCGCCGCCCGTGAGGGCGGCGATGCGCTCTTCAAGCAGTTCCCGCTCGCGTCGGTTTTCAGTCATCGAGGCAGCCTTCGAAAGGTCGTTGATCGCCTCAGTACGACGCCCGGCCTTCTCCAGCAGGTCGGCGCGCACGCTGAAGAAGAGGTGGTAGCCCGCGAGCTCCGGTGCGTCTGCCACTTCGGCGAGCAGATCGAGTCCGGCCTCCGGGCCGTCGGCCATCCCTACGGCGACGGCGCGATTGACCGCGACGATCGGCGAGCCAGTCAGGGCCGCGAGCCGACCGTAGAGGTCGGCAATCAGCTGCCAGTCGGTCTCCTCGGCCCGCGCCGCGCGCGCGTGGCAGGCGGCGATTTCGGCTTGAAGCGTGTAGGTGCCCTTGCGGCCCGGGGTCGACTGCGCTCGCTCAAGCGCTGTCAGCCCACGGCGAATCAGCGTCCTGTCCCAACGCGAACGATCCTGCTCAAGCAGCAGCACCGGTTTGCCTCCTTCGCCGCGCCTGGCTCGCGAGCGCGAAGCCTGGATCTCCATCAGCGCCGCCAGGCCATGCACCTCGGGCTCCCTGGGCATCTGCCCCTGCATCAGCCGCCCGAGGCGGAGCGCGTCTTCGCAGAGGTCGAGCCGCATCCAGTCGTCACCACTGGTGGCCGCGTAGCCCTCGTTGAAGACCAGGTAGATCACGCCAAGAACCGCATCGAGCCGGTCCTCGAGCTCGTCGTCGCCTGGAACCTCGAACGGCGAGCCGGCCTCGGCGAGCGTGCGCTTGGCGCGCGAGATCCGCTGTCCGACCGTCGATTCAGTGGTCAGAAGCGCGCGGGCGATCTCGTCAGTAGAGAGTCCCCCGAGCAGTCGCAGGGTCAGCGCGACCTGTGAATCGCGACTCAACGACGGGTGGCACGTCGTGAAGACCAGGCGAAGCACGTCGTCGTCGATCGCAGCTTCTCCGGCCTCGCTCGGCGGCTCCACATGTGCCCCGCTGCGCGCCAATTCGCGACCGATTTCTTCGCGCTTGCGCCGGAAGATCTCCGTGCGCCTCGCCAGATCGATCTGGCGGTTCTTCGCCGTCGCGGTGAGCCAGGCACCGGGGTTTCGCGGCACACCCTCGCGCGGCCAAGTCTCCAAGGCGACAACGATCGCGTCCTGCGCCAGCTCTTCGGCACGTCCGATGTCGCCGCCGCAGAAGCGCGCGAGCCCCGCGATCATTCTCGGGGCCTCGATGCGCCAGACCGCATCGACGACGCGCGCTACCTCTGCGTCCGAGACGATCTGCTCAGGCAGTCTGCTCCTCCACGCGCCGGCGCATTTCTTCCTCACGCGCGCGCAGTTCGGGGGTTAGCTCCTCGCCGAAATCCTCCGGCTCGAAGATCTGACGGATCTCGATCGAGCCCTCTCGGAACGGTGCCTTGCGCATCCACTCCTTGATCTCGTCGATCGACTTGCCCTGGAGCACCCAGAAACCGGCGACGATCTCCTTCGACTCGGTGAACGGCCCGTCGGTGATTGTCGCGCTCTCTTCGGTGTAGTCGATGCGCGCGCCGCGCGACGTGGGGTGTAGGCCTTCGCCATCGAGCATCACGCCGGCTTCGACGAGCTGCTCGTTGAACTCGGTCATTTCGGCGAGTTCGGCTTCGGTCGGCATTTGCCCGCCTTCTGTTGCGGCGCTTCCGTGAACAAAGACGACGTACTTCATGGTTGGACTCCTTGGTGTGAGATATGCGCGCTGAACCGCGCTCTTGTCAAGGACGACGAACGAGCGGGCCGGATTTCGACATCGCGATCAAAAAAAAATTCAGGCTGTGGATTGGTCGTCTCGAATCAGCTGACCGACTGTCAACTTGCCGACCTCGAGTTCGTCGATCTGCAGCTTCTTTACCCGAGCGGAGCCGATCGTCAGACGACCGATCGCCAGTGCACCGATCGCGGTTGCGCCAAGCGCCAGCGCGCCGATCGCCACGGGAGCGGAGAATGTCGGCGCCAGCAGGCGCGGGCCCGAGATGCTGGGTGGGTGGAGTTCGACCTTCGGCATCGCGGCCAATCTACCGCGCCGATCGCCCTCTCGACGCACCAGCAGGCATAGACTGGCCCGCATGCAGGTGCTTGTACTCGGCGCCGGATTCGGTGGCCTTGAAGTCACATCGCGACTGGCCGACGAGTTCGCCGGCGATGTCGAGATCACGCTGATCGACAAGAACGCGAGCTTTGTCTTCGGATTCTCGAAGCTCGACGTGATGTTTGGGCGCGCCGGCGCCGATGCGGTTCGCCATCGCTACGCCGACATCGTCAAGCCGGGCGTCGAATTCGTGCAGGCCGAGATCACCGCTTTTGAACCGCGCGAGCGGCGTGTCAACACGAGCGCCGGCGAGTTCACTGCGGACTTCGTGGTGGTTGCCCTGGGGGCGGACTACGACATCGATTACACGCCGGGCCTCGCCGACGAGCACGAGTTCTACACCGTCGCCGGAGCCTTCGCCCTGCAGCCCGTGATCGAGGCCTTCGCGGGCGGGAAGGTGCTCATTGGGGTGCTCTCGACTCCGTTCAAGTGTCCGCCGGCGCCCAGCGAGGCGGCGCTCCTGATGGATGAGCACCTGGTCAAAAAGGGCGTGCGCGAGGAATCCTCGATCACGCTAGCGATCGACTTCCCGCGTCCGATCCCGCCGTCGCCGGAGGCTTCAGATGCGCTGATCGAAGCGTTCGCCCAGCGCGGGATCGAGTGGCTGCCGCGCACGGAGGTCGCGCGGCTCGATCCCCAACGGAAGGTCGCGATCACGCGCGACGGCCGCGAGATCGCCTATGACCTCTTCCTCGGGGTGCCGCTGCACGTCGCTCCGAGGGTGTTGCTCGAATCGGGGATTTGCGAGAACGGCTGGGTGCCGGTCGATCCCCTCACACTTGAGACCCCGCACGAGGGCGTCTATGCAGTCGGCGACGTAGCCGCCGTCGGCACCCCGCGCGCCGGCGTCTTCGCCGAAGGGCAGGCCGGGGTTGCCGCTGAGCAGATCGCGGCGAAGATTCGCGGCGGCCGCAGCGACGCCGCATACGACGGCCACGGAGTCTGTTACCTCGAGTTCGGCGACGGCACGATCGGAAAGGTCGATGTCACGTTCTCTGGCGAGACCAAGCGGGGACTGCTGCTCGGTCCGTCACCGGAATTCCGTGCCGACAAAGCAGACTTCGGCGCAGACCGGATTCTCCGGTGGTTTGGCCGCGAGTGGGAGAACCCGGCAGCCTGACCGTCGGCCCCGGCTGCGAACATCTGTTCGTGGCGATACCGGCCTCGGACAAAGCGACGATCCTCCACGCCGACCTTGATGCGTTCTTTGCCTCGGTCGAACAGCGCGACGATCCTGCGCTGCTCGGAAAGCCCGTGTTGGTGGGCGGCGGAATCGTCACCGCCGCCAGCTATGAGGCCAAGTCCCGCGGCGTGAAGACGCCGATGAATCTCGCGCAGGCGCGCTCGATTTGTCCTGACGCCGTGGTGGTCAGTCCGCGAATGGATGCGTATTCGGCTGCCAGCAAGGAAGTGATGGCGGTGCTCGAGGAGTTCTCGCCGACTGTCGAGAAGCTCTCGATCGACGAGGCCTTCTTGGATGGCGCGGGGATGGAACACATTCACGGCTCCCCAAGGCAGATCGCCGAGAAGGTCCGCGCTGCAGTTCGCGAGCAGACCGGCCTTGCGATCACGATCGGCGTCGCTCGCACCAAGTTCCTGGCGAAAGTCGCCAGCGGCGCGGCAAAACCCGACGGCCTGATGGTCGTGGAGCCAGGCAGAGAGCTCGAGTTTCTGCATCCCCTGCCGATCGAAGCGATCTGGGGCGTCGGCAGGGTGACATCGAAGAAGTTGCGGGCGCGGGGCGTGAAGCGCGTGGGCGACATCGCCGCGATGGACCCCGAAACGCTGGCGGTGATTCTCGGCACCAGCCAGGCGTCACGCCTTCACGCACTCGCGCACAACCGAGATCCGCGGGCGGTTGCGCCGCGCCAGCGCCGGAAGTCGATCGGAGCACAGCGTGCGATCCGCAAGCAGCCCCGCACGCGCGGCGAGCTTGAGGCGATCATCGGTTCGCTCGTCGATCGCGTAACGCCGCGACTGCGCCGCAGCGGCCGGTCCGCCCGGACCGTCGTACTCAGCGTTCGCTTCGGCGACTTCTCGCGCATCACGCGCTCGAAGACGCTGCCGGCTCCGACAACTGTTTCCCAGGAGTTCCTCGATGCGCTGACGGAGTTGCTTTCCGGTGAGCTCGATCAGATGAACGAGTTGGGCGTCACGCTGATCGGAATCTCGCTGGCGAACCTCGACGACGGCGCGCAGCTCGAGCTTGCCTTCGACGGCCCGGGTCACCCAGAGCTCGATGCGACGGTCGATGCCGTCAAGGAACGCTTCGGAACGGACGCGATACGGCGCGGCGCGATGGTCGGCAAGCACCAGGGCTTTGCCGCGCCGCAGGTTGACGACTAACGCTGAGCGCGCGCGAGCAGACGGTCGCTGACTGCCTGGGTGATGCGGCGCGGAGCAAAGCGCTGGAGCAGCAGTGTCTGCCGGGCCTTGGCGCTCGGCACGATCATGAACTTGCCGGAGTCAATGCCCCTGAGGATGGCCCTGGCCGCCGGCTCGAGTTCCATGCTGCCGGCAAATTGCTTCATCTGGCCAGTGATCTTCGAACCGCTGCGGCGTTCTTCCTCGACCATCGGGGTGACCACCTCCGGCGGGGCGACGATCGACACGCGTACGCCATTCGGCTTCTGCTCCAAGCGCAGTACTTCGGCCAGACCGACGACGCCGAACTTGCTTGCGCAGTAGGCCGAGTAGCCGTAGTTTGCGATGTACCCGGCAAGCGAGGCGACGAACACGAGGTGGCCGCCCCCGGCCAGGTGCGGCAGTGTTGCGGCGGCGACGTTGCGTGAGCCGTAGAGGTTGATGTCCACCACGCGCCGGTAGTCGGCCTCGCTGGTTTCTTCGAACGGCGTCGCGTCCACGACTCCAGCGCAGTTGATCGCCACGCGAGGCTTACCGAGAGCCGCGACTCCGCGATCGACCGCGGCAGCGACAGCCTCGCCGTCGCGGACGTCAACTTCTTCGAAGTGGACGCCGGCCCCAGCGGATTCGAGCGCCACGCGTGTCTCGGCCGAGTACTTCACGTCGAGCGCAATAACCGCGTCTCCGCGCGCGGCGATCAGTTCGGCGAGGCGTCGACCGATGCCGCTGCCCGCTCCGGTTACGAGGGTCGTCATGCGGCTGAGGGTACGCGGGCGCGCACGGGCTCAAACCACTCGTCCGGCAACAGGCCTCCAGGAATGCTGCCGTCGTAGTCCGGAAACAGTCGGGCCGCCGCCGCCCCGCAAGGGCGCTGCATAATCGGCTCCCTGAGGTCGGAAATATGGATCCATACACCGACCGTCGAGAGGATCTGGAAGTCCGCGGCGTTCGGCTGGTCGCCGCCGATCGTCCCGTCGGCGATCAGCGCGTCGATCGTGTCCAGGTGGACGGGAAGTGCGGCAAGGTCTGATCGCACGTTCTTGTCGGTGGCCGAGTTGCCGTACTTGGCAACTTGCGAGAAGAAGGGCCCGCCGTGCAGCTTCACTGTGCGGCCGAAGCCCGGCTGCGCGCGCATCGCCCAGACGCGGATCGTCTCGGGGCTGCGCGAGAGGTGGGCCCAGGCCAGCCGGCGCCCGACATCCTGGATTTCGCCTTCGCCCCACTGTTCGGCCGACTCGACCCGCTCGCGCAGTTCTGGCTCGTTCGGAAACAGCGGCCGCTCGGGCTCCAGTTCGTCCAGCAGCCGGAAGATCGCTGTCGTTCCGCGGAGCCGTCGCCCGTCGTGCTTGGCGGCCGGCACGCGAGGCCCGCCGACGATGAACGGCATCACGAGTCGGTGCAGCGCTGGCGGGACCTCAGTGAAGTCGTATTCGACGCCTTTGTACGCGGCGGCTGCGCGCACCGCTTCGCAGGGGTGCGAGCCTTCGAAACCGTAGATTCGCGGTCGATCGTTCATTCTGAACGACTATACGGAAACGGCGCGTCCCTCGATCAGTGGTCTGACGATCGGCGGCGACTTGGGGAGCTCCCCGTGCTCGATCTGTTCGAACTCGAATCCGCCGTGCGTCACCAGCGACTCGGTGTCGCGATTGCAGCGGCAGCCATTCCCGAAGATTCGCCACGGGGTCTCAAGCCGGTCCTGCCAGCGGGCGCGACCCGGGTCATCCGAGCGCACGTGTTCGATCAGCAGTAGGTGGCCGCCGGGGGCGAGCACCCGTCGGACTTCCGCGAGCGCGGCGGCCGGGTCTGGAACGGTGCAGAAAACGAGCGTCGCTACCGCGGTGTCGAATTCGCCGTCGGAGAAGGGGAGGGCCTCGGCTGGCGCGACGACCACCTCCGCTTCGCGGCCACTCTGGGCGACGCGTTCGGCGAGCCTCGAGGCCATCGGCTCGCTGGGCTCAGTGAGCACCAATCGATCCAGATCCGCCCGGTAGTGCGCGAGGTTCAGCCCGGTACCTGCGCCGATTTCGATCACGCGACCGCTGGCGTCGCCGACAAGATGCTCGCGCCTGCGGGAGAGCCCCGCGTCCTCTGCGGCCTGCAGGCCGCGGTCGTAGAAACTCGCAAAAATCCGGTCGTAGACGGCCACTACGTCAGCCCTTCTTTCCTTTGCCGTATGTCGCGTACCACTCCTTGCGGTGGAGCTTCTTGGCGGCTTGGTATTCATTGAGCTCGTCGATCGACGTCACCTCTCCGAGCGTCGGGTGATCGGGCAGCAGCGGCTCTGCTTGTTTGACGCCGAATCGCTTCGCGAGCACCGAGGCGAGGGAGATCCCCGACATCTCGCCGAACCCCGGGAGCGCCTCGATGTTCTTGCGTAGCTCACCCGCGTCCTTGGCGCGCTTCCAAACCTGTGAGGCGTCGCCGTCGTAGTCGGACTCGATCGCGGCCGCCAGTGCGCTGACGCGTTTGCTCATGTTTCCGGGGTAGCGGTGGATCGCCGGCTTCTCGCGAAACGCCGGCTCAAGATCGGTGCTCGCGAGCACCGCAGGCTCAAGCGAGCCGACACGTTCCTTGATCGCCCGCGGCCCATCAAAGGCCTTCTGCACAGTCACCTGTTGGTCGAGCGCGAAGCCGATCAGCAGCGCCATTGGATCCTGCGCGATCAACTTGCGCGCCGATTCGTCCTCAGTGAAATAGAGCTGGGTGGGTTTCTTCGCCATCGGCCAACCGTATATTGCGGGGCTATGGGAAAGCTCATCTACTCCGGCGTCTGCTCGCTCGACGGCTACATCGAGGACCCCGAGGGCAGCTTCCAATTTGCCGCGCCGAGCGAGGAAGTGCACCAGTTCTTCAACGACAAGTTCCGCGATCTGGGAACGCAGATCTACGGGCGCGGACTCTACGAGACGATGGCCGTCTGGGAGACGATGGGAACGGGCGAGGACGACCCGGCGGTGATTCGCGACTTCGGCGAGATCTGGCGCGGCGTGGACAAGCTCGTCATTTCACGCACGCTGGAGGGCGTGTCAACCGAGCGCACGCGACTTGAGCGCGAGTTCGATGCCCGGCTCATTCAAGAGCTGAAGGATGTTTCAGTCGCCGACCTGGTGATCGGCGGACCGGGGCTCGCGGCGAGCGCGTTCGACGCGGGCTTGGTCGACATGGTTGAGCTCGCCTATGTGCCGGTCAGTGTTGGCGGCGGCAAGCCTGCGCTACCGGCGGGCACCCGGCTCGACCTCAAGCTCCTGGAGGAACAGCGGTTTGAAAACGGTTTCGTACACCTGCGCTACGAAGTCGTGGGGTAGGCGTCCCGCGGCGAGCCCGAACTATTGGTTGTACTCCGAGTACGGGTACCACCAATCCTTGCGCTCGATCACGGACTCGATGTGCGCGTGCTTGGTCTCCTGGAATGCCTCAAGTCCCTCCCGGCCGAGCTCGCGGCCAAGACCCGACTGCTTGAAACCGCCGAACGGTCCGGAGTCATTGTCGGTCAGCGGGTCGTTGATCCAGACCGTGCCGGATCTGATTTCGCGCACGCAGCGGATTGCCGTGCGCAGGTCGCGCGTGTAGACGTTGGCGCCGAGTCCGAAGCGCGTCGAGTTGGCGAGTTCGATCGCCTCATCGAGCGATCTGACACGCACGATTGGGGCGACTGGCCCGAAGGTTTCCTCTGCGAGCAGCGCAGTATCGGCTGCTGCACCAGTGACGACTGCGGGCGTGAGAAAGTGCCCGGTCGGCTTGCCCCCGGCCTCGCCGCCCGTGGCCAGCACCGCGCCGGCCTCCCCGGCGGCGGCGAGTTGGTCGATCACCTTCTGGCGCTGCGGCGCGCTTGCCATCGGACCAAGGTCTGTGTCGCCGGCCATCGGATCCCCGAGCGTGAGCGATTCGGCATGTGCGATGAAGGCCGAGACGTAGTCGTCGTAGATCTCGTCCATCACGTAGAAGCGCTCTGCGCTCGTGCAGACCTGGCCGGAGTTGAGGTATGCGGCCCACGCCCCACCGCGCGCCGCGATCTCCACATCGTCCTTGACGTCGGCGCAAACGATGAAGGGGTCCTTGCCGCCGAGTTCGAGATTCACGCGCGCGACGCGCTTGGCGCAGATTTCGTTGATGCGGATTCCAGTCGCGACCGAACCAGTGAACGCGACGCCGTCGACGCGCTCGTCGGAGACGAGTCGCTGGCCGACGTCGCCGGCGCCCGCGAGGATGTTCACGACGCCTCGCGGGAAATCTTCGAAGAGCGGTGCGAGCGCGAGTGTCGAGAGCGGCGTCAGCTCGCTCGGCTTTGCGATCACGGCGTTGCCGGCAGCCAGCGCCGGTGCGAGCTTCCAGGCGAGCAGGAGCAGCGGGTAGTTCCAGGGGACGATGCAGGCGACCACTCCCAGCGGTTCCTTCAGCACCAGCGCGAGCTGAGTCGACTCAATCGGCGGGATCACGGTCCCCTCGGACGAGCGGCCGATCTCGGCGTAGTAATCGAACGCCGCGGCCGTCCAGCCGACTTCATCCTTGTTCTCGATCAGCGGCTTGCCGCCCTCGCGGGTCATCAGCTCGGCCAGATCGTCGGTGCGCTCGCGCAGGCCGGCCGCAACCTGTTTGAGCAGCTCGCCGCGCTCGCCCGCAGGCGTCCGGCCCCAGGCGAGCTGCGCGTCGCGGGCCGCAGTGATTGCGGCGTCGGTCTGTTCGGGCGAGGCGACCGGCACCTCGGCCAGCGTCGATTCTGTGAACGGATTCTCGACCGCGATCTTCGGGCCACCCCCGGCGATGAGTTCGCCGCCGATCAACATTCGTGTTTCCATATCCGGCGAACCTACCCGACCGCGCCGCTGGCGGGCGGCGCAGTGGGCGCCGCGCGCACTGCCTTGAATCAGGTATGGCTTGACTAGATTTCGGCGATCGCCAACCCCGCTTCATTCGCAACACCGAGGATCCCATGAACACCGACACGGCCACCGCTCAGACCGAAACCTCCGCCGTTCTCACGCCACAAGAAGAGCTCGTACTCAGCGGCCGCGCGAAGTCCGTCGCCGAACTCTTCTTCGATCGCGTGAATGCCTCAAAGAATCGCCCAGCGCTGAAGTTTCCGGACGCCGATGAGAACTGGCACTCGCTGACCTGGGGCGAGGTTGGGGAGCAGGCCACCGATTACGCCGCCGGGTTGATCGCGCTGGGCGTCGAGCAGGAACAGTGCGTCGCGATCATGTCCGGCACACGCCATGAATGGATCCTCGCCGACCTCGCGACGAATGCAGCGGGCGCGACGACCACAACTGTCTATCCGACGACTATCCCTGAGGACGTCGCCTACATCCTCTCCGACTCGGCGTCGGTGGTCGTGTTCGCCGAGGATGACGAGCAGGTCGCAAAGCTGCGCGAACAGCGATCGCAGATCCCGCAGGTCGCGAAGGTCGTGGTCTTCGATGGAGCGACCGACGGCGACTGGGTGATCGGTCTCGCCGACCTCGAGCAGCTTGGGAAGGAATTGCTCGCAGGCGACCCCGATGCGGTGGAGAACCGCGTCGCCGCGATCACCCCGGATCAGATTGCGACCCTGATCTACACGTCCGGCACAACCGGAAAGCCCAAGGGCGTGCGTCTGAGCCACGACGGCTGGTGTTACGTGGCTCGCGGAATCGCCAACAGCGCGCCGCTCACTGACGCCGACGTGCACTTTCTCTGGTTGCCGCTGGCCCACGCATTCGGAAAGGTGCTGATCGTCGCGCAGCTTGAGATCGGATTCCTGACCGTCGTCGACGGTCGTGTTCCGAACATCGTCGACAACCTCGCGATCGTCAAGCCGACGTTCATGGGAGCGGCTCCGCGCATCTTCGAGAAGGCTCACGGGCGAGTGGTCTCGATGGTCGAAGAGGAGGGCGGAGTCAAGGAGAAGATCTTCAAGTTCGCTTTCAAGGCCGGAATCGAGAAGTCGCGACTCGAACGCGCCGGCCGTCCGATCCCAAGGTCGCTGGCGATCAAGGTGAAGATCGCCGACAAGCTCGTGTTTGAGAAGGTGCGCGAGCGCTTTGGCGGTCGAATCCGCTTCTTCATCTCCGGCGCGGCGCCGCTCTCGGCCGAGATCGCGGAGTGGTTCCACGCGGCCGGGCTTGTGATCCTTGAGGGCTACGGAATGACTGAGACCTCGGCCGCCTCGGTCGTGAATCAGCCCGACGCGTTCAAGTTCGGCTCCGTCGGCAAGCCCGTTCTGGGCACACAGATCCGCATCGCCGGCGACGGGGAGATCTTGATCAAGAGCCCGGGCGTGATGCGTGGATACCACAACCTCCCTGAGGCCACTGCCGAAGCGCTCGTCGGCGATGGCTGGATGGCCACCGGCGACATCGGCGAGATCGACGGCGACGGCTTCCTCAAGATCACCGACCGCAAGAAGGATCTCTTCAAGACCTCCGGCGGCAAGTACGTCGCGCCGACGCACATCGAGGGCCTCTTCAAGGGCATCTGTCCGCTGGTCAGCCAGATCATGGTGCACGGCGCCGATCGCAACTTTGTCTCGGCTTTGATCGCGCTCGATCCAGAGGCGATCGAACCGTGGGCCGAGGGCCACGGGATGCAGGGCAAGACCTACGCCGAGATCGTCAGCTCACCGCAGATGCTCGAGGCGATCACCGGCTACGTCGATCAGCTCAACTCCAAGCTCAATCGCTGGGAGCAGATCAAGAAGTTCCACATCCTTAAGGCCGATCTGACCGTTGAGAACGGCGAGATCACGCCAAGCATGAAGATGAAGCGCAAAGTGATCGAAGAGAACAACGCAGACGTTCTGGCAGGTTTCTACGCCTGATTTGCGCGCGGGTCCCTGGCGTAGGATCGGCCCGTGCTCTCCGTCCTTGCTGTGCTTTTGCCGATCGGCCTTGCCGGCGCCGTCAGCCCGGTCCTGCTGACAGAACAGACCGTGCTGCTCTCCGGTCCCGGGGGGCGCCGCGTGTCGACGGCATTCGCGGCGGGCGTGATTCTCGTGCTCACTGCGCTTGTTGCCGCGCTCGTGATCTTCGGCCGCGCGATTGAGCTGCCGCGGCTGCCGCACATCAGTGCGCGGGTCGACGTCGTGCTCGGATTGCTGTTGCTGGCGCTCGTGCTCTACCTGCGCAGGCCGAGCAGCGACAAGAGCAAGCCGCGCGAGCGCGATCGCTCGGGCATGAACAACCGAGCCGCGTTTGCCTTCGGGATGTTCGCGATGTCGACGAACTTCACGACGATCGTGCTGATGGTTCCTGGCGCGAAGGAGATCGCCTCGAGCCATCTCGACCTGCCCGAGCGTGCCGTGGCCGGCGTATTCCTCGTGCTGCTTGCCTCGATGCCGGCGTGGGTGCCGCTCGCGCTGACGGCCGTTGCACCGGACATCGCCCAGCGCGTACTCGGATCGATCGGGAACGCGCTCGAAAAGCATGGCAAGACAGCAACGACCGTGCTGGTGGCGGGGGTCGGCGTCTACCTGCTGGCGCGCGGGATCATCCACCTCGCGTAGTGCCCCGCCGGCGCGAGCGTGCTTCTTCAATCTCCTTGTTCAAGGGCGGTTTCATCGCAAGTCTGCGCTGCGAGCGCAGACTTGCGACGTTTTCTCGCTTGTCCACCACCCCATGCGAGGATCCGTGCGGATCGCTCGGGCCGATCGCAGGTTCTTGATCTGACGCTTGCGACGGTAGATTCAGCGCCTATGGACGGGGAGCACAATCCGAAACGTTCTGCGGAGCCGGCGGATCAGATCATCGATGCCGCCCTTGCGGAGATCGCGGTGCATGGCCCGACGCGAGCGCGGATGGGGTCGATCGCCACACGAGCCGGCATTTCGAGTGCGACGCTCTACCGCCGCTTTGCCGCCAAACAAGAACTGCTCCAGGCCGTATCGCTCAGGGAGATGGAGCGCTTCACCGAAGCGATGCGCGAGGTCGCGTCAGCGCAAGAGACCGCCGAGGACACGGTCGCCGAGTGCTTTGCCTTTGCGGTGGAGTACATGCGCGAGCGCACCGTGATCCACCAGTTGATCGAAGCCGAGCCGGAGCTGATCCTGCCGCAAGTGACCACCGGAGCCGGGCCGCTGATTGAAGGGACGATGCAGCTGCTCCTGAGCGTCAATGAGGAAAATCTCTTCGTTCCACGCGAGCGCTGGCAACGCGACGTGGCAGCCGTGCGGGTGGAGCTTGTCGTGCGGATCTTCATCTCGCTGCTGCTCACTCCCGGGATCTCGATTGACCTGAGTACCCACGAGCATGCGCGCGAGTTCGCTCGACTGCACGTGGCGCCGCTGATCGTGCAGGCCGACTCCCCTCAGGCGCGCCGGCCGGCGCCTTGACCCAAGACCACTTGCCTTTTGTGTGAGAGATTGTTAGTGTTTTTCTCTCACGAAGCTCGGAACTGAAGGTGGGGGGAACTATGAAAGTCTTGATTCGACGCTTGATCGTCGGCGTTGCTGGTGTCGTCGTATTGCTTGTTGCCGCGCCGCTGGCCGCCGCACTGCCGATTCCGAATGGCTCGCCGGGACTGTTCGTCGCTGGATTCGAGGGCGCGCAGGCGACCCCTCAGCGCATCGACGCGGCGTCGGCGCCGGCGCACCCGTTCATGGCGGACAACGGCGCCAGCAACATTCACAACGACGCCTACCAAACCGATGCGTACGCGACCGCCGGACCGTTGGGCCGGAACATGTCGGTCAACTCGACGCTGCGGATCTCCGAGTGCGCGTCGGTGACCTTCACCTCGGCCGGGCTTCTCGAAACGATCTGCGTCGGGCTCGATCGACCGCGCCTGGTGCTGATGAACCCCGACACGCTCGCCGAGATCGCGAGCTTTGACCTCCCTGCGCGGCAGCTCGGCAGTGGCGGTACGGATCTGTTTGGGGTCTTCACCGACTTCTCGGGCGGTGGCTACTTCTACCTCGATCATCAGGATCGGGCGGTTGTTCCCACCACAACTCGCCGCATCCAGGTGATCGGGACGGAGAAGCTGCTCTTCGGATTGATCACGCAGTTTAAGGTCCAGCGTGATTACGACGTCTCGGCCGTTGTGCCATCGGGCGACAAGTTGATCGCCGTGATGCCGGATTGGAGCGGACGAATCTGGTTCGTTTCGCTCGGTGGCGTGGTCGGAAACATCTCGCCTTCGAATGGCGCGGTGAATGCTGTCTCAACCGGAGAGCGCATCAGCAACTCATTCGCCGTGGATGAGACGGGCGGCGTCTTTGTCGTCACCGACGCTGCGCTGCGTCGATTTGATGCCGGCCCGGGTGGAGCACCGCAGGCGACCTGGAGCGAGCCATACGACAACGACGGCGTGCAGAAATCTGGGCAAACCCAGGCAGGTTCTGGCACCACGCCCACATTGATGCGCGGAGGCCTTGTGGCGATCACCGACAACGACGATCCGGTCAAGGTCGTGGTGATGAAACGCGATGCTTCGATCGTCGGACCGCGCCTAGTCTGCAGCGAGCCGGTGTTCGCAGCGGGGGCCTCGTCGACCGACCAGTCGTTGATTGCTGCTGGCGATTCACTTGTCGCGGCAAACAACTACGGATACGACGGGCTGCTCAGCACGTCGCTCGGCGGCAGCACCACGCCAGGGTTTGCGAAGGTGACCGTGGATCCTGGGGCCGAGGACTGCACCACCGACTGGGTGAGTGGTGAGATCGCGCCCTCGGCGGTTCCGAAGGTCTCGCTCTCGACGGGCCTGATCTACACCTACACCAAGCGTCCGCGCGCCGACCTGGAAGACCCCTGGTACTTCACGGCGATCGACTTCTGCACCGGCGCGACGCGCTTTCGCAAGCTCGCCGGGCTGGGCATCGGTTACAACAACAATTACGCCCCGATCTCACTCTCACCAGATGGAGATGCATACGTGGGAACGATTGGGGGGCTGGTGCGACTCCGCGATTCTTCGCCACCAGCGGGGGCGCCGGCGAACGCAACGCCGGCATGCTGAACGATCGAGTCTCGCTGCCGGCTTCGGCCGGCAGCGGCCGATCGCAGGCGAGCGGCGAGGCCCACGCGAAGACCGAGCGCGGGATTGGCGCAACGTGAAGCATCGCCCAAACCTCCTGGTGATCGTGACCGACCAGCAGCGCGCTCCGATGCATTGGCCGGACGAACCGGGTTGGCTCGACGCGCTGACTCCGGCAGATGCCGAGCTTCGTAGGCACGGTGTGAACTTCACCAATGCCTGCACCGCCACTGCGATGTGTTCGCCGAGCCGCGCGAGTTTCCTGACCGGCACCTATCCGTCTCGCCACGGCGTCACGCTCACGCTCACCGAGGGCGGCGTCCACCCGAGTCCGCGCAACTTCGCGGCCACGCTGCGCCAGGCGGCGGCGCTGGCTGCATCCGGCGAAGCACCGCCTGGGACGGTCGCACGATCGCTGGTGCGCGGCGCCCTGCGGCTCGGCCCGAAGGCAGGGGGCGAGCCGGAGCTGCCGGCCGGTATCCCGACGCTCGGATCGCGTCTGCGCGACGCCGGCTACTCCGTGTCGTACAAGGGAAAGTGGCACCTCACGATGCCGTACGCGGGCTACGGGCAGTGGGGGCCAGCCGACGCCGAGCGCATCGATCGTGAGTTCGGCTTCCCCGGTTGGCAGCCGCCCGACGCCGGCGAGAACACTCGTCCAGACAGGTACGGCGGCGGCAACGCGGGTCTCTCCGGCGAGGGTTGGGATGAGGACTACACGCTCCAGGCAGAGCGGTTCCTCGCGGCCGAAGACCTGCGCGAGCCGTTCTGCCTAATCGTCTCGCTGGTGAATCCGCACGATGTCCTCGGCTACCCACACGGGTACAAGACCGGCGGCTATGCGCGGGAGCAGTTCAGCGATCTCGAAGTTGATCTCCCGGCGACAATCGATGAGGATCTACGCGGCAAGCCCACTGCGCACGCGATTCTCAAACTCGGCCAGATGTCGTTCATCGGCCCGCTGCGTTCGCGGCAGCAGCAGCTCGACTACGTGCGCTTCTACGCCTATCTGCACGGACTGGTGGACCAGAAGATCGGCCGCTTGCTGCGCGCGCTCGGGGATCCGAGTGACCCGCAGTCATTGCGATCGCGCACAGTTGTGGCGCGCTTCTCGGACCACGGCGAGATGGGTCTCTCTCATGGCGGGCTGCGGCAGAAGATGTTCAACGCCTACGAGGAGACAATCCGCGTCCCGCTGACGATCTCCAACCCGCTGCTGTTTCCAAGTGGCGGCGAATCGAGCTCGGCGGTCTCATTGGTTGACGTCGTTCCGACGTTGCTCGGCGTTGCCGGTGTGCCGGCGTCGGGCACGATCGATGGATCGAGCCTCTGTGGAGTGCTTGCGGGCTTCGCCTCACCCGGCGCCGGTTCGGGGGCCGCGGACTTCAGCGGCGTGCTCGAGGCGACACCCGAATCGAGCGTTCGAGATCACGCGCTGTTCACGTACGACGACCATCAGGCAGGTACCGCGCAGCAAGACAGGATCCCGCAGCCCAACCGCATCCGTGCTGTTCGCGGTGGGCGCTGGAAGTACGCCGTCTACCACGACCCGAGCGGACGCGCGGCTCCTGAGTACGAGCTCTACGACCTCGATGCGGACCCCAACGAGGCGGCGCAGTTGGTCGACAAGCACACCGGGCGCGGGCTCAACGCTTCTGCGCGGGCTGCGCTTCCCGA
>CAZRAA010000012.1:0-39892 GCA_964597975.1 uncultured Thermoleophilaceae bacterium | reverse complement strand
CTGGAACTGCGCGTACGGGTTGTTGACCGAGTGCTTGTGGTTCTTCCAGCCGATCCACGCGTAGTGCTCGGGCTTGGAGCCGTACTTTTCCATGTGCTCACGTCCGGCGTTGCCAAACATCTGCGGTGCCGGAGGAGACTCCTCCCAGCCGCCACGACCCTCGATCATCGTCATCACGTGCTTGTCCATCGGATTCGTGCGGTCGAGGAACTTGGCGCCGAGCGAGCCCTTCTCCATCTTCTCGAAGCCCACTGCGATCGCGCAGTCGACTAGGCCGCCCTTGACCGCCTGGCGCGCCATGTAGAGCGCGCTGCTGCCGGTCGAGCAGTTGTTGTTGACGTTGACGACCGGGATTCCCGTGAGGCCCAGTCCGTAGATCGCCCGCTGGCCGGCGGTGCTGTCGCCGTAGCAATAGCCCACAAAGGCCTGCTCGATCTCCTTGTAGTCAATACCGGCGTCCTCAAGCGCCTTGGTTCCAGCCTCGAGCACCATGTCGGGGTAGTCCCACTCCTTGGAGCCGGGCTTTTCAAACTTGGTCATGCCCACGCCGATCACGAACGTGCGGTTTCCTGCTTTTGCCATCAGATGAACTCCTGGAAACTGTGCTTTCTGGGATACTGATTTCGCTTGTTGAGCGTTCAGCAAGCGGGATAGTACCGTGTCCAGATGAAGATGGAAGCCGCAATCAAGTCACAGCGCCAAGAACAGGCCGACGCCGCGCGCGCGGCACTGATCGAGGCCGCCTCAATGCTCTTTGCCGAGCGCGGCTACCACGACAGCAGCGTCGCCGAAATCGGCGCCCGCGCCGGCGTCAGTCGCGGCCTGGTCAACCATCACTTCGGGTCCAAAGAGAACCTGCTTGCGGCCGTCATCGAGGCGCACATCGTTGAGTGGGAGCAGGGCGTCGTCGCCCCCGCGATCGTCGACAAACGTGGTCTTGGGGCGCTGCGGGCAATCATCTTCGCCCACCTTGAACTGGCCAAGCAGAAGCCGGGCCACATGCTGTTGCTTTACCGCCTGATGGCCGAAGCTTCAGACCCGCGAAACACGATCGACCGTGAATTCGCCGCCCTGCACAAGCGTTGGCGCGAACTTGGCCGGCACTGGTGGGACGAAGGCGTGGAAGACGGAGAGATCGACCCGGCGATCGATCAGGATGCGAATGCCTCGCTGATCATTGGGTCGGTGCGCGGTATGACCTTCGACTGGCTGACGGCGCCGGGGTCTTTCGACCTCGACGCCGCCTACCAGCAGTTCTGGGACATGCTCGTCGCGTTCCTCGCTCCGAGCAGTCCCTGAAGCGTTCGGGGAAGGACTACTGCGGGACCTTCAGCGGCGAAGGCGGTGAAGCCTCGCCAGGTGTCTGACGGGTCGGCGAGGGAGCTCGCGGAGCGCCCACCGGAGGCTGCCCCACTGTCGGCACCGTGCGTGCCGCCCTCACCCGACCGGGCTGATGCGTCATGTCACCGAAGTACATCTCGTGAGTCGTCGGGCGATTTGCGCGCTGTCGGATTCGCGGGATGACCACCATCAAGCCCACGATTGCGAGAACGATCGCCCCGAAGACTGTTGGATTGAGCTCTGGCATTTCCTTCCCCTTACTTGTCGCGGAGTAGAGCTGCTGGAATGACTGCCGGCGAATTCCTGCGGAGAATTCTTCGACATCTACTTTGTAGCGCCCATTCGGGGAGATAGTTCGAACTCTGACGATTCGTACTAGGTGGTTTGTTTGGGGTCGACCCCCCTCGACCAAACGGCCAGATGCGGTGACTTTCCCGACACTTGTCCAGTGACTGTTCGGACACTTTGTCCGGGCAAAAGAAGAGCCCGCACGCGGCGGGCTCCAGGTATTGCGCAGAGGATCCTTTAGTGGGCGTAACTGGGCTCGAACCAGTGACCCCCAGCTTGTCGAGCTGGTGCTCTCCCAACTGAGCTATACGCCCCTGCGGGAGTGAAGATTAGCGCGCGGCCATCTGCGCCTGGAACACCTCAGCACTGGCGTGTTGAGGTCGCCAATCTGGCGCAGCCTGCTTCATCCGCGCGTTGCTTGCCAGGTACGGGTACTTGAAGAAGTCCACGAACGAGGGTGGAATCTCAACGCCGGGCATCTTCAGACGCCACATTCCGCCGGCCAGGCCGGTGAAGGACTCTTCGCGTACGGGCCGCACTTCAACTCCGGCGAGCTGAGCGCACTGGTGCCAGGTGATCTCTCCGTCGGGAGTCAAGTTGTACGGGCCCGGTTGCGCGCTCTCAAGCAGCGAGAGATAGCCGCTTACGGCGTCGTCGATGTGGAGGAACTGCGTCGGCTGGTCCCCGGTGCCAAAATCCGGGAAGAACGCCTGGGAGTCCCACATGCGCACCAGGTGATTGTCGGCCCCCGGACCGAAGATCGTGCAGGGCCGGATAATCGTCATCAGTCGCTGGCTGTGCAGCGTCGCCCAGAGTTGCGCGATGCGATCGGCCTCGGCGGCGTGGCGCGCATACATGTAGTGCGCGTGCCCGTAGACCGGCTGCGCCTCGCCGATCGGCACCTGATTTCCGGCGCGCGCGCCGTAGGCCATCGTCGCGGTCGTCACGTAAACACGCGGCACGCCGTGCGCCGAAGCCGCCGCAAGCACGTTGAACGTGCCGTTGACGTTGACCTCGTACATCTCCGGCTCGTCGCGGGTCGGGTCGAGCACGAAGGCGGTATGGATCAGAACATCAGGTCGCTCCTCGGCGATCGCCCGGTCGACACCGACCGCGTCGCGCACATCCACCTGCCGATACGAGGTCTGCGGAGCGCGAAACTCCGGCACAGCGACATCGAGATTGACGACGACCTCGGTGCTCGGCAGCGCCGCGAGGTGTTCGAGCAAACGCGATCCGAGGTACCCCGAGCCGCCGGTGATCAGGTAGCGCAACCTAAATCCTTTGCTGGTGTTAATTCAGTTGTCGGGGCTGTAAAGGATTCCACGGTCACGACGATAAAAATAGACATAGAACCAACGGATCAACCCAGCGATTGCGGTTGGTGGAACGTTCTAGCTGAGAGGGGCCCTTCGGGGCCCCTCTCGTCTTTTGTCAGCACTTCAGCCGGCGTTCGCCTGAGCGCCGACCGCGCGGCGGAACTTTCCCTGGCGGCCCGCGGCTTCAAGAATGCTTCGCGACACGGCTGCTTTGCCGGTGATCACCGTGTTCGAATCGTCGACAACGTTGACCGGATGCCCCTCATACGGGCACGCCACCCAGTACGGCTCCGGGAACTGCCAGAGATTGTTTCGATAGGTGAGGTCGCCATAGGGGCGGCAGCCGCCGCGGTCGGTGCCGTAAGGCAGGACCACCCAGCAGAGCGCAAGCGAGTCGTCGAGTCCGCACGGTCCGAAGTCCGTGACGCCGGGGGCATTGCTGAACGAGACGTTGCGTTCGAGTGTGACGTATCGGCTGCCGCCATCGGTGTAGAAGGTGTTTCCGCCGGCGAGGCGGCGCTTGGACGATGCGACGTTGCCTGCGATCACTTCACCATCGCCGGCATCGGTCCCCTGCTGGCCCTGCGTGTAGATCGCCCCGCCGTCCCAAAGGACTCCGAGAAAGTGCTTGATGCGGTTGTTCAGAATCCGGTTGCGCCGGCTGGTCGTCGGCGTTTCGTAGTTGCCCCATTGACCCTGGACCGCGTTCGGAAGACCGAGAAAGCCGCCGGGATCCAGCAACCCCCAGCCCCAGCCGATCGCGATTCCCGCCCACGGCACGTAGTTGATCTCGTTCTGCTCGACGACGGAATGGGTCGTGAATCCGATGAAGATGCCTGGCGCGTCCTGGTACTCGACTCCAATGCGCGCGATCAGGTTGTTCGCGATGCGGTTGTCGCGGGTCGTCTGGCTCGGGAGCGTCGGGTGATGATCTTCCACATCTACCCCACCGACCTGCACGCCGGCAGCGGAGATGTCCTCGAAGCGGTTTCCGACAATCGAGTTGCGCTGGCTGCCGGTGTCAAAGTCGAGGCCCACCCCGCCCAGGCGCCGAAAATCGTTGGCGATGAAGCGGACCGATTGGGAGAACTTGAACCGCACATTGCCCGGGGTGCGCGCGACACTCTGGTCGTGTCCGATCAGGTTGGGCTGGTGGCCAGCGCCGACGAGGTGAAACCCGCTCTGGTCGGCGGCATAGCCGTTGCCACCGCTCGGCGTCAGCCAAGTCGCGTAGGCAAAGGTGAGGCCGCGGAAGGTGATGTCCTTTATCGGCTTGTCGACTTTGCCCTGACCGTCGATCAGCCGTTCGACCACCGGTAGTTCGACATCCGCCGAGGCGAGCTTTTCGCCGACACGCGGCTTGTAGTAGAGCCAGCCACCGGGTGAGTCCAAGTACCACTCGCCTGCACTGTCGAGCAGCTCATAGGCGTTCTCAAATCGCAGAACGGTCTGGAAGGACCAAATGTAGGGGAAGACATTCACGTTGGTCCAGCACGGCTGCTGCATCGTGATGTCGTTCCCGGTGATCGCGGCCACCGGGCACCGCATCATCTTCCATTGCGAGTTGGTGACAGCCTCAATGTCGGTCTGGTTGCCCCAGGACGCCATCGATCCGGTGGCATCACTGAACCCGGACTCGGTGCGAGAGATCCCGTTCGGATATGTGGCGCCGCGCGCACGAACGGCTCGGCGACCGTTGACGAAGAGCTGTCGGGATCGAGTGCCCACCTTGACCTTCGCGCGATAGATCCCCCTCGCGGCGTCGTACTTCTGCCAGCCGCGGACCCTCAAGGCACCGCTGATCACCGGCTTCGCAGCGGGTGCCGAGCGGTAAATCACCCGGTATCCGGAGTTGCCCGAATCCGGTGGCGCGAGCGAAAAGGTTCGCTTCAGCCGATACGTGCCGTCGAGCAGGTTGACGAAGATGTCCTCGCGCTGCGGACTCAGGCGCGCGCGGACCGCCGAGCGCGCTCGCTCAAGCGTGCGAAACGGACGCTCGCGCGTGCCCGGAGCGGCGTCGCTGCCCGAGGGCGACACCCAGAAAGACTGCGCGGAGTTCGCGCTGCTCGTGGCAACCATCAGGGCGCTCGCCAACGCGAAGCTGGAAAGCATGAGTGTGAGAACATTGCGCGCCTTCCAAGCCATTGGGTACCGAATCGGCAATCCCCCAGGGTGGCTTGATCCTCCGCGTCCGCGTGAAGGCGACGACCGGAATCGAACCGGTGTAAACGGCTTTGCAGGCCGCTGCGTAACCATTCCGCCACGTCGCCATGTTCCCACGCTCCCTCGCGCGAGAATCGCAAGACTAGTTCACGCGATCAGACGGGCTGAGCAAGAGGCGGTTGCGAGCCAGGTGTGCGGGACGCCGTAGAAGCACCAGCCGAGTTTTGGTTTCTTCTTGCTGATCCAGATTGCTGGGACACGCTTGTCTCCGCGGGTGGATCCGACCAGCGAGAGACCGTCATTCTCGGCAATCGCGGCGGCGTGCATTCGCCAAACCGCCAGTCCCTCTTCGATTGTCAGTGGCGAGCGTCCAGCGGCGAGAATCTGCTCCAGGGCGCTTGACGGAGCGACGTTGCGCGTGCCGATCTCCTTGCTGATGCCCGAAAGCACGTAAACATCGGCGTCGGGCACTTCCACCCCTGCTCGCTCGCTGTACTCAGTCATCTCCGCGGCGTGGATGACCGTTTGCGGCTTGCCGTCCTGGCGGTCGATTGCAGCCACCAGTTGCTCATGGCCAACCAGCCGCGCACGCACCACAAGTGTTGGCGGGAGGTCGCCGGTCTCGGCGGTTTCAAACGCGCCGCGCGCCGCTTCGGTGGCCGCCACAAATCCCGGCACCACGTCGAATCCAGCTGCAACGTAGCTGTCGATCTGCCGGTCGAACTCGTTCTGTGTCATCTACACTCCCCGTATCCATGCGGATGTAGCTCAGTTGGCTAGAGCGTCTGCTTGCCATGCAGAAGGTCGAGGGTTCGAGTCCCTTCATCCGCTTCTTTCGCCGTCCGCAGTTGTTGTTTATCTCGTAGTACTCGGCAACTCGATGAATCTCTCATTCACACGGCGGTCTTCCTTACTCGCATGCACTGCGTTCAGCGTCGCGCTGATTGTCTCTGCACCGGCGCACGCCGCATCAAGCGGCAAGCTGAAAGTCACCGCCCCCGCCGCCGGCATCGTGCCTGTCGGCAAGATCGCCGTGCGCGCGAAGCTGACGTCGAAGCGTTCGGCAAATGTGCGACGCGCGCGCTTCTACCTGAATGGAAAACTCGTCACGACTGACCGGAAGTACCCCTTTCAGATCAACAAGGGCGTGACCTTCAACACCCGGGACCTTGGCGGAGTTACAGGGACGATCAGGGTTTTCGTGCGGATCGATCGTCGGACCAGAAGCGGGCGACTGATCAAGCGCACACTCTCGAAGTCGGTGCGGATCAGTCCGGCGACCGCCGGTGTCGGCGGCGGGACGGGCGGCTGCCCCGAACCGATGATTCTCTGTGAAGAGTTCAACGGAAGCTCGCTGGATACCTCGATCTGGAACAACCAGCGCGACGATCCACAGTCCGGGACGTTTCCCTGGTACCCCTACAGCGCTCACCTGGAGGGCGCGGCCTACTCGACCTCTCCAAACAATGTCTCGGTGTCTGGCGGCAAGCTCAGCCTGACGGTCACCAATGTCGCAAGCGGGAACGCTGAACACCCTTACTCGAAGTCGACCGGCGCGCTAAACAGCGACGGGAAGTTCTCGTTCAAGTACGGGTACATCGAGGCTCGCGCGTGGGTTTCGAAGTGCAGCGCGTGCTGGCAGTCTTTCTGGCTACACACACAGTCGCACCAGTGGCCACCGGAGATCGACATTTTTGAGTTCATCACCAGTGGCTCCAAACCCTCGCCCTTCACCACAATCCATCCCAACGATGACTCCTACGCGGGCGGCGCCCACACAAAGGACGTTCAAAAGCAGGTCGCAGGCCCGAACGCGGACCTCACCGAGTCGTGGCACACCTATGGCATGCGGTGGACACCGAGCTGGATCGAGTTCAACATCGACGGTGACCACCTCTGGCGCATCGAACAGGCCAACGCGATCCCTCACGTGGCGATGTATCCGATCCTTCTTATGGCGATCGGCGATCCGGCGAAGGTCGCGCCGCTGGGAATGAACATCACTCCAGCGCCGGCAGGCGTCCAGCTCCTGGTCGACTACGTCCGCGTATGGCCGAACGACGCCGGCTAGCCGCCCGGCAAGACCAAGTTCCCGGCAAGACCAAGTTCATTTAGCCGATCCGGCTTGCCCCGCGAGCAGGATCAGCGTAGGCTCATTCAAGTCCGCAACTCGGCCTGGGGACGATCAACTCGATGTCAACTACTCGGCGCACGCGCTCATCCATCTGCACGCTCTCCTTGCTTGCGGCGGTTCTCGCCGCTACGTGCGCGTCTGTGTCCGCCGGCGCGAAGCCGACTCTTGTCGTCAGTTCACCGGGCATTTCGCCGACGCCCGCAGGCAAAGTCCTCGCCAGTGCGCGCCTCAGAGCGCCGCGTTCGGCGGGAATCCGATCGGCGCGCTTCTACGTCAACGGAAAACTGGTCACGACCGACCGCAGTTATCCCTTCGCGATCAAGCGCGGAGTCAGGTTCGACACGCGCTCGCTTCCTGCGGCAAAGCCTTACGTGACGATCCTGGTCAAGTTCGAGCAATCCAAGCGCAATGGCAAGACAGCCACTCGATCGCTCCGGAAGCGGGTCCGGGTTTCCTTCACCGACGGCGGCGTCGGGACCAGCGGTGAGCGCCCCCCGCCGATGACTGGCTATCGGCTTGCGCTCAATGAAGAGTTCGACGGCGACACGCTGGACACGACGCTCTGGAACGATCAAAGAACCGACTCGATCGACGAGGAGGATCCCGAGAATCCGGCGATGTCGAGGCCATTCAACACCGACGAAGGCGCCGCCTACGGCCCGGACAACGTTTCGGTCGGTGACGGCCTGCTGAGCCTGGCCCTGCGCGATACGCCCGCACCCCACGCTTCGGCCGCCAACTACGAGCGCTCGACCGGAATGGTGAACACAAAGGGCAAGTTTGCCTTCAAGTACGGGTACGTC
Organism: uncultured Thermoleophilaceae bacterium; assembly: GCA_964597975.1. Classification (GTDB taxonomy): domain Bacteria; phylum Actinomycetota; class Thermoleophilia; order Solirubrobacterales; family JACPNS01; genus JACPNS01. The sequence continues at coordinate 31,844 of CAZRAA010000012.1, read as the reverse complement.
GAGACCCGCGCGTGGGTCCCGGAGGCGATGGGGAGCTGGCCGACGTTCTGGATCATGCCTTCAACCGACGATCAGTGGCCGCCAGAGATCGACATCTTCGAGTACGTCTACATCACGGAGTACCCAGCGCGCTATCCACACGCGATCTTCCACTGGAGTCCCGATGGTCCGCACGGCGACGACCAATACCAGCACGACACCAGCGAGACAAGCAGCATCCCCAGCCCGAAGCCACAGGAGTGGTTCACGACGAGGCCGGTCGGCGACTCCTTCGCGACCAACTACATGGGCCAGTGGCACACCTACGGATTGCTCTGGGAGCGCGACCGCGCCGACGTCTACGTCGATGGGCAATACCGCCTGAGCGTCCACGGGGCTTCCAAGCTGCCGCAGCAACCGATGTACCTGATCTACCAAATGGCGATCATGAAGGCATCGCTGGGTCGCGGAATCCCGCCTGCGGGAAGCACGATGAAGATCGACTACCTACGCGTCTACACCAACGACAGCTCGACTTGAAAGCCGTACGCACATCTTTTCTGGCGGTGTCTCTCGCGATGGCGACGTTCGTGCCGAGCGCGGCTGCGGCTGCGCCCAAGCTTGTCATCGACGCCCCCGCCCGTGGCAGCACCGTCGCAAGCCACCTGGTGCTCCGCGCGCACTTGAACGCCTCGCCGCACGCCCGGATCCAAAGCGCGCGCTTCTTCGTTCAGGGCCAGCTCGTATCCACCGACTCTCGGGCGCCGTTTGCAACTGCCAACGGCGCGCCATTCGACACCGGGGGTCTCCCGTCCGGGTCGAACCCGCTGGAGCTTTCTGTCACCTACACCGCAAAGCGATCCGACGGTCGCGTGGTATCCCGCACGCTCCGCCGCACCGCGCAGGTTGAGGTGTTCCGTCCGCCCACCGCCTCAACGCCGCTTCCTGCGTCGGCGTGGAAGCTGAAGTTTGGTGACGAGTTCTCCTCCCCCGCGACTTCGCGCAAGCGCTGGGAGACCCAGCGCGATGACTGGATCAAGGGGCCGATCCCCTACAGCAACCTTGAGGGCGCCGGCTACCGGCCCGGCAACGTGCGTTTTGAGAACGGGACGATGAGTATCTCGACCGCCCACACGCGCGCCGCCGGCTTCAAGCAGTCAACCGGTTCGGTCAACACGCACAGTGCGTTCTCATTCAAGTACGGATACATCGAGGCGCGCATTCTTGTGCCCAGCTGCAGTGGATGCTGGCCCGCCTTTTGGATGCTCCCGCGCGCCGATCACTGGCCGCCGGAGATCGACATCATCGAGTTCTTCGACACTTCCAAGCAGGGCATCCCCTACTCCGCAGTCCACTGGCGCGCCAACAACGCGCAGGGCGAGCGCTACTTCAGCCAGCGGCTGATGATCTCGGACCAGCACAACTACGTCGGCAGCTGGCACACCTACGGTGCGCTCTGGACCAGAGACACGGTGCAGTTCTACATCGACGGCTTTCCCGGTCCGCAGTTCTTGAAGCACTCGCGGGTGCCGCACAAGGCGATGTACCCGATCATCCAGCTCGCTGTCGGCGCCGGTCACAAGCCCGCCCCCGGCAACACGATGCAGGTTGACTACGTACGCGCCTGGCAGCGCAGGTAGCCAAACGGATCAGAGAGCGGCGGCGTCGAGCGCCTGATTGACCAGCGCGTCGGCATCTTTGTTCTGCGCGCGCGGAACTGAACGCACCGTCCAGGCGTCGAACTCGCGTAGCGCGGCGAGCGATTCTGCGTAGAGCGGTTTCATATCCGGGTGCTTGACCTTGTACTCGCCATTGATCTGCTTCTGCACGAGTTCAGAGTCGTTGACGATCTCGACCTCGGAAGCGCCGAGCTCCTTGGCGCGGGCAAGCCCCAGAAGGAGAGCCTTGTACTCGGCGACGTTGTTTGTCGCCACGCCGATCACTTCCTTGGCATCGGCGACGACATCGCCCTCAGGCGTGCTGAGCACCGCGGCGATCGCAGCCGGGCCGGGATTGCCCCGCGCCCCTCCATCAACGTGAACGACGAGCTTCATTCCCCGGCATTCTGCGGATCGCCAAGGTCGGAATCCCCGCCGCCGGGAATGAACAGCCTGCCAAAGCCGTCAGCGCCGGCGTTCCATTCGCGAACGACGCCGACCAACTCATCGATGTCATTGCCGCGTCCGGACTGCTCGACCGGCTCGGTCGGGTCCCCCAACGTCACGCGGTACGAGTACCACGCCAGATCCCAGCCGACCCAAACATCTACCGCATCGCCGTCGGACGCGTTCACCGCTGCGACCTTGGGGTCACCCAGGGACCGGCTGAGCCCCGCGATCGTGCGCGGGAACTGCGACAGATTGAACAGCTCAAGACCGCGATCGATCCGCGCCTCCGGACCCGTCGGCACCGCGGCGATATCGCGTGGCGGCGCGGAGAGCTCCGGTGGCGCCTCCGGCTCGGCTCGATCGCCGCGACGTTCGGCCCTGGACCGCCTGCGCCTCTCTCGTTCGGGTCTGGCAGCGCCGTGCGCGAAGTCGTCCTCTTCGGCGGGCTCGCCGGCGCCGAAGAATTCGCTCACCCGACGCATCAGCCCGGCCCGTTCGCTGCGCGTGGGACGCAGGCGCACGATCTCGTCGCCCTCGCGCTCGCGCACCCAGCGGGCACGCTCAGCGCGCGGCACGCACAATTCGCAGACCACACGACGACTCGAGTCCGGTGCGACGTACCAATTGATCTGCTCACCCTGGAGCAACCGCCGACCACAGATCGAGCAGGTTTCGGGGTCGAGCCAGGGGCGGAGTTCCTTGACGTCCATTGACCGGAGAATCTAGTTCGCCGCGCGCTGTTAGCGTCCCGCGCGTGGGCCAAATTGCGCTCTACTGGCTTCCCCTCGGGGCGGGCGGATGGTTTGTCCGCCTCAACGGCATCGCCTACGAACGGGTTGTCGCGACGATCGAACGCCGCCCGGCGCGCGCGCTTTTTCACTCGGCACTGATCGTCGATGACGGATCCGGCCCGTTCGCGATCGAGCTGTGCCCCGAGGCCCGCGACGGCGGTCACGGCAGAGTCGCCGGTGGCCCCGTTGGTTCTCCGCTGCTTGGAGGACTGCGGCTCTTTCGCTACGAAGCGCGCTGCTGGGCCGGCGGCGAGATTCCCGACCTCGAATATGCGGTCGACAGCCCGAAGTTGCTCAGTAGCGATCGCGAGACGGCGAGGGCGATCATCGAGTCGGCACCGCAGATCCCGACGCCTACCTGGGGACGCGACGAGCTCGCGGCCGGTGAGATGTGGAACTCCAATTCGGTGATCGCCTGGTTGCTGGAAGTCGCCGGCTTGCCGGCAGCGACGCTCGTTCCGCCACGAGGTGGCAGAGCACCAGGATGGGCAGCAGGGGTCGAAGTCGCCCGAAGGCGGGTCTAGAGGTCGCCTTCGTCCTGCAGACGAGACTTCAGTCTCAGGACGGCCTTGGTGTGAAGCTGAGAGACGCGCGACTCGGTCACGCCGAGGACCTCGCCGATCTCTCGTAGGGTGAGGTTCTCGTAGTAGTAGAGAGCGATCACGAGCTTCTCGCGCTCAGGCAGCCGGCTGATCGCCTCGGCAATCTGCTCCTTGACGGTCACGGCGTCGAAGGAACCCTCGGGATCGGCGGCGTTGGGGTCCTCGATCGTGTCAAGTAGCGAAACCTGTCCGCCGGAGGAATCCGAAACCGACCAGAGCTCGTCGAGTGCGATTACGGCGCTGTTGGAAATCTGCTGGATGTGCTCCTGGAGCTCTTCCGGGGTCACGCCGAGTTCGTCCGCGAGTTCTTGGTCTGTCGGTGCGCGGTGAAGCTTGTGCTCGAGCTTGGCGTTGGCGCGCTCAAATTCTCGGGCGCGCATACGAACCGAGCGGGGCACCCAGTCCATCGAGCGAAGCTCGTCGATGATCGAGCCCTTGATGCGGCTCATCGCGTAAGTCTCGAACTTGATCTCGCGCGATGGCTCGAAGCGCTCGATCGCGCTGATCAGGCCTGTAAGGCCGTAAGAAATCAGGTCTGCGTCGTCTACGTAGCTGGGCAGGCCGGATCCCATCTTGCCGGCGACGTACTTGACGAGCGGCGAGTAAGCCAGCACCAGGCGTTCACGGGCGTTCTTGTCGCCGTCCGCCTTGTAGCGCTTCCAGAGGTCGCGCAGTTCGACATCGCCGAACTCTCCCCCAATGCGCCGCGACCGGCCTCTTGACCGTGTCTCTGACTGACTCTGTGCCTCAGTGCTCATTCAACTCTCAATCGGTCGCTTGACCGTCATGCCCGCGGGTGCGACTTTCCGTATTGCGCACGTAGCCGAGCAGACTCTACCCGAGTGTAAATCTGTGTGGCAGATATTGAACGGTGACCCAAAAGTTCCTGCACGGACCGCAAATCAGCACCCCCGTTGAGGAGGTGCGTTGCAAAGCTGTGACGCAGGCTGTGGGGTGAGATTCCTGCCGCCACGCCGACGGTGCGCAGGCTGCTCTCGAGCCTGCGCCTGACGTCGCTGGGGCTCAGCTGTTGTCCGCTCTTGCTCAGGAAGAGCCATCCGGGATCTCCGCCGCCCGGGAGCAGCCGTGGCCGCGCGCGCTCGACGTACCCGCGCATCGCTTTACCGGCGTGTTCCCCGACCGGCACGATGCGCGTGCGGCCTCCCTTTCCCTCCACGCGGAGTTGTTCTTCGTCGAGGTCGATCGAAGTGCTTTTCAGCGCGATCAGCTCACCAGCGCGCAGCCCGCAGGCGTAGGTCAGTTCGAACATCGCCCGGTCACGCTGCTGCAGCGGCGTCGAAGTCGGAATGCCGTCGAGCAGTCGCACAGTCTCGGCCGCTGAGAGCACGCGCGGCAGATCGCGTGGCTGGTTTGGGGTGGTCAGCAGTTCGGCGACATTCTGCGAGACGTCTGCGCGCTCGAGCAGGCTTGCGTAGAAGGCTCGGATGCTCGCGAGCTTGCGGGCTAGGCTGCTGGCGGCCAGCCCCTGCGCGCTTATCTGCTGGACATACCGACGCAGGCTCTTGGGATCCATCGCGACCGGATCGATCGCGAGTTCGGTGCTCCAGAGCGCAAGCGATTGCAGATCAGAAACGTATGCGCGCCGTGTCGCGTCCGAAAGACCGCGGCGGCGAAGACTCAGTTCGAAGCGGTCGAGTTCGAATTCCCAAGCCGGAGAGATCACCGGCACCTGTTCGGCGGTCTTCATCCGATGTAGACCGGCGTCCCCATCGGAACCTGCGGGAAGAGCGCGATCACGTCGGAGGGCTTCATGCGGATACAGCCGTGAGACGCTGCCGATCCGAGTGAACCGATGTCGTTGGTTCCATGAATGCCGACGCCGTCGTAGATCCCCAGCCAGCGCGCGACGATCGGGTTGCCCGGCCCCGGTGGCACGACGGTGCCGGCAAGATCGCCCGCCCAGTCGCTGTTGGGCACGTGCCATGACGGATTGATTTGACGGTCGTTGATTGTGTAGAGGCCGGCCGGCGTCTCAAGGCCCGCCTGCCCGACTGCGATCGGGTAGGTGCGTGCGAGCTTGAGCTTCTTGTAGAGCCGCAGCTTGAACCCCTCGCGATCGACCAGCACGATCGTCGGGAACTTCTTGGCGAGCTCGGCGCGAGTCGTGACCTTTGCGTCCGTCGTGCGCATCGGCGCGCGAATCGTCCGCGGCTCGGTCGGGTTCTCAAGGCGCTGGACGATCGCCTTGCGCAGCGCGGCTGAACGAATCACCTTGCCCGGCTGAGAGTCGACCTCCCCGATGCTGGTTGCGCTGTACTTGATCTGCGCGTCCTTGGCAGCCTGATCGAAGCTCTTGTGCACGCTGCGGACAAATCGACGCACGGCGGGCTTGGAATAGTCGATCTCGACCGGGATCTCGATGTCGCGGCTGCTGCCGGCGATGCGCCTGGCGGTATTGGTGACGAAGAATCCGCTGTTGCTGCGCGCAACGGCCTCATCGACCATGCCCGGGACGTCCACTCCGACCTTCGATTTCTCGGGCTTGAGCGTGCGTCGCTGGCCGCGATAAGTGACGACGATCGGCTGCTGCACAACCGATTCGATCTCCTTGCTCAACTTCACCTCTGCATCCGCCCGCGAAAGACCCGACACGTCGATGCCGCCGACGGCCACTCCGTTGGCGATCCTGTCGTTCTGCGACTTGTCGAACGCGAAGGCGCTGAGGATCAGGAGAAGCACGGCGCCTGCCGCGATCATGATCCAACGATTTCGATTCATCCTGCTCATATGTTCGCCGCCGCCCACCAACTCCGGCGGGAAGCGGAAGATTTGTTGCAGTACATAACTTACGGGCAACCTTTATTCGCCGCACCAGCAACTAGATTCTCCCCCGTGCGATCCAAGGAAGATGTGAGAAACGACGTCTGGCGCTCGATGGACCACCAGGGCGTCTCGAGATTCCCCGGTGCGGAAGGCCGCATCCCGAACTTCGCCGGCGCGAAGATGGCCGCCGAGCGTTTGACGCGTCACGCCTACTGGCAGGACGCCGAAGTGATCAAGGTCAATCCAGATTCACCGCAGACGCACGTGCGCAGGCTCGCGCTTGAGTCGGGTAAGGCACTGGTGATGGCTGTGCCGCGCCTTCGCGAAGAGCACCCGTTTCGCTTGCTCAACCCGAAGAAGCTGAGCAAGGACGAGATCCGCGAGTCCGCGACGATCAAGGGCGCGCTCAAGCACGGTGAGGTCCTCGACCTCGAGCAGGTGCCCAAGCTCGACCTCGTGCTGACCGGCGCCGTCGCCGTCAACCTGAAGGGCGCACGGATCGGCAAAGGCAGCGGATTCTCGGATCTTGAGTACGCGTTGCTGCACGAGACCGGCAAAGTCGACGCCGACGTTCCGGTCTGCACGACGGTGCACCCGATCCAGATTCTGCGTGAGAACCTGCTGGTCACCGCTCACGACATTCCGGTCGACCTGCTCGCGACGCCGCGCGCGGTGATCGAAGTTGAGGGTGAGTACCCGCGCGACAACGGGATCCTCTGGGACCACCTTCAGCCCCCGCAGATTCACGAGATCCCAGTGCTCGAGCGCTGGGGCTACGCAGCCTAGGCCGAGTCCCCGATGCACGCCGTCCCCGCCGTAGACCCGCGCGAGGCGCTGACAATCGAACTGCCGACGTACGGTCCGACCGGTCCAGAGACCTGGCTCGATGTCGACTGGAGTGCGCACCTGCATCGCGCGATGATCGGCGGCCGCGATGTCAACTTCCTCGATTTCGGAGACACATCAAAGCCGCCGGTGGTGCTGGTCCACGGACTTGCGGGCTGCTGGGAAAACTGGCTGGCGAACATCGAAGGGCTCGCGAGAAGCTTTCGAGTCGTGGCTCTGGACCTCCCGGGATTCGGCGATTCCGAGATGCCGGCCGAGGCGATCTCGATCCCCGGCTACGCCGACGTGGTCGCCGGACTGCTCGACCACCTGGAGCTCGCATCGGCCCACCTGATCGGCAACTCGATGGGCGGGATGACCTCACTGCAGCTGGCGCTTGACCATCCGACGCGCGTCGATCACATGGTGCTTGTTTCGCCGGCCGGTTGGTCCACCAACGAATTGCACGACGCGCTGCCTCGCCTGGCCGGTTTTGCGGGCCTGATCGGCGGCAGGGTGGCAGCGAACCGCGAATCGATGGTTCGCAGACCGAAACTGCGCGCGCAGGCGCTGCGGGGGGTCGTCGCCCACCCCGAAAAGATCTCGGCGGGCATGGCCTACGAACTGCTTGGCGGGACCGGAACTGCCGGATTTGCCGGAGCGCTTCGCGCTTTGCTCGCGCATGACTTCCGGGACCGGCTGGGCGAGATCGAGCAGCCGACGCTCTTCGTATGGGGCCGCCGCGACGGCGTTGTCACCTCACGCGACATCGTGCACTTCGGCGAGCGGATGCCGCACGCCGTGCGCATCGCACTGCGCGACACCGGCCACGTTGCGATGGTCGAGCACCCCGAGTGGTTCAACCAGGTCGCCGCGCAGTTCCTGACCGATCAGCCGCTCAGCTGGTGACCGCGCCCTGAGCGGCGCTCGTGACGCTGCGCGAGTACTTGCCGTAGACGCCGCGCGTGTAAAGCGGCTCCGGGATCTTGTAATCGGCGACGCGCTGAGCGATCTCTTCATCTGAGAGCTTGACGTTCAGCTCGCGCTTCTCCACGTCGATCACGATCGTGTCACCTTCGCGTACGGCTGCGATCGGGCCTCCTTTGGATGCCTCGGGCGCAACGTGGCCGGCCATGAAGCCGTGCGTTGCTCCGGAGAAGCGGCCGTCGGTCAGAAGCGCGACCGAGTCGCCCAGCCCCTCGCCGACCAGCGCCGCGGTGACTTGGAGCATCTCGCGCATTCCGGGGCCGCCCGAGGGTCCCTCGTTGCGGATCACGACGATGTCGCCCGGCTTGATGCCGCCGGCCTCAACCGCGGCAAAGCATTCCTTCTCGTTCTCAAACACTCGTGCGGGACCTTCGGCGAACACGCGCTCGTGACCGGCGAGCTTGACGACGCAGCCCTCAGGCGCGAGATTGCCCTTCAGAATCGCGATCCCGCCAGTCGGCTTGAGCGGCGCGTCGAGCGGCTTGACGACCTGCTGACCCTCGGTTTCGACGGCTGAGTCGGCGTAGTCGCCAGCGGTGTTGCCATCAACCCGGATGCAGTCGCGGTTGAGCAGGCCGGCTTCCTGGAGACGGTGCGCGATCACCGGGACTCCCCCGGCTTCCCAGAAGTCGCGCGCCAGGTACTTACCACCCGGCTTGAGATCAGCGGTCAGCGGCGTGCGCGCGCTGATCTCGTCGAACTCTTCGATGTCGAGGGGGACTTCGGCTTCGTAGGCGACGGCGAGCAGGTGCAGAACGGCGTTGGTCGATCCGCCGCTCATGCAGACTGCGGCAATCGCATTATGCAGCGACTCCTTGGTGATCAGCTGGCGTGCTGTAACGCCGCGCTTGAGGACATCGACGATCAGCCGTCCCGCGTCCTCGGCGACCTCCTTGCGCGCGCCTGCGACCGCCGGGACCATCGCGCTCCCGGCCGGCGAGATTCCCATCACCTCGAAAGCCATAGCCATCGTGTTGGCGGTGAACTGGCCGCCACACGCGCCGGCTCCTGGCGAGGCGACGTTCTCAAGTTCAGTGAGCTCCTCGTCGGTCATCTTGCCGGCGGCATGCGCGCCGATCGCCTCGAAGACGTCCTGAATCGAGACGTCCTCGCCGTGCAGCGAACCCGGCAGAATCGATCCGCCGTAGAGCATCAGGCTCGGAATGTCGAGCCGGGCCAGCGCCATCACCGTGCCCGGGATCGTCTTGTCGCAGCCGGAGATTGCGATCACGGCGTCAAATGCGTGTCCGCGGCTGACCAATTCGATGCTGTCGGCGATCACCTCGCGGCTGACAAGTGACGAGCGCATCCCCTCATGGCCCATGGTGATCCCGTCGGAGACCGCAATTGTGTTGAACTCCATCGGCGTTGCGCCGGCAGCGCGGATGCCTTCCTTTACGGCCGCCGAGACGGCGCGCAGGTGGAAGTTGCACGGCATGACTTCGGTCCAAGTGTTCGCGATGCCTACAACCGGCTTACCGAGGGCTTCATCGTCGAATCCGATGCCCTTCAGGTAGGCGCGGGCGGCGGCACGATCCGGCCCGTCGAGCAGTTCGCGGCTGTTGTGGCGTGTGTCGAAGTCAGGGGTCATGGTCGGCGATCTTAGTCGCGAAGCGGCCCTCAACAGAGCTCGTACTCGCCGGACGTTGCGCGGCGAAGGCGACCCGCGAGTTCGAGTTCGCCCAGTAGTCGCGCGATGTCGCGCGCCGACAACTCCGGAACCGATGCGGCCAACGCGCGTGGGGTCCGCGCTCCGGCGGCGATCGCCACGAGCACCAGAGCTGCAGCTGGATCGGCATCGGTTTCAAATAGCGGGGCCGTACCACCCCACTCAGCGATGTCCAAGGTGTCAAGGACGTCTCTCGCGCCCCGCACAGCGATTACTCCTTCGCATCCGAGCAAGCGATTGGGTCCTGCACTCATCGGGCTGTTTATCGGGCCCGGGACCACCCCGGCGACCCGGCCAAGCTGCTCGCAGAAATCGATCGTGTGCCTGGCACCGGAGTTCTCGGAGCCCTCGACCCAGACCGTGATTGCCGAGAGCGCGGCGATGATGCGATTGCGAGCGACGAAGTTCCAGCGTCGCGCCTCCACGCCGGGTGGGGATTCGGAGATGATGCAACCGGCAGCTGCGATCTGTTCGTGAAGCAACCGGTGGGATCGCGGATAGGCCAAGTCCGGACCCCCAGCGAGCACGGCGATCGTCGGGCGCCCGGCCTGCAGCGCTCCGCGATGCGCCGCTCCGTCGATGCCGAGCGCCATCCCGCTGATCACTGTCACACCTTCTCGCGCGAGGTCATGGCCGAGCGAATACGCAACTTCCCGCCCGTAGGCGCTCGCCCGGCGCGCTCCGACGATCGCCGCCGCGGCCGCCGCGGTGCCCAAGTGGGCGGCCTCACCGACCCCGTAGATCGCTCGCGGAACGTCGCTCTCGCGCGAGAAATCCATCAGGCCGGGCGGAAAGGCCGGGTCGTGGCGGCAGAGTGTCCAGACGTCGTCCGCCCCACGCTGCCCGGTGGCATGTCCCGGGGCGATACCGCGCTCGGACATCGCCTCGATTGCTTCGGCCGGCTCGAGCGCCAAGTACGCCGCAGCCGCCGAGGGCGAGATGCCGGCCGCTTCAAGGCCAGATGTCACCCGAGCGCGCTCAAAAGAGGCGTTCAGACAGGAGTCGCAGGCACTCATGCGGACACCTCGATCGCACGGAACGAAAGTGCCTCCGCCACGTCGTCCGTGGTGACCTCATCGCGATCGTCGAGGTCGGCGATCGTGCGCGATACGCGAAGGCAACGGTCATAGCCGCGAAGCGAGAGCGCATCGCGGCGGTACGCGGCAGTGAGGATTTCGCTCACCGCTTCCGGCGGCTTGAGCAGGCGCCGCGTTTGGGAGCCGTCGAGCTGACCGTTGCAGCTGACGCCGCAGGTTGCGTAGCGGCGCACCTGTCGCTCGCGCGCCACCGCAACACGCTCGCGCACGATCTGCGAGTTGGCGACCGGGCCGGCTTCAACTTCTTCTGCGGTCGGACGTTCAACTCTGCAGTGCATGTCGAAGCGATCGAGCAGCGGTCCTGAAAGCCGGCGCTCATAGCGCGCCACATCGCTCGCAGCGCAGCGGCAACGGTTTCCTCCGGCACCGCAGGGACAAGGATTCGTCGCCGCAATCAGCATGAAGCGTGCCGGGAACACGTGAGTGCGCTGCCCGCGAGTAACCGCGATCTCCCCCGCTTCGAGCGGCTGTCGCAGCGATTCGAGCGTCCGCGTTGAAAACTCGGCTAGCTCGTCCAAAAAGAGCACGCCATTGCTGGCGAGCGTCACTTCTCCGGGCATCGGGACCTGACCGCCGCCGGTGAGACCAGATGCGCTGATCGTGTGGTGCGGAGCGCGAAATGGCCGCTGTCGGGCGAGTCCGTCGACTCGGAGGTTTCCGGCAATGCTCTGCATTCGCGTCACCTCGACGGCCTCGGCCCTAGTCATCTGCGGCAAGATCGATGGAAGCCGGCGGGCGAGCATCGTCTTTCCGCAACCAGGGGGTCCAACAAAGAGAACGTGGTGTCCGCCGGCAGCCGCTATTTCAAGTGCGCGCTGGCTGAACTCGTGCCCGCGGAGATCGTTCAGGTCGGGGCCGGTGCTTCCATTGTCCTGGGGTGGCGCCGGAGCGATCGGCACCCAGTCGCCGCGAGCGATTGCCGTGAGATCCGCTAACCGCTCGATCGGCGCCACGAAGTCCTCTAGCGCAAGCGCCGCCTCCCGTGCATTTGCCCTGGGCACCACAAGCACCGCGATCTCGTCGCGCACCGCCGCCTCGGCGATCGCGATCGCGCCTCGCACAGGCTGCACCGCGCCGTCGAGCGATAGTTCACCAACCAGGGCGACGCGCGCGAAGTCTGCGGCGTCCAATTGTCCGCTGGCGCAGAGCAACGCGAGGGCGATCGCCAGGTCGAACGCCGGACCGGCCTTGCGCAGGTCGGCCGGTGCAAGATTGACCGTGACGCGACGTTGGGGAAACTCGAAGCCAGCGTTGAGCACAGCGGCGCGGACGCGCTCACGAGATTCGCGCACCGCGGTATCGGGAAGTCCGACCACCGAGAACGCGGGCAATCCCGAGCGGATATCGACCTCCACCGTCACTCGCCGGGCGGCAACCCCCTCGATTGCATATGTCGTTGTCTTGGCCAGCACTGCGCCACACCATGACGATTGACATGTTGCGTTTCAAGACCTGTTCGCGACAACTTCGTGCCGGTATTCGAACAATTGACCCGCGGCTCGAATCGTTTGAAAGTCGTCGCCAAATCGTTGCGAACAGGTCTTGAAACACAACACGCAGATCGGGAAGATCGCCAAATGGAATCGAGAGGCGGCGACCCACGGCATCGCACCGGCGAGATCGGCGAAGCAGCGGTGCGCGCGCATGTGCAGACGCTGGGCTGGGAAATCGTCGACCACAACGTGCGTTGGCGCGAGGGCGAGCTTGACCTGATCGCGGTGGACGGCGCCACGCTGGTTGTCGCTGAGGTGAAGACCCTGATCGGGCGTGCCCCAGATGGTTCGCCCACGTTTTCACCCTTCGAGTCGATCGGCGCGCGCAAGCAGGATCAGATTCGTTCGCTGACCAGGCGGTGGCTCTCTGACGACCTACGCCGCGCGAGAGGGACCGCCAATGTGCACTTCACCGGACTGCGATTTGACGCATTCGCAGTTGTGCTCGACCGCGAGGGCGCGGTAGCCAGCATCGAACACCTGGAGGACGCGTTCTGAGACTGCCGCGCTCAGGCGACGAGCTGAAACTGCTCGTAGGCCGCAGAGGCGAACGACCGGCGGTGGATCGGCGTCGGCCCATGCTGCATGATCGCCTCACGGTGCACCGGCGTGGCGTATCCCACGTGCTTCTCAAAGGCGTACTCGGGGTATCGCTCGGCGACCCCGTGCATATAGCGGTCACGCGAGACCTTCGCGATGATCGATGCGGCAGCAATCGCCGCGCTCGTCGCGTCGCCCTTGACCACGGCCTCACAAGGGGCGTCCACTCCGAATGGCATGTAGCCATCGCTGAGCAGCGTCGTGTCCGCTGTCCGAACACGGTCGAGCGATGTGCCCAGACAATGAAGGTTGGTTCGATGCAGTCCGTAGTTGTCGATGTAGGCGGCGGACCGAGAAATCACGGCGACGGCCGCTGCAATCCGGGTGATCTCGCCGAAGAGTTCAATCCTGCGGTCGGCCGAGAGCTTCTTGGAGTCGTTGAGCGCTGAGAGCACCGAGAGATCCTGCGCGCTCATCGCCTCGTAATCGAACGCGACGCCGGCGGCGACGATCGGTCCGGCCAGACATCCACGACCAGCTTCATCCGTGCCCGCTACGCGCGCGCCGCGCGTACGATCGAAGTCAATTAGAGCTGATCCCGCCATCGGGCATTCAAACTAGCCCTGGGGTCGGCGGGAACGCTCCCTAGAGCCCGCCGATGCGGTTGATCGGCCAGTACGTCGCAAACGCCTCGCCGACGATGTACTTCTTGTCGACAGGACCCCAGAATCGGCTGTCATCGCTGTTGTTGCGGTTGTCGCCCATCACGAAATACTTGTTCGGCGGGATCGTGAACTCGCGCGAAAACGTGCAGGTAGGCCGAAACGTCTTCGGGTCGGCGCACGAGTCGACGGTGCTCACGTACGGCTCGTCGAGCTTCTTGCCGTTGATGTACGCATTGCCGCGGATGATCTTGATCCGGTCGCCCGGCAGTCCGATCACGCGCTTGATGAACGCCTGACTCTGGCTGCCGGCATTTGCCTGAGGGCAGGCCATTGAGCCGGTCTTGGGATCGGCCGCGATGTCGACGACATCCGGATTGGCTACGTAGACCTGCTCGGGCGGGCCAAACGTCTGCCCCGGCTCGATCCCGCACTCCATCAGCTCGGCTCCGGGAGGCGGATGAAAGACCACTACATCGCCACGTTCGGGTGTGCCGAAGCGACCCTCGATGCGGTTGACGAGAACCCGCTGCTTGACCTCGAGCAACGGGTACATCGAGAGGCTCGGAATCTTGTACGGCTTGATCAGCAGCCACTGGACGAGGAACGCAAAGATCAGCGCGGCGGCGACGATCAAGATCGTCTCAACCACCGGATTCAGCTTCTTCTCTTCAGCGCCCTGCTGTTGCTCGTTCAAGTCCGTCCAGTCTCAAGGTGAGTTGCGACAGTAGCCCGATTCGACCTACGGAACGCCAATCTTCTTCAATGGCCAATACGTGAAGAAAACGTTGCCGATCACCGACGATTGGTCGACCGGGCCCCAGAAGCGGCTGTCGTAACTTGCCCCGTCATTGCGGTTGTCGCCCATCACGAAGTAGTGCCCCGCCGGAACCGTGATCGCCGTCGGAAAGTTGCAGTCAGTGGCGATGTCAGCGTCGTCGCGGCAGTCATCGTTGCCCGGCAGATACGGCTCGGCAAGCTGCTTCCCGTTGATGAAGACGCGCCCTCGCTTGACCGCCAGCGAATCTCCGGGAAGCCCGACCACTCGCTTCACGTACGACTCTTCGAACTTGCCGGGCGCGGGCACCGGGCACGGCATCTTCACGTCGGAGTAGTCCTCGGCGCCATCGCGGTAGACCTTGCCCGGGGCGTACTCCTGCCCGCTTCGAACACCACACTCGGGCTCTCCGTCACCTGACGGAGGATCGAATACAACGATGTCCCCGCGCTGCGGGGTTCCAAGTCGGCCTTCCACGCGATTGACGAGAATGCGCTGACCGATCTTCAGTGTCGGCAGCATCGATCCGCTGGGGATCCGGTACGGCTTGATCAGGAATGCCTGAATCAGCAGAGCGAGCCCGACCGCCACGGCGACGATCACCACGACCTCGATCAGCGATTGCTGGCCGTCGTTCTCCCCGTTGCCCCCGCCGGCGCCCGAGCGATCCCTAGAGCCAGCCATTCGGGCGTCGCGCCCGGATCAGCTCTCGTCGGCAGCAGCGTCGCCGTCAGCAGCGTCCGCCGCTGCCTCAGCCTCATGAGCCGAGTCAGCCTCTGTCTCGGGCTCGGTCGCAGCCTCGGCCTCAACAGGCGCCTCATCAGCAGCCGCAACTACATCGCCCTCAGAAGCAGCTGAATCTTCCGTCGACGCCTCATCTCCGCCGGACGGGGAGTCTTCCCCCGCAGGCGTGCCAGCCGAGGAGGAAGACTCCCCGTCCGGCGTCTCAACAGCCCCGTCGACGGCCTCATCTACCGGCGCCACAAGCTCGGCCTCCTCCTGGGAGCCCTCCGCGTCGTAAGCGCCCGCCGCCTCGGCATCAAGTCGTGCCTGCTCCTGCGGCGTCCATGCGCGCTCGCGGACACGCGCGCGCTTGCCGACGCGGTCGCGCAGGTAGTAAAGCTTGGCGCGGCGCACCTCACCACGGGCCGCGACTTCGATCTTCTCGATCTTGGTCGAGTGCACCGGGAAAGTTCGCTCGACGCCGACGCCGAACGACTGTTTGCGCACGGTGAAGGTCTCGCGCGCACCACTGCCCTGGCGCTTGATCACGATGCCCTCGAAGACCTGCGTACGACGGCGGCTGCCCTCAATCACCTGGAAGTGGACGCGGACACGGTCGCCCGGGTCGAAGTGCGGGTGACGCTTGATCTGCGCCTTCTCAAGCTTGTCGATGATCGTGCTCATGGGTCTACCTGTCGTGACTGTGTCGTACTGCGAGAAAAGTTCTTCGGACCGGTCTTCAGGTCCGGGGCAAAAATCAGGCACGAGCGCCCGCCCGTGCCGCATGAAGCGTGCTGATGGTAGCTAATCGCTCGAATCGCGCCTGATTCGGCGCAACTCGCTCTGCTCGCGCCGCCAGCGCTCGATCTCACCGTGGTGGCCGGAGAGCAGGACGTCCGGCACCCGCCAGCCCCGCCACTCCTCCGGACGCGTGTAGTGCGGGTACTCCGGCGCCCCATCGAGCGCGGCGGAGAAGGACTCCTCCTGAGCGCTGCGCTCGTCGCCGTGCGCCTCAGGCAGCTTGCGTGTGACAGCGTCCACGAGCACCATCGCCGCGAGTTCGCCGCCGGAGAGCACGTAATCGCCAATCGAGACGATGTCCGTAGCGAAATGGTCGTGGACGCGCTGATCGAAACCCTCGTAGCGCCCGCAGAGGATCGTCAGGTCGCCCGCAGCGGCCAGCTCTTCCGTCATCGCGTCGTCAAGCTTGCGCCCGGTCGGCGAGAGGACGATCACGCGTCTTTTGGAACCGAGTTCGGTCGGGTCGCAGTCATAGCGTCCCGCAAGCGCCGCTTCGACCACGTCGACGCGGATCACCATGCCCGCCCCGCCCCCGTATGGCGTGTCGTCGACGCGGTTGTTGGCGATCGGAGTCGTTTCGCGCATGTCGACGGTCTCGAGCGAGTGACCGGCGGCGGCAAGATTCTTCATGTGCCGCTGCTCGCGAAACCACTCAAACCAATCGGGGAATAGCGTGAAGACGTCAATCTGCATGGGGCCTCAGCCTAGATCGAGGAATTCGGCGTCGACGGTCACACCATCGTCCAAATCGATCGAGACGATCGCATCGCGCACCATCGGCACCTGCAGAATCTCGCCGTCCGGGGACCCGACCTCAAGCACATCGACCGACGGAAGGTTGACGAGCGAGAGCACGCTTCCGAGCTCGCGTCGATCGCGATCCCGCACAGCCAGACCGACCAAGTCGTCCGCGTACCACTCCCCTTCCGCCAGGGGCGTCAGATCCCGGCGCGCGACAGTGACCGGCTCACCGCGGAGCTCCGCGATCGCGTCGCGATCATCAATCTCTCGCAGCGAGACGATCGGCCGCTTGTCGGTTCCGCCGCGCGAGGCGAGCTCAAAGGTTCGTCCGCCGATCTGCAGCGCGAGCCCCGCGACAAGCGCCGGCGCATCGATGCATCCGTCCAAGTGAAAACCGCCGCGCACGCCGTGCGGCTTGCCGACCACCCCGATCTGGATGCGGTCCTCTGGATTCACTGGAAAGGCGAGCTAGTCGACGAGGTCGACGACGACCTTGCGACCGCGCGCCTCTTTGTGCGCGCGTACAACCTGACGCAGAGCGTTGATCGTGCGTCCGCCGCGACCGATGACCTTGCCGGCCTCATCTTCGGCGACGCGCAGTTCAAGCGTGACCGAGCCGTCGGATTCGTCAAAACCCTCGACGGTGACCTCTTCCGGCTTGTCGACGAGACCCTTGACCAGGTTCTCGAGCAGATCCTCCATCTGGGGACCCTCGAAACCGGCTTCAGCGCTGGTGGATTCTTCCGTCACAGCGTCAGATGAGAACTACTTGGCGGCGAGCGGCTTGCCGTCGGCGCCGAGAGCCTGGGTCTTCATCAGCTTGAGCACCTGGTCAGTGGGCTGTGCGCCCTTGTCGATCCAGTGCTCCAGGCGGTCCTGCTTCAACGTGACCGTCGAAGGATCCGTCTGCGGGTTGTAGGTGCCGACATTCTCGATGATCCGACCGTCACGAGGCGAGCGCTTGTCAGCGACCACAACACGCCAGATCGGGTTCTTCTTGCTGCCAACTCTTGTAAGTCTGATGCGTACCACGGGGAAGGAGAGTACCAGCGCGAAAACGCCTTATCGGCCCCCACCCATGAGCTGCGACATGTCCGGCATTCCGCGCATGCCCTTGCCACCCTTGCCGCTCATGCGCTTCATCATCTTCTTCATCTCCGAGAACTGCTTGATCAGCTTGTTCACCTGTTGAACGCTGGTGCCCGAGCCGTCGGCGATGCGTTTGCGGCGCTTGCCGTTGATGATCTGCGGCTTTGAGCGCTCTTCGGGCGTCATCGAGAGGACGATCGCCTGGATGCGGTCGAGCTCGCGCTCGTCGATGTTGACGTTTTTCAAGGCCTTCTTGTCGATGCCCGGCATCATCCCGAGGATGCTCGAGAGGGAGCCCATCTTGCGCATCATCTTCATCTGCTCGAGGAAGTCGTCGAAGGTCAGCTCGTTCTTGCGGATCTTGCGCTCCATGTCGAGCGCCTTGTTCTCGTCGATCTCCCGCTCGGCCTTCTCGATCAGCGTCATCACGTCGCCCATGCCGAGGATGCGGTCGGCCATGCGGTCTGGATGGAAGGCCTCGAACTGGTCGAGCTTCTCGCCGACCGACGCGTACATGATCGGCTTGCCGGTCACCGCCTTGATCGAGAGCGCGGCACCTCCGCGGGCGTCACCGTCGAGCTTGGTCATGATCACGCCGTCGAAGTTCGCCGCCTCGGCGAACTGCTCAGCGACGTTCACGGCGTCCTGGCCGGTCATCGCGTCGACCACGAGCAAAACGTTGTGCGGCTTGATCTCTTTGCGGATCTTGGCCAGTTCGTCCATCAGTTCGGAATCGATGTGCAGGCGACCCGCGGTGTCGACGATCAGCACGTCGTCAAGGTTCTGGATCGACTCGCCAAGTGCCCACTTGGCGATCTTCACCGGGTCGCCTTGGCCCTGCTCGTACACCCGAGCGCCCACCTGCTCGCCGACGACTTTCAGCTGATCAATCGCGGCCGGTCGGTAAACGTCGCAGGCGGCGATTCCGACCTTTTTGCCCTTGCCTTTGAGCATCAGGGCGAGTTTTCCGCAGTTGGTCGTCTTGCCCGAGCCCTGCAGGCCGGCCATCAGGATGACCGTCGGCGCGCTCTGGGCGAAGACGATCTCGCGGCCGGAGCCGCCCATCAGATCGGTCAGCTCCTCGTCGACGATCTTGACGACCTGCTGACCTGGGTTCAGCGACTCCAGAACGTCTGCGCCAAGCGCACGAGCTTTGACGCGAGCGGTGAAGTCCTTGACCACGCGGAAGTTGACGTCGGCCTCAAGCAGCGCAAGGCGAATGTCGCGCATCGCCTTGTTTACGTCGTCTTCGGTGAGCTTGCCGTGCGCGCGGACGTCGGAAAGTGTTTCCTGGAGCTTCTCTGAGAGTGCGTCAAACATTCGGCGCTGACTCTAGTGGCAGGAATGCGCGGACGCGGCGTGCGTATGGCGGACGCACGCCGCGGGCCGCTTCTCCCTCAGGGCGATCAGCGCAGGGTCTTCTGACCTGCCTTGAAGCTGTAGGTGAATTTGAGGACGCTGCCGTCGTGGCGCGTCAGCCGCACAGTCAGCGACATCTTCTTCGCGCGGCACTTCTTGAGCTTTTTGGCGTAGCCGCGCGAACCCTTCTTGAGCGTCGCGCAGAGCGACTTGGCCGGCAGCAGCACAGTTGACTTGCGCGTGTCAATCGAAATCGAACGCGTGCCGGCCGCCAGCGGCTTGCGCGTCTTGAGACCGCCCTTGACCGCCTTGAAGTCGGCGACTGTCAACTTCTTGCTGCCCGCCTTGCCTGTGACGTTCTTCAGGTTCTTGCGGGTTGCGCGCTGCTTCTTGTTGTACTTGAGGTTGCGCGAATTGACCTTCGACCCCTTCGGGTAGGTCACTTGCACGGTCTTGAAGCCCGGGCACCCGGCCGGCAGCGAGATCTTCACGCCGGTTGTCGACTTCTTGTTCTTCAGCTTGCGCGCGCCCTTCGACTTGATCGAGACGGTCGGCTTGGTGCAGATTCCGGAGCCGAAGGCGCTTCCGCAGCTCCAAATCCCGGTGATCAAAACCGGGCCAGAAGCGCTCTGGCCGCTGTGGCTGCCGTAGTCGGCGTTACCGACTCCGCAGTTGCCGCTGCGCGCCTTGAGGATTCCCTTGGGGCCACCGTCAAGGTGCATACGCATCGCATCGAACGGGAAGTCAGGGAGTCCGCCAAACACGCTCTGGATCTGGGTGATGTTGACGAAGCTGTTGACGCCGCGGATCTGCATGTTCACCGGGGGTCCCAGCTGGAGCAACATGTCTGGCAGCGTGCCGGCGCCGGTCGTCTTGGCCATGAACACGTCGCCGCTGACGGCCGTCGGAAGCAGCGGAGTCTCGATCGAGACGCTGCCGATGCGCGAGATCTGCGGGCAGCTCCAAGCCTGGGCGTCCTGAATCGTGCAGGCATTGCCGATTCCGGCGACGTTCACCGTCAGCGAGGTCGGGAGCAAAAGCTGAGTGCTTTTCAATGTCGCGTCACCCGCCGGCCGCTTGAGCAGAATGTCCCAGGCCGGGGAATTCGCCTGATCTCCGCCGGTGGCCGTCATCGACATCGACGGTGCAAATGTGCGCGTGCCGCAGCCGGTGGCCGCGTAGTCGACACCCGCCGGAGAGAACGCCCCACCCTCGTGCGCGCCGAACGCGCTCTCGATCTGCATCGCGTCGCAGGAAGTTGCGTTGTACATGAAGGGCTTGCCGGTCGATGCCGCGACACCGTCAAGCTTCACCTTCATTTCTCGGATCGGAGTGGGCACACCCTTGAACAACTTGGGAAGCCCGTCGAACTCCGTGTCGATGCCGTGGTCCGACGGTCGCAGCGTCACGCGACCCTGGAGTGTGAACACACCGAGGTCATACGGACCGGCAACCGCCGGCAGCCGCACCGCAAGCCCGGCGATATCGCCGCCGACGCCCGCGGTGAGGAAGATCTCGCCGTTCAGTTCAAGCGTGTCGCCGTCGACCGTCTGGCCGCCGGCGCCGACCTTCGCCTCCACGTTGCCGACCTTGCTCGCCGCCGGGCATGTGCCGGCGGAGGCTGCCGCCAGTGAGCACTGCGGAACCGCAGCCGCGCTTCCGACGAAGCCGGCCGGAAGCGAGATCTTCACGGACTTGACGTTCTGATCATCCTGCGGGCGCGAGATTGTGAATTCAACGTCGGGGTGCGCGCCGGACTGGGTCGTGCTCAGCTCGACGCCGACCGCCGGCGTGAACGGCTGCTCGGGGACGCAGCCATCGACCACGACCGTCGGCGAAAACGTGCGCTCGGCGCCGCTCCATCCGACGAGGCGCGCGCTGGTCGCGCTGGTCGGTGAGCAGGTGCTCGGATTCAGCAGCAGCGGCGTACTCGGACCGTCCATCTGAACGCTGACCTCTGAGAACGGAATGTCCGGGAGATTGGTGAAGCGCGCGATGACCTCGCCGGTCGTTTCATCAACCTCGGCGATTCCCCGCATGACGATTCGCGTGCGACCGTCGAGTTCAATCGCAATCCGGTAACGATCACTGGCAGTCGCCCCGGGTTCGAGCAGCCGCACGACACCTGTCAACGAGTGACCGGAGACGTCGGGGGTGAGCAACGGCGTATCGAGCCAGGCGTCGCCGACCTTCGAACCGCTCGGGCAGTTGCCTGCGTCAAGCTCGCCGTCGGTGCAGACCACGGCGTCCTTGGCGGCGACGGCGTTGATGCGGAACCCGGTGAGTGCCAGCTCCATCTCTTTGAGAGTGGCCTGGGTCGCACCCGATCCGAGCGTCACCCCCGCATCAAGCGCAGTCGGGCGGAAGGCCGTGTCAACTGCGTTGTCGATCGTGACCCCGTTTCCAGGACCGTCGAAGTTGAGCGCCTCGCAGCCGGTGAAGGCCTGAGGCAGGGTCACGGGCAGCGTCTTCTCGCCGCCTTCGTGCGACGTCACATGCCCGGTGAAGACACCTGCTTGATCGCAGCGGTGCGGGTTGATCAAGAACTGCTTGTCGTCCCCGGTCTCCGGAGTGCCCTGATCGGCAATGCCGTGAATGTTCAGATCGAGCGCATTCGCGCGCACCGGCACGCCTTCGTACATCGTCGGAATCTCGTCGGTGGTTGCGATCAGGCGATAGTCGTCCGGGTCGAGCGCGACGAAGATCGGCAGCACGATCTTCCCGAGATCGAACGGTCCGATCTCGACGTCGATGATCGCGGTGAGCCGCGCTGGCTCATCGGGGTCGGGTTCCGTGTTGAACAGGCCACCAGCGACGGTGTAGTTGGAGTCGTCGAGGCCGACGGTCACGTCGAAGTCTCCGACTTTGCTGGCGTTCGTGCAGTTGCCGAGCGCCGCGATGCTCTGGTCACATGCCGGAGCCGCCGCCGGCGAGCCGACGAGGCCTGCCGGCAACGCAACCTGGATCACCTTCGGCTGCTGTTGTTTGTCCGGACGGTGGAAGTGCATTGCGATGTCCGGCGCGGCACCTGCCTGGTAGTCCGAGAGCGAGACATCCAGTGACGGGTCGAGTTCGCGCGAGGTCGGACACGGCGCGCCGTTCCCGTCCCAGGAGGTCTCGTAGGAGTCGGTCATCGTGACGGGAGAGCCACCCGTCGTCTGAGGCCATGCGGTCGCCGACGCGGTGCTCGTGCCGCACTCGTAGTCGTTGCTGAGCAACGCCTTGCTGCCCGATTCGAGAATCATCGTGAAGCTGTTGAAGTAGACCGCCGGGATATTGCGGAATGTCACGGTGATCTGTCCGGAGCCGCCGCGGTTTCCGAGTCCGTCCGGCAGTTCGCTCGAACCGTCGACGATCGTCTCACCGTGTGCGACCAACAGCTGACCCGGCAACTGGACTGTGAATGCGATGCGGTAACGCTCGTCTGCAGTCGGACCCTGCTCGACCAGCCAGATCTTTCCGTAGAACGTGCCTGAGAGCAGCGGCGTCGTGAACTCGACCGTGCCGAGCCTCGACGCTTCGGGACAGTTCGCCGCCCCGGCGTCGACTTCTGCTTTGGCGCACGAGTCGATCCCGGAAGCGAGCGCTGGATTCAGTCGCATGCCTTGCGGCATCTGCACGCTGACCTCGCTGGCCGGTGGGTCGTACTCGGCGGGCATTTGAAGCGTGGCGCGGAGGCCGACTGGGCGTCCGACTTCGGTGTTCGTGGGCTCGAAGGAGAAGGTCGGGGGATTCTCCGTGCTGAAGTTCTTCGGACAGCCGGTGATGTCGAAGGACGCATGGGCAGTCACGGCGTCCTCTTCGTCGGGGTGCTGGGTCGACCACATCTTGGCAGTGACGTCGTGCGTACCGCAGACCGTCGGATTGGTCATGAACGGGGTTCCGCCCACGTGCGACTTGAGCGTGAAGCTCAGCTTGCGCATACGCACCGGGATGCCGAGCATGCGCGTCGGGACCTCCGGCGTCACGGCGTTGAAGCTCATGTCCGGATTCAGCGTGATGTCGACCGGCACCACGACATTTCCGAGGTCGAACGGACCCACCGACGCGGGGACGACTGCGGTGAATCGCGCAGGGTTGCGCAGCGCCGGATCCTCGTTCCAGGTGACCTCGGTGTTGTACAAGGCGCCGTCGATCTTCACCAGGTTCGAGCCCGGCGCGTCGGCGTCACCTTCATCGTTACCGACCTTCACCTCGACGTCGCCGATCTGCGTGTTCGACGCGCACGCGCCGTTCGCGGCGTCGGCCTGTGTGCACTTGCCCGTGAGGTCGATCGCGGCACCCATTCCTGCGGGCATCGCCATCGTCGTGCGCGCGAGATCCTGGCTGTGGGCCGGAACCTTCACGGTCGTAGTCACATCGGCATGCGCACCGGCCGTGGTGTCAGAAAGCGAAACTTCGGCAAACGGCTCAAAGGGTTCTTGCGGGCACGGCGCGCCGGCACCGTCGTAGGAGACCGTGACCGAAGGATTTCGCGTGACGGTTCCCTGGTTCGGCGACATCCAAGGCGTGAAGACCACTTCGCCCGCATGGCTGCCGCAGGCGCGCGGGTTGGTCATCATCGCGTTGGGACCCGACTGGAAGTCGAGCTGCATCTTCGTCCAGAGGAAGGCCGGCAGGTTCTTGCCGCCGTCGTAGGCCGGGTCACCAAGCGTCGCGGTTACCCGTCCGGTGGTGTGGTCGACGAACGCGCGACCCTCCCCCTTGGTCTTCACGATGTTGCTCGGATCGTCGAGCGCAAAGAAGAGCTTGAAACGGTCGGTGTCGGTGCTGCCCGGAGGCCCGAGGTATAGGCCACCAGTCAGCTGCTGCGACATCATCGGGGTATCGAGCACGATCGTGCCGAGCTTCGAAGACGCCGGGCAAGTGTTGGTGACATCCGGGTTGGTCCTGTTGAACTGCGCGTATGAGCAGACGCTCGAGAGGTCGGCGATCGAATTGGCCATCATCGGGTTGATCTCAAACCCATCCGGCATCGTCATGTCCATGCGCTTGATGTGCGAGCTCTGGAGTCCGCCTGCCGTAGTCGCCTCGGCGTTGGTCACGATCACGCGAAGCGCCGCCGGCGCGTCGGTCTTGGAGGGAAAGGTCTCCATCGTCACGTTCGGATCGAATGTGGCGAGTGCGCCGCCGCAGCTCGGGTTGGTCGTGCGCGAGACGGAGTAGTGATCGTTCCCCGGGATCGCCGGGTCGATATCAGCATTTGCGTTGCCGTTGGAGTCGTAAGCGCGCGCGTAGAACTTGCTCGTCCACGGCGTGCAACGCGTCGGATTGGTCATGAACGGCACCCCGGCCTGCGTCAACGCATTGAAGGTGAGTGCCAGCGAGTTCAGGCGGATCTCTTGGTCTCCGAGCGCGGTGTGTGCGGTGCGCGGCGCGTTCTCGACCACCTCAAAGCGCATCGAGAAGTCCTCCGACCGGCCGACTGGAGCATCGTCCTTGTTGGCGATCGTGATCTTGCCGGTCAGGCCCATCGGGTCGGCGAGGTTGCCGAGGATCGGAGTGGTCACGTTGAGGCTGATGCCGAGATAGGTCGGGACCTCGGGAAATCCACTGGCGCCGGCGTTGGTCGTCGGGAGTCCGTTGGGTCCGTTCTTGAGCTGGAAGATGTCGCCCGAGATGTCGAGCTGGAGATCGACGCAGACGAGGATCACCATCACGCAGGTGTTTGCGCTCGCAGTGATCGAGCCGACCTTTGACGAGGCGGGACAATCCTTGTACTGGGTCGGGTCCGTCTTCAGGCATCGCTGCGCTGCCGGAATCGCGGTCGGATCCCCGATGATTCCAGGTGCGATGTCGGCCACTACGCGCTTCACGTCGTCGCCCGGCGCGTACGTCGTGCTCGGATTCATTCCAAGACTCATGTTCACCGTCATGCTCGAATGGGCGCCGGGCACGTTCGAGCCCATCGTCACAGTCGGCGTGCCTCCGGTGAAGGTGACGGTTGCTTGGCTCGGCTGAGCCATGAGCGAAAGCATCGTCGCGAGCGCGGCGATGGAAAGCACGAGCGAGAGTCCCAGTCTGCGCCCGAGTGAAGCGAAACAGCCACCTGTCATGACCAATATCCCTGTCCCTATGGTTGTCCCTGCGCAAGCTCCTCCCCAGGAACTTGCACCCCTACTGACATCGTGTCAGTACAACCAACCTATCGGTCGGAAGTTGCGATGTCAAGTCGCATCGCTGGACAAATATTCGGTACTAGGAGGCGCCGGAATTGGTGCCGGGCAGACCGCCGAGCTTGTCCGAGAGACCTGAGAGCGCCTGTGTGAACTCGCCCGGGATCACCCAAGTTGAGTTGCCGTCGTTGATCGCCAGCGACTCAAGCGCCTTGACGTACTGATACGCCAGCAGCGGCAGGTCCGGGTCGCCCTTGTGGATCGAGTCAAACACCGCCGCGATCGCCTGGGCCTCGCCTTCTGCCTCGAGAATCTGGGCCTGCCGGTTTCCCTCGGCGGTGAGGATTGCTGCCTGCTTCTGACCCTCGGCGGTGAGGATCTGTGACTGCTTGACGCCTTCGGCCGTGAGGATCGCCGCGCGCCGGTCACGCTCGGCGCGCATCTGCTTCTCCATCGCGTCCTGGATTGTGACCGGCGGGTCGATCGCCTTGAGCTCGACGCGATTGACGCGGATGCCCCACTTGCCGGTTGCCTCGTCGAGCACGACGCGCAACGCGGTGTTGATTTCGTCGCGGCTGGTCAGCGCCTTCTCAAGCGTCAGGCCACCGATCACGTTTCGCAGCGTCGTCGTCGTGAGCTGCTCGATCGCCTGCAGGTGATTTGCGATCTCGTACGTCACGGCGCGGGCGTCATTGATCGTGTAATAGAGCACCGAGTCGATTTGCACGACTACGTTGTCCTCGGTGATCACCGGCTGCGGCGCGAAGCTCACGACCTGCTCGCGCATGTCGATCAGCGGGCGCACCTTGTCGACGTAGGGAATCACGACCGCCAAGCCCGGCGAGAGCGTTCGGTGATAGCGCCCCAGACGTTCGACCACGCCCGCCTTCGACTGCGGGATGATCCGGACGGTCTTGATCGCGGTGAACAAGACGAGGACTACGAGGGCGATCAGAACGATGACCATGCGGGATTCCTAGTTGTCGGAGGTTGTTTCTGGCTCGAACGGCTCGACGACCGCCGTTGCCCCGGCGATCGATACGACGCGCACGCGCGTCTCAGCCGGAATCGGTCCAACGCCACCCTTGGTGCGGGCGGTCCAGTTGGAGTTGTCAAACCTGATCAGGCCGAGCGACTCGTCAGATATCTCTTCCAGCGTTCGCGCCTCTTTGCCGATCAGCGCGTCGACGTTGGTCGCGTGCTCTGGGTCGGACTGACGATGCCGCTTGGCAATCGGGTAGAGCGTGAGCATCGACGCGAGCGCCAGCAAGATGAAGACTGCGAGCTGCAGCTCGATCGATCCGCCCAGGCCGGCTACGACTGCTGTCACCGCGGCAGCGACGGCGAGCGGCCCGAAGATGAAGATCGAAAAGACGGCTAGCTCAAGGCCCGCCATCACGACGGCCAAGATCATCCAGTAGATCCAGTCTTCCACGGACCTGATTATTCCCGAGTCGGCGGCGGAGTGCGTGGCGATCTGTTCGAGGCGGTGGCCGTCTACTCCGCAACCAGCGCGCGGGCGAAGTCAGCGGCGTCGAACGGGCGCAGGTCTTCGAGTTGCTCACCGATCCCGATCAGCTTGACGGGAATTCCGAGTTCGTCGGCGATCGCGAGGGCGATTCCGCCCTTCGCGGTGCCGTCAAGCTTTGTCAGGACGATCCCGTCGACCTCGACTGCCTCGGCGAAGAGCTTTGCCTGACGCAGTCCGTTCTGACCCGTGGTCGCGTCGACCACCAGGAGCGTTTCGTGCGGCGCCCCCGGGAGTTGTTTCTCGATCACGCGGCGGACCTTCTTGAGCTCTTCCAGCAGGTTCTCCTGCGTGTGGAGTCGACCGGCGGTGTCGATCAGAGCGACGTCCGTTCCGCGTGAAAGCGCGGCGCCGACAGCGTCGAACGCCACCGCGCCGGGGTCCGAACCCTGCGCGCCGCGCACAAACTCAGCTCCGCTTCTGCCCGCCCACTCGCCAAGCTGCTCGGTGGCGGCGGCGCGGAAGGTGTCGGCGGCGCCGAGCAGGACGCTCTTGCCGAACTCCTTCTGCAGATGCCAGGCGATCTTGCCGATCGAAGTGGTCTTGCCGGTGCCGTTGACGCCGCAGACCATGATCACGGTCGGCTTCTCGCGCAGGTCGATCGTCGCTTCGCCAGTCGTTGCGGTCTGCGCAAGCAACTCCTGGAGACGGGAGAGAATCGCTTCGCCGCCGGCAACGTCGCCCTCCTCGACCTCGGTTTCCAGCTGACCCACCACCTTGGCGGTGGTGCGCGCGCCGACGTCGGCGTAGATCAGCAGCTCTTCGAGACGCTCCCAGGTCTGGTCGTCGAGCGTGTCAAAAAGGGTCGTGCGAAGTTCCGCCGAGAACGCCTGCCGCGTGCGCCCGAGCGAATCGCGCAGGCGATTGAACATCCCGCGGCGTCGCTCCGGGGCAACCTCTGGGACGGGAGTCTCGGCCGAGTCTTCCCCGGTGATGAACAGTTCATTCCACTCGCGCGGCACGCCGGAAGCTTATGTGCCGACAAGAACGCCGCCGCGATCGGTAAGAATCTACGCAACCGCTCGCACCTGCAGCACCCAAGAAAGGCACCAGCTTCACAATGATCGCCCTGATCGTCATCGCAGTAATCGTCGTATTGCTGATCATCTACGTGATCTCGACGTACAACCGTCTGATTTCACTGCGCAATCGCACCGAGGAAGCCTTCTCGGACATCGAGACTCAGCTCAAGCGTCGACACGACTTGATCCCGAACCTCGTCGAGACCGTCAAGGGCTACGCATCGCACGAGCGCCAGACCTTCGACGCCGTCACGCAGGCGCGCACCAACGCCGTCAACGCGTCCGGCCCCGAGCAGTCGGCTGCCGCAGAAGGCATCCTTGGACAGGCGCTCGGCCGCCTCTTCGCGGTCGCTGAGGCTTACCCCGACCTGAAGGCCAACCAGAACTTCCTCCAGCTGCAGAACGAGCTGACGGACACCGAAGACAAGATCCAGGCCAGCCGCCGCTTCTACAACATGAACGTGCGCGACCTGAACATCAAGATTCAGCAGTTCCCCAGCAGCGTCATCGCCGGCTTCGCGAAGATCACCGAGCATGAGTTCTTCGAGATCGAGGACCCGGCCGAGAAGGAAGTCCCGGGCGTCTCCTTCGACGCAACGAGCTTTGCAGCGCCGCCCGCCGGGGACGCGCCAGCCGCGCCGCCAGCCGCGCCCCCGGCCGCTCCGCCTTCAACTCCGCCTGCAGGCGGCGAGGGATCGGCACCTCCAGGTCCGCCGACCGCCTAGTCGCAGATGTACAAACAGATTTCGAGCAACAAGCGCAAATCCTGGCTGTTGATGGCCGGATTCCTGGTGATCTACGCGGTCATCGGGTACGGGCTGTACCTGTGGGTCGGCCCGATCGGTGCGATCGGCGTCGCGGCGATCGCCGTGATGATGGTGCTCTTTTCGCTCTTCGGCGGCGACGACATGGCGGTACTCGCCGCTGGCGGCAAGCAGGTCAAGTCGAAGTCGGAGGCGCCCGAACTCTGGCGCATGGTCGAGAACCTTTCGATCACTGCCGGGCTGCCGATGCCGCGCCTGTTCATCTCGCACGATCCATCGCCCAACGCCTTTGCCGCCGGCCGCAACCCAGAGCAGGCGTTGATCTGCGTAAACCAAGGGCTGCTCGATGTGCTCGACGATCAGGAGCTCTACGGCGTGCTCGCGCACGAGATGGCTCACATCAAGAACCTCGACGTCAAGCTGATGACCTATGCCGCCGTGCTCGCCGGTTCGATCGCGCTGATCGCGCAGATCATCTCCTACAGCCTCTGGTTCGGCGGCGGCCGCAGCAACAACAACGGCGGCGGCTGGATCGGCCTCGTGATTGTTCTGCTCACGGTGATCCTCGCTCCGATCGCGGCGACGATCATCCAGATGTCGATCAGCCGCAAGCGCGAGTACGTCGCCGACGCCTCGGGCGCTGAGCTCACCCGCTATCCGCAGGGCCTAGCGTCGGCACTCAACCAGATCTCCGGAAACATGGTCCCGACCGAGCGCCCCGAAGAGGCAATCGCGCACATGATGATCGCCCCGGCGATGAACGCCAAGGGCAAGACCTCGACGATGTTCGCGACGCACCCGGCCACCGAGGACCGTGTCGCCCGGCTGACGGAAATGGCCGGCGGCATCTCCCACCGCCACGATCGCCCGGTCGGCAGCTACTTCACGATCGCGCTCGCAGGGCGCGAAGGTGACGGCTCCACCGGCGGCGAGGCACCGGCGATGATGCAGGCGAGCAACTTCGTCGGGATCGACGAGTCGAAGCTCAACAACAAGCAGATCGACAAGGCCGAGCTCGGCCAGTAGGGCTCAGGCGAAGGGGTTTTCCACCTTGAGGTCGAGTTCGGCCGCGAGGATCTCGGCGTCTTCAGTCAGTAGAAGCGAACAACCCGCGCGACTCGCCGCTCCGACCACGAGCGAATCAAAAATCGAGAGCCCGGTCCGAGTCGCGAGAGCTGCGCCGGCGATCACATCGTCCGAGTTGGTGGGCATGACACGAAGCCTCGAGTAGTCGAGAAGGTCTGCCTCCACCTGGTCCAACGGGATCGACAGCTTGACGGCGCACACCGAATGAAATTCGCCCAGCACCTGAGCGCTTACGACAAGCTGGTGCCAATGTCTGCTCAGTACGTGACGCGCGATCGCCTGCTTCTCCGGTTCGGAGTCGTCGACGCCATAGACCAAGAGATTTGTGTCCGCGAAGACGCGATCAGCTGGCATCTTTGACCGGCCGGTTCAGGCGTTCGGCGTAAAGGCCTTCGCGCGTCCAGCCACTCGCGCCGCCGGGATTTCCGATCGTCCGTTTGCGTGAGAAGAGAGCCTCCAGAGCCTCGTCTGCTGAATGCCCGACCCATCGCTCCAACTCCATTCGAAGCACGGCATTGACGGACGTGCCTTCCGTCGCCGCGCGCACTCGCGCGCGCCGGAGGAGATCGTCGTCCACTGCAATTGTCAAATTTGCCACGGGATCAGTGTAACACATATCCCGTGTGTTCGTCAACCACTCTCCAGCGTGGCCTTGAGCAACCAAGCCGCCACGATCGCTGTGAGGGTCACAAGCACGGCGTCGATCAGATCGGCGTTGGAATCCGCCACGGCGTTCAAGTCGGCGATGTGATTGACCGCGTGCAGCGCGGTCGCCGCCAGGAGCGCGCAGACCGCCCCGGGCCTCAGCGCGCGCAGCCAGATCGATGCCAGCAAGGCGAGGCCGATTCCGGCCTGAAATGCCGCCACATCTCGCAGGTAATGAGCGTTGTAAGGGCCGAACGGGCCGATGTGCTCGAAGAACGAGCCGGGCGCCGCGACCATCCAGAGCGAGGTCAGAAGCTCGATCGCCGCGAATGCGGCGATCAGCGCGGTGACGACTGGCGAGTCGCCTTTGCTCTCGCTCATCGGCCCGTGAGCGCTGGGTCGCTGTCGCGGAAATCGCGCAGTCCGGTCCGCCAGCTCGGAATCGCCGGGGCCCAGCCAAGTTCGCGCTTGGCCTTCTGATTGCTCGCGCCCGGAAGCGTGGTGGCCGCCGCGATGAGGTACTTGCCGACCGCAATCCGCGCAATCCACGACGGAATCTTTCGCGGCGGCCCGGCCCCGATCATTTCGGCGTACGCCGGCACCAGATCACTCATCGCCGCGGGATCGTCATCGACGATGTTGTAGATGCCTTCGCCACGCTCGAGCGCCGCGAGCGTTGCCGATGCGGCGTCGGCAACGTGGACCATCGAGTTGATGCCACCACCGTCGCCGATCAGCGGGTACTGGCGCTTCTGCACCGAGTTGTACGTGCTGCCGCCAGTCTCAAACCAGGTTCCAGGCCCGTAGAGGAAGCCATAACGCAGAACCACGCCGGTGAACGCCGAGTTCTGCGTGACCTTGCGCTCATTCTCGGCGAGCACAGCGACGGACTTGTCATAGGGTGCTGGCGCGTCGCTCCAGATCGGATCGTCTTCAGAGCGCGGGGCATCGCCGCCCGGCCGATAGAGGAACGCGACGGACTGACAGAGATAGCGATTGACGCCGCCGGCCGCCGCGGCGGCGAGCAGCGCCCCGGTGCCTTCGCGGCGGACGCGGTCGTTCGCTTCGTATGCGGACTTGGCCCTGCGCGGGTCGAAATCCTGCGGCAGACTCGTCAGCAGATCAATCACCGCATCCGGTCTGCTGGCCTCGATTGCCGCCTCTGCCGCGCCGGTCTCGAGGAAGTCAGCGACCACCGGGGTCGCGCCGGTCGCCTTGATCTGGTCGGCCTTGGATTCTGCGCGTGTGCTGGCGAATACTTCGTGCCCTGCGCCGACCAGCATCGGAATCAGCGGGCGCCCGATCGCCCCCATTCCACCTGCGACCAGAACGCGCATGGCGTCAGGCGACGATCAGTTCGCCGTGTTCGGTCTCGCGGCCGGTCATGCGGCGGGTGATCACCTTGCTGATCCCGTCCTTGCCCATCGAGACGCCGTAGAGACAGTCCGCGGCATCCATCGTGCGCTTCTGGTGGGTGATCACGATGAACTGGCTGTTGTCGCTGTGTTCGCGCAGGAGCGCGACCAGGCGATCGATGTTGACGTCGTCGAGCGCAGCCTCAGCCTCGTCGAAGATGTAGAACGGACATGGGCGCGTCAGAAATACGCTGAAGAGAAACGCCAGGGCGACCAATGATCGCTCACCGCCAGAGAGCA